>JBFKAE010000185.1:0-5123 GCA_041621755.1 Sphingomonadaceae bacterium | reverse complement strand
CTCGGGATGATGACGTTTGGTGGGGGTGCTTTTCTCTGTCGTCATCCCCGGCTTGATCGGGGATCCATTGGCGGGGGCAGCTTTGGCGATGCGCGGGGATGGTGGGTGGGGTGTGCGGCAAAAGTCCCGATCATCCCGGACGTCGTCGAGGGACAGCAAAGGCCGTGGGAGCATCGTGCGCCCCTCGACTGCGCTCGGGATGATGAACGTTTGGTGGGGGCAGGCTTGGCGATCATCGCATGGAAGCTATTACCCGCCTTCGCCTGCCGCCTTTACAATGTCGACCCAGGCCGCCTCGTCGATAACCGCGACGCCAAGCTCTGCAGCTTTTTTCAGCTTTGATCCTGCCCCCGGTCCAGCCACGACCAGATCGGTTTTGGCGCTGACCGAACCTGCCGCCTTCGCGCCAAGCGCCTCGGCTTGTGCTTTGGCTTCATCACGGCTCATCAATTCGAGCTTGCCGGTAAAGACAATGGTCTTGCCACTCCATTCCGTCTCGCGGACGTTCGACACATAGGCCGCTGGATGCGCGACCTCCAGAAGATCATCCCAGGCTTCGCGGTTGTGCGCCTCGTGGAAAAAATCGCCCAGCGTCTGAACAACGACCGGCCCGATACCATCGACCGCCAACAGCTCCTGACGCGCCGCGTCATCGTCATGCGCGCGCGTTGCGATATCTTCTATCGCTTCGACCGTTCCGAACGCCTTTACCAGATCCTTTGCCGTCACCTGCCCGACGTGCCGGATACCAAGCCCGAACAGGAAGCGCGCCGGATCGGGGGAACGCCGGGCATCGATTGCCGCCAGCAGGTTGTCCACCGACTTTTCCTGCCAGCCCTCGCGCGCCAATATGGCATCGCGGTGCTTGTGCAGCCGGAAAATATCCGCAGGTGTCTCGATCAGCCCGCTTTCGAAAAATTCAGCGATGCTCTTTTCGCCAAGCCCATCAATATCGAGCGCGCCGCGCGACACGAAATGCTTCAACCGTTCAACGCGCTGCGCTGGACAGATGAGGCCACCTGTACAGCGCACATCGACCTCGCCTTCCTCGGCAACGGCTTCCGATCCGCATTCGGGGCAATGATCGGGAAAAACAAACGCCGCCCGCGCTTCATCGCGGGTCAAATTCTCGACGATCTGCGGAATGACATCACCCGCCCTCTGGATCAGCACCCTGTCACCGGGCCGCGCGCCCAGACGTCCGATCTCGTCGCGATTGTGCAGCGTGACGTTTGACACCATGACCCCGCCGACACTGACCGGTTGCAAGCGGCCAACGGGGGTCAGCTTGCCGGTGCGCCCGACCTGAATATCGATGGATTCGAGCGTGGTTTCAGCTTTTTCAGCGGGAAACTTATGCGCGATCGCCCAGCGCGGCGCACGCGCGACAAAACCGAGGCGTTGTTGCCAATCGATCCTGTCGACCTTGTAGACAACGCCATCAATATCGAACGCAAGATCGGCGCGCTGTCGTTCGATTTCACGATAATGCGCAAGCGCCGCGTCGGCGTCGTCACAGCGTTCGAACAAGTGCGCAACCGGCAATCCCCATGTGGCAATCGCCTGCATGATGGCGAACTGACTGTCGCCGGGCAGCGCAGAAACCTCGCCCCAGCCATGCGCAAAGAATTTGAGCGGTCGCGATGCCGTCACCGACGGGTCCTTCTGTCGCAATGCTCCTGCCGCCGCATTGCGCGGATTGGCGAAGATTTTCGCGTCCTTCGCCTCTTGCTCGATATTCATCGCCGCAAAATCCGCCTTGTCCATATAGACTTCGCCGCGGATCTCGAACACATCGGGCGCCTTGCCATGCAGCTTTTGCGGAATGCAGGCGATGGTCGCGACGTTGGCGGTCACATCCTCGCCGACCTGCCCATCACCGCGCGTCGCCGCCCCGACCAGCACACCCTTCTCATAGCGTAGCGAACAGGACAGTCCGTCGATCTTCGGCTCCGCCGTCAACGCCAGCGGCACATCTGCATCGAGCATCAGGAACCGCCGCACGCGTGCCGCGAACTCGCGCACATCATCATCGGCAAAGGCGTTGTCGAGGCTGAGCATGGGCCGTGCATGCGCGACTTTCGCCAGATGCCCCGACGGCGCAGCGCCAACCGCCTTGTTTGGCGAATCTGCACGCACCAAATGCGGGAACGCCGCTTCGAGCGCATTGTTGCGCCGCACCAGCGCATCAAACTCTGCGTCCGAAACCTCTGGCGCATCATTGGCATGATAGAGCCGGTTATGCCGCGCAATCGCCTTTGCAAGCCGCATCAGTTCATTCGCGGCCTCGGCTTCGCCAAGATCGGAAACATCGTTCACGCCATCAGCCTTTCGGCCTGTGCGCGGGCCTCGTCTGTGACTTCTGCGCCCGACAGCATACGCGCGATTTCCTCGCGCCGCGCCATATCGCCGAGGCGCTCGACCCCCGTGCGCGCGACCGTGCCGTCGGATGATTTTGCGATCCTGTATTGATGATCGGCGCGCGCCGCGACCTGCGGGCTGTGCGTCACGACAAGCAATTGTCCGCCTTTTGACAGTCGCGACAGGCGTTCGCCAATCGCGCTCGCAACCGCGCCGCCAACACCACGATCGATTTCATCGAATATGATTGTACTGGCCTGCCGCGTTTCGGCCAGCGCGACTTTCAGCGCAAGGATGAAGCGCGACAGTTCACCGCCCGACGCAATTTTTGCGAGCGGCCCAAACGGTGCGCCGGGATTGGTCGAAATTTCAAATTCGACATGGTCGGCCCCCGCCGCACCCCACTGCGTATCGGGAAGCCGGGAGACAGATGTCCTGAATTGCGCCGCGTCGAGCTTCAGCGGTTTCAATTCCGCCTTGATGGCCACATCCAGCCGCGCAGCAGCCTCCGCACGTGCCGCGCTCAACCTGTCGGCTTCAACCTCGAACTGGGCGCGCGTGACGCCAAGCGCCTTTTCAAGTTTGAGAAGCCCCTCTTCACCTGCATCAATGGCCAACGCCCGCGCTTCCATTTCCGCGGCGAGTTCGGCCAGCCTGTCGGGTTCCACCCTGTGCTTGCGCGCAATGGCTCTCAGCGCGAACAGGCGCTCTTCCGCGAGATCAAGTTCCGCCGGATCGAAGGCCAGCGCCTCGGCAGCAGCGGCTAGCTGATCCTCTGCCTCGCCCGCTTCGTTGATCGCGCGATCGACGGCCGCCAGCGCCTCGGCAAGCAGCGGGTGCTGCTCTGCGACGCGTTCCAGACGCCGTGCCGCTGTGCGCAGGCGCGCAAGGCCGCCCTCCGCGCCGGTCAGATCCTCCGCAATTGCCGCCATGTCCTCGGCAATGCGTTGCCCCTTCATCATATCGCTGCGCCGTGCAGCGAGGGTTGCCTCTTCGCCCGGCTCGGGCGCGAGCGCACGCAGCTCTGCAACCGCATGATCAAGGAATGCACGGTCACGCAGCCCCTCTTCAAGCGTGGCCTTTGCTTTGTCGAAGGCAGCTTGCGCCGCTTGCCATTCCCGATAGGCTGCGGCGCACATATCCGTGTCATAGCCGCCAAAGCCGTCGAGCATGGCCCTGTGCCCGCGCGGGTTCAGCAGACCGCGCTCGTCATGCTGACCATGGATTTCAACGAGCAGCGCGCCAAGATCGCGCAGAAACCCGGCGCTGACCGGCTGATTATTGACAAAGGCGCGGCTGCCGCCGTCAGACTTGACGATCCGGCGCAGGATGATCTCGCCGTCGTCCGTATCGATGCCCTGCTCGTCGAGGAGCTGCCATCCCGGGTGATCTTTTGCTGGATGGAAAATCGCGCTGACCTGCGCCTCGCTTTGCCCGGCGCGCACAAGTCCGGTTTCGCCGCGCGCACCTAACGCAAGGCCAAGACTGTCGAGCAATATCGATTTGCCCGCGCCGGTTTCACCGGTCAGCGCGCCAAGTCCGGCCCCGAAGTCGAGCGCCAGCGCTTCAATCAATACGACATTTCGAATGTCGAGCGCGCTCAGCACGCCAGATACTTAGCCCGCGTGCCGCTGGACGAGCTTGTAGCTACGCTCGTACCATTTCGAACCGGGATAATTATACCCCAGAACGGCAGCGGTCTTTTTGGCTTCATCCTTGATACCAAGGGCGAGATAGCATTCGACAAGCCGGTGCATCGCCTCGGGTGTATGACTGGTCGTGTCATACGTATCGATGACGTTGCGAAAGCGCAGGATCCCGGCGAGGAACTGCCGCCGATCCTGATAAAACCGCCCGATGGCCATTTCCTTGCCGGCAAGGTGGTCACGCGTCAGATCAATCTTGAGCCGCGCATCGGACGCATAGGTTGATTCGGGAAAGCGACGCACGACTTCGTTCAGGGCCTGCAACGCCTGCTCTGTGACTTTCTGATCGCGCTGGACGTCGTTGATCTGCTCGTAATAGCTGACACCGATCAGATAATAGGCATAAGGCGCGTCCTTGTTGCCGGGGTGCAGCGACAGGAAGCGCTGCGCGGCAATCACGGACTGTTGATAGTCGCGCGCCATATAATAGGAAAATGCGCTCATCAGCACCGCGCGCCGCGCCCACACCGAATAAGGGTGCTGGCGTTCGACCTCGTCAAAGATCAGCGCCGCCTGCTTGTAGCGCCGCTTGTCGAGCGTATCCTTCGCATAGTTATAGAGCGTCTGGACATCGCTCGCGATATAGGAACGGTCGGCGACGCCCGGCCCCTTTTTGCCCCGGGCACACCCCGAAAGCGCGATTGAGGCAAGGGCGACGGCAAGAAGCACGTGGCCAACGGATTTTCTTATCTTCATGACGCCATCCTTTAGCGGCTGCAAAACCACCCGCCAAGCACCGACATCATATAATCGACAAATCCTGTGACTGGCGGGATCGACCGGCGCACGTTATCAGCGGTGCATTGTGCTGAACGTACTGACCTTCTCGACGCTTTATCCAAACAGCGCCCAGCCGCATTTTGGCGGTTTCGTGGAGCGTCAGACGCAGCGCCTGGCCGCCCGCGACGACGTCAATCTGAAAGTTATCGCCCCGATCGGAAAATTCATCCTGCCCGTCGGGCCATATGCAGCACTGCATGAACTCCCCGCGTCGAGCGTCCGTCACGATGTTGAAATCTTCAACCCCCGATTCCCGCTCATCCCCGCGATCGGCTG
>JBFKAE010000184.1:0-5163 GCA_041621755.1 Sphingomonadaceae bacterium | reverse complement strand
GCCCGGCATTCAGGCGCGGGTCGCAATGCGTGTGATAGCGGTCGCCGAGCGCATCGTCGGTGATCGCCATCGCGCCGCCCGTGCATTCGGTGACGTTCTGCCCGGTCATTTCGGCATGAATGCCGCCAGCGTGCGTGCCTTCGGCGCGGTGTACGGCGAAAAAGGCTTTGACCTCGGCAAGGATGCGGTCGAACGGACGGGTCTTGTAACCGCTTGTCGATTTGATCGTGTTGCCGTGCATTGGGTCGCACGACCAGACAACATGCTGTCCCTCACGCTTGACCGCGCGCACAAGCGGCGGCAGCCCGGCTTCGACCTTGTCATGGCCAAAGCGCGAGATGATCGTGACACGACCCGGACGGTTTTCCGGATTGACGGTTTCGATCAGCTTGACAAGCACGTCGGGTTCAAGGCTGGGGCCAGCCTTGATGCCGACTGGATTGCCGATGCCACGCAGGAATTCGATATGCGCCGATCCCGGGAAGCGGGTGCGATCGCCGACCCACAGCATATGCGCGCTGGTGTCGTACCAGCGACCGGTCAGGCTGTCTTGCCGGGTCATCGCCTGCTCATAACCCAGCAGCAGTGCTTCGTGGCTGGTATAGAAATGCGTGCCCTTCAACTGTGGCACTGTATCAGGGCCAACACCGCATGCTTCCATGAAGGCGAGCGCTTCACCAATACGATCGGCGACATCCTGATATTTTTCCGCCCAGGGCGAACGACCGACAAAGTCGAGGTTCCATTTGTGGACCTGATGCAGATTGGCATAGCCCCCCTGCGAGAATGCCCGCAACAGGTTCAACGTTGATGCTGCCTGCATATAGGCGCGCAACATACGTTTTGGATCGGGTTTGCGACCGTTTTCTGCAAAAGCGATGTCATTGACGATATCACCGCGATAGCTTGGCAGTGACACGCCATCTTGATCTTCCATATCGGCGGAACGCGGCTTGGCGAATTGCCCCGCCATGCGTCCGACCTTGACCACTGGCATGCCGCTGGCAAAGGTGAGGACCACTGCCATTTGCAGCATGACGCGAAATGTATCGCGAATATGGTCGGGATGAAATTCCGCGAAGCTTTCCGCACAGTCGCCGCCTTGCAGCAGGAACGCCTTGCCGTGCGCGACCTCGGCAAGGTCGCTTTCCAATTGCCGCGCTTCACCTGCAAAGACGAGCGGTGGATAGCCCGATAGTTCCCGCTCAACCGCATCGAGCGCGTTCGTATCGTCATAATTTGGCATTTGCCGCGCTTCAAACTCGCGCCAGCTTGCCGGTACCCAGTTGCTCATCCTGTCACACTCACATTTCAACCTTCACTTATCCACAAGCCTTGTGGCGATTCGCGTAAAACTGCGCAAGTCATGCTTTTTGTTGCGTGGAACATTTAGTCTTTCAGGCGACACAAGCCACAAGATGATGTGAAAATATGAGAGTTCATGGAAAGGACCTTGTATAACTTCATGGCTTAACTTGATTTTAACCATAAAAGCGGACAGTGTTCACATGGATGTGGGACGAGGGTAGGTAGAATTGTGCTGAAACAATCACCGGTGTATGCCAAAAAATCTGCTGACAGCTATCATCATGGGGACCTTCAATCTGCGCTACTTGCCGCAGGGTTGGAGATTCTCGAGCGTCACGGAAACATCTCTGAAATCGCATTGCGACAGGTCGCGCGCGCGGTCGGGGTCAGCCCGGCTGCGGTCTATAGGCACTATTCCTCCAAAGAGGCGCTCTTGTCCGCGCTTGCGGTCGAGGGCTTCCGGCGTCTGACCGATGCGCAGTCGGAGCCGGTCGCGGGCCGCATCGTAACGCCGGTGCGACTTTCACATATGGGCCGCGCCTATGTGCGCTTCGCCATTTCCAACCCATCGCTGTTCCGGCTGATGTTCAGCCCGCTGGTCAGTGGCAGCCGCGATGCGGCGCTGATGTTTGCCGCGCAGCAGCTCGTCGATAATCTTGAATCGGCGATCGGCACTGTCGCAGGGCCACGCCTTGCCACGGCAGGACGTCGCAAGGCGGCGCTGAGATCATGGTCGATGGTGCACGGCCTGTCGATGCTGCTGATCGATCAGCAGCTGAAGATCGCGCATAGCGAGGTCGACCGTATGATCGAAGCGGTCGTCGACCCGAGCGTTATGCTGGGCTTCTGATCATACGCCGTCACCCTTAACCCGTAGAGGTGAGAAAGCGTGGGCGGTCCACGGCCTTTGCGGTCCCTCGACTTCGCTCGGGATGATGGAACCTTTTTCCTGCCCCGCCCCAACCTGTCATTCCCGCGAACGCGGGAATCCAGTCGTAGCCTCAACGTGCACAATGTTCGCGCACCACGAAAGCGGCGCGCCCCGCTGGATCCCCGATCAGGTCGGGGATGACAGTGGGGGTGGCATCCGCGCCCAAAGCCCACCATCCCGCTCTCCAAACCCCATCATCCCGAGCGAAGTCGAGGGACGCACGATATCCCCACAGGGCCTTTAGCGCATCAGCACCAGTTCTTCGGCCATCGTGGGGTGGATCGCGACGGTTTCGTCAAGCTGCGCCTTGGTCATGCCTGCTTTCACGACAATGGCCATTGCCTGCATGATCTCCGCGGCATCGGGTCCGATGATATGCGCGCCAAGGACGCGGTCGGTCGCCTCGTCGACGACAAGCTTGTAAAGCGCGCGTTCGTTGCGGTCGGCAAGGACGTTTTTCATCGCGCGAAAGTCCGACGTATAAACCTTGACGCCGCCGACGTGGTTGCGCGCTTGCGCCTCGGTCATGCCAACGGCGGCAATCGGCGGGTGGCTAAAGACGGCGGACGGGATGCAGCTATGATCGACCTTGCGCGGGGTCTTGCCGAACACCGAATCCGCAAAGGCATGGCCTTCGCGAATGGCGACGGGGGTGAGCTGTACACGGTCGGTAACATCGCCGACGGCGTAGATATTCTCGACATTGCTGCGGCTATATTCATCGACGGCAATGGCGCCATTGGGTTTCTGCGCCACACCGGCGTTTTCAAGGCCGAGTCCCTCGACATTTGGCGGTCGCCCGATGGCATAGACGAGGAGATCGGCTTCAAGCGGTGTGCCGTCGCCGGCATGAATGCGCAAACTGCCATCCTCCAGCTTTTCGACCTTGCGAAAGGGTGCGTTGAAGCGAAACTTGATGCCCTTTTGTGTGCTGATCGCCTGCAGGCGGTCGACCAGACTGGCATCATATTCGCGCAGCATCTTGTCACTGCGTAACAGCAGCGTCACGTCCACGCCGAATTCATTGAAAATCCCGGCAAACTCGTTGGCTATATAGCCGCCGCCCGCGATCACCACGCGCTTTGGCAGCGCATCAAGGTGAAAGACCTCGTTCGAGGTGATGCCATGCTCGGCGCCTTCGCAATCGGGAATGCCCGGACGCGATCCTGTCGCGATCAGGATCTTGTCGGCGGTAACGCGCCTGCCACCAACGTCGAGTGTGTGCGCATCGATAAACGTCGCGCGACCTTCGATAATGTCAACTTTATGGTTTTCGAGCGTGCCAATGTAGAGGCCGTTCAGACGGTCGACCTCGGCCAGGACATTGTCGCGAAGCGTCGCCCAGTCAAAGCGCTTGTTATCGACCGACCAGCCAAAACGCCGCGCATCCTCAATATCCTCGGCAAAATGTGCGCCATAGACGAGAAGCTTTTTGGGGACGCAACCACGAATGACACAGGTGCCGCCGACGCGATATTCTTCTGCAATCGCGACCTTCGCGCCATATCCCGCAGATATGCGTGCCGCGCGGACGCCGCCCGAACCTGCGCCAATGACAAAAAGATCATAGTCGTATGTGGTCATGTGTGGTCCTGCCATATGCATAGAGCGATCATTATCGACCGTTTAGGGTGCTTCGCTTGCACTTGGCAACATCGCGGGGCCGCGATGATTTGTTTTATCGGGCAAAGATAAATTGCGCCTGCATGATTGATCTGCAAGACTTCGCGCCTTGCCATGCTTGGCGATGGGGGGCGTAGATGGAACAAGCTGCACAGAACGAGCAGAGCGCTGGAGACGCATCGACCCGGATCATGGTGGTCGAGGATTCAAGTCTCGTCATGTTGGCGCTTGAAGGCCTTTTCGACGATATGGAATGGGATATTGAAGGACCGGCAACATCGCTTGCCGAGGCGTTGACGCTTGCCGAGACGACGACTGCCGATATTGCGCTGCTGGACGTTAATCTCGATGGTGAAAGCAGTTGGCCGGTCGCCGAGCGTTTGCAGGAACGCGATATTCCGGTGGTGTTCGCCACTGGCTATGGCCGCACGTCGGATGTTCCCGACAGCCTGAAAAATGTTCCTGTTATCGGCAAACCGTTCGTCATTACCGAACTTGAAGACCTGCTACGCGCCCTTGTCGCAGAGCGTGGTCAATCCAAATAAGCGCTGATCCTAGTCGAGCGCCGCGCGCGCTGCGTCCCAGTTCTGGCCGTCAAATGGAACGATATTGCATTCAAGCGCCGCAAAATCATCGAGGCAGCGCGCGTTGACACTGTACCCGTCGGGGTGTGAGCGCGGCACGTAAAAGCTTTTGATGCCGCATGTGCCGCAAAACAGATGCCGTGCCTTGCCCGAACCAAAACTATATTCGCGCAGCGCCGTGCTGTCAGTGGTCAGCGTGAATGCATCCCCCTCGACGATCAGATGCAGAAATCCGGTTTTCGCGCATATGCTGCAATTGCAATCGAGCAGCGAGACCGGCTCTGCCGGGACTTCGACCTTGAACCGCACCGCGCTACAGTGGCAACCCCCTTCAAGCGTCGTCATTTCCCACTCCAGTTCATCACCCCATCCACCTCGTCATTGCCGCTATCAGCGCGCAAAACATTTGCCTTGTAAATCAGCGATGCGGCACCTCCGAATAGATCCCCGCATGCGCGAGGATGACGAAAAGGGAAATACCCCACCACTCCGTCATCCTCGCGAACGCGGGGATCCATTTGCGCCTTCAACACGCACGGCATTTTCCTCATATATCAGCGAAACGTCACCCCCGAATAGATCCCCGCATGCGCGAGGATGACGCTGGAGGGAAACCGTTTCACAAAACCCCATCATCGCGAAACCTGACCTCAGCCCACCACTCCGTCATCCTCGCGAACGCGGGGATCCATTTGCGCCTTCAGCACGCACGGCACT
>JBFKAE010000183.1:0-5172 GCA_041621755.1 Sphingomonadaceae bacterium | reverse complement strand
GCTGTCGCCCGGCCCCGAAATCGCCTCGACGCTTGCCGAGCCGCTCGTATCATCGGCCTTGTCGAATGCCGTACCGCGCACGGTGATGACTTTTTTGGCGTCATTCGTGCTGACCGTGGCAATGGCGTTTCCGGCATAGATTGGCCGTTCGAACGTATTGGCGTCGATGATAGCGGTGATCTCGGAAATCTGCTGCACATCGAGCTTTGCGGCAATGCGCGGCAGGACGTTCTTGCCGGTCGTCGTCGCCGGCGCCATGAGCGTGTCATAGCCATCCATCAAGCTGACAACGAGCGACGCGAGATTTTCAGCCAATGCATTTGCATAGGCCTCATCATCGGCGTGGAGGACTTTGGCGACGCCTGCGATTTTTGCGGCGGCATCAGCAACCGCGCTGCTACCGCTGCCTGCGACGAGTACATGGACATCGCCGCCGATCTTGCTCGCTGCGGTCACAGCGACAAGCGTTGCAGGCGCGAGGGTTTGGTTGTCGTGATCTGCGAGGACAAGGACGCTCATGCGATCGCTCCCATTTCCTTGAGTTTGCCAATAAGCGCATCGACCGATTCGACCTTGATACCGGCCTGCCGTTTCGGCGGCTCGGTAACCTTGACCGTGGTCAGGCGCGGGGTGACATCGACGCCGTAATCTTCGGGCGTCTTGCTGTCGATCGGCTTGGATTTCGCTTTCATGATATTGGGCAGTGACGCGTAGCGCGGCTCGTTGAGACGCAAGTCGCTGGTCACGATTGCCGGTAATTTCAGCGCAACGGTTTCAAGGCCGCCATCGACTTCGCGCGTGACCTTGACCGTGCCATCCTCGGCCACGACCTTCGAGGCAAATGTGCCCTGCGGCCAGTCGAGCAGCGCGGCCAGCATCTGGCCGGTCTGGTTTGAATCGTCATCAATCGCCTGTTTACCAAGGATAATCATGTCGGGCGCTTCATCGGCGGCGATCTTGGCGAGGATCTTTGCAACGCCAAGTGGTTCGACATTGACATCGGTGACAACGAGAATGCCACGGTCGGCCCCCATGGCGAGTGCGGTGCGGATGGTTTCCTGCGACTGCTGCACGCCGATCGAAACCGCAACCACTTCGGTTGCCTTGCCAGCCTCTTTCAGGCGCAAGGCTTCCTCAATCGATATTTCATCGAACGGGTTCATGCTCATCTTGACGTTGGCAAGCTCGACGCCCGACTGGTCGGATTTGACGCGGGCTTTGACATTGTAATCTATCACCCGTTTGACGGGGACCAGGATTTTCATAACTTCCTCCGGAAAGGTTCCTCGGCTTAACGCCGATTTCGCGAGACCGATTGGCGCATTGTCACGCCCCGTGTCAACGTCTGGACGCGCCCTTGTGACCATTTGGCGCCATCAATACATATGTGCGCCTGCGCGCAACGCTGAAAAATGGCAGGCAGTCGTGTTTGCCTGCTCTGCCCTTGTCAGGGCTGTTGTCCCGCTGCTGTACCGCGCCACAGGTGCAGGCTGAACAAGGCCGCATCATCAACCCAGTGGCGCACGGGTTGCCAATTGGCCGCTCGCGCCAGAAAATCTGTCTCTGAAAGCGAATATTTGTAACTGTTTTCAGTATGTATGGTCTCACCAGCACGCATTGCATAGTGCTCTCCGGCGATTTCAAAATCTGTGCCATGGCGGACCACAAGATGCATTTCGATGCGGCCTTCGTCCGCGTTCCATTTCGCCCGATGCTCAAAGGCGTCGAGGTCGATATTCCCGCCAAGTTCACGATTGATGCGTGCGAGAAGATTGAGGTTAAAGGCCGCCGTCACGCCGTCTGCGTCTTCATAGGCAGCTTCAAGCGTGTGGATATTTTTTTTAAGATCAATCCCGATCGCCAGCCACGGATCCTGACCCAGAATCGCGCGAAACGACCGCAACATGTCGATTGCCGCAGCGGGCGTCAGGTTGCCGATCGTCGATCCGGGGAAAAATCCGATCATTGACATGCCCGCAACCGCAGACGGCAGCGCGATCTCTTTTGTAAAGTCACCGGCGACCGGCAACACATCAAGGCCAGGCAGCGCCTCGGCAAGATCGCGTGCAGCCGCGAACAGAAAATCCGCCGAAATATCGATGGGCACATAAGCGGCTGCGTCGAGCGCTTCGACGAAAATCGGGGTTTTCATCGAGGAGCCCGACCCGAACTCGACGACCACCCTGTTTTCGCCGACGATCCGCGCGATCTCGCCGCTATGCGCCTTCAACAGTGAGACTTCGGTTCGCGTCGGATAATATTCCGGCAGGCGTGTAATCTTCTCGAATAGCTCCGAACCGCGCTGATCGTAAAAATAGCGTGCCGGAATTATTTTTTGCTTTTGCGACAAGCCGCGCCTGATGGCTTCAGAGAAAGCATTGATAATATGCTGTTTTGCGTCTGAATTCGACGTCATGACGCCTCCGATATCATATATCCCTAGCAAGCCGCAGACCCGTGAATTGCCAACGCTGGTGCGGGTAGAAAAAGTTGCGATACGTCGCGCGGGCGTGCCCTTGTGGCGTTGCCCATGATGATCCGCGCAGCACGTACTGACCACTCATGAATTTGCCATTATACTCCCCGACCGCGCCCGCCGCCGGCCTGAAACCGGGATAGGCGGCATAGGCGCTTTGCGTCCACTGCCAGCATGTATCAAACGCTTGTGACAATTGATGGTTGCAGAGCGCTTCCCATTCGGCTTCCCGCGGCAAGCGCGCCCCGGCCCATGTGGCAAAGGCGTCCGCTTCGAAATAGCTGATATGGGTCACAGGCGCGTCCGGCGCGACCCGCCTTCGACCGCGCAACGTAAATTGTGTCCATCCGCCATCGTCTGCCCGCGCCCAGTATAGCGGCGCGTCAATGCCTTCGCGCGCAACCCAGGCCCAACCATCGGACAGCCACAGCGCTGGCGAACGATAGCCGCCATCATCGATGAAAGCGGCCCATTCCGCATTGGTGATCAGCCGCGCCCCAAGCGCAAATGGCTGCAGCAAGACCGCGTGCGCGGGCATTTCGCAATCAAAGGCAAAGGCGTCCGCAGCGGCCTCTTCATGACCGATCCGCACGATACCACCGTCATGCGCGATCCAGCCTGTGCCTGCATCCTGCTCTGATACGGCGACGGGCAATGATATGGTGCGATCATAGACAGGTTCGATTGGGTTCTGCGAAAACAGGTGCAATATATCGGTCAGCAACAGTTCCTGATGCTGCTGTTCGTGATGCAGGCCGAGTTCGACGAGCGCGCGATGCTTCTCGCCAAATATTGGCATTGCGGCGGCCATCGCTTCGTCGACATGCGCGCGATAGTCGAGCACACGCTGCAGGCTCGGTCGGCTCAACATGCCGCGCCCTCCCCGCCGATGGCGCGGCCCGGCCGCTTCGTAATAGCTGTTGAACAGGTAGGCAAAACCCGGATCGAATACTGTATAATCCGCCACTGCGTCCGACAGCACGAAGGTCTCGAAAAACCAGCTTGTATGCGCCAGATGCCATTTGGCCGGACTTGTATCCTCCATCGACTGAACAGTGGCATCCGCGTCGCTGAGCGGCGCGGCCAGTCGCTGGCTGTCGGCGCGAACCCCGGTATAGCGCTGCAATAGCGCGTCTGTGGATCGTTGCATTCGGGTGGCCGTCACACGCACTCTCCCCGGTTATGTACACAATGAAACGTGTCTAGCGATTGGCGCCCGGCGTCCAGAGTATGTCGCCACCCGCCGCCGCGTTGCAATGCCGCGACATCACAAACAAATGATCAGACAATCGGTTCAGATATTGAATCGGCAACGCGCCGATCGCATCCTCTTGATTGGCCTCGACCGCGATTCGCTCGGCGCGCCGGACCACCGTCCGCGCAAGGTGCAAATAGGCGGCAAGCGGCGTCCCGCCCGGCAGGACAAAGCTTTTAAGCGGCTCAAGTGACGCGTTCATGGCGTCGATTTCCTGCTCCAGCCGCTCAACCTGCACCTGCGAAATACGCAGTGCGCCGTCAATCTCGCCAGGTGTGGCAAGGTCCGCGCCAAGATCGAACAGGTCGTTCTGGATCCGCGCCAGCATCGCGTCTTCGGGTTCGGCGCTGTACAGCCGGGCGATTCCGATGGCGCTATTGGCCTCGTCCACTGTGCCATAAGCCGCAATCCGGGCGTTGTTCTTCGCGCGACGACTGCCATCGACAAGACCTGTCGAGCCATCGTCGCCAGTGCGCGTGTAGATCTTATTGAGTTTGACCATGTGGCGCTTAGAATCCCGCGCGAACCATAAAAATCAATGCAATCACAAACAGGACCGTCACCAACTGCAAGCCAACGCGATAGGTCATCATCTTGTTCGATTTCTTGCCGGTAATGTCCTTGCCGCTCGCCATGATGATAATACCGCGTACAAGCACGAACGCCGTTGCCAGCGCACCAAGAATGACGAAGATCAGCACGACGGTGGTCATAGGTTGCACAGTGTGGCGGCTTTCATGCCGCTTGTCAGCCCCTTCTTGATCTTAAAAGCCATAAACGACGCTAAAGCGCGAAATGGTATCTGTTGCCTGCCGTCCGGCCCTCGGCTCGCTTTCATACTGCACATCGAATGACAAACGCGCCGACAAGGCGCCGTTCAGCTTTGCGGTGAGCGCGGTGTTGGAAAAAATTGTGTCATTGCCGCCGCCAAGCACATAGCCTGCGGCCTCGGTGAAGCGAAACCGGGGGGTAATGTTCCAGCGAAAATCGACCTTGCCGAGTTCGTTAAGTTCACTCTCCTCGAGCGCCGTGACGAAGCGTGTCTGGCGAAAGGCTGGACCGGCTCCGATTGCAAGGCGGAACCGGGAATCGTTGAGCGCGATCCAGCCAAGGCCGAAAGATTCGGTAAAACGGCGTTCATAACCGGCGAATTTGTCTTGCTCCCACTGTAGCATGCCATAGGCGTATATGCGTTTGTTGAGCGCAATTTTGCCCTCATATGACGCGAAATAGCGCTCCCGCGTCTTGACGCTCGCGGATTTCTGGAAATCGGCGCGCGCCGCGATTTCATGCCGCCAACGTATACCTTGCTTCTGAACAGCGAGACTCGCGCTAAGTCCGCGTTCACCAGTATTGCCGGTTGTCAGCGTACCGCCAAGCGTTCCCTCGCCCGACCAGCCTTGCAAGGTGCCCTGTGAGGACAGTTTCGCGATCCGGGCCG
>JBFKAE010000182.1:0-5182 GCA_041621755.1 Sphingomonadaceae bacterium | reverse complement strand
GGTTTGATATTCATCCTTTTGAGTTAGAAGGAATTCGATCGATTCCCAGTTACAGTCTTTTTCTTCCCAGTTTGTTTCAACTGGCAATGGTGCTGGCTTTTCCTCGGTTTTCTCGGGTTCGTGCTTTGCCATAGGGCGCAATGTTGCCCAGTTTTTATGGTTTTCCCACTACTTTCCCATCTATACGGGAAAATCTCACCAGAGACCGGTTCGCTCAGGACTGCGCAGCGCACCACCAATTCCCGTCTCCGCCGATGCTACACGCACCCTCATCAGTATAGGGCGGTGTGGTTAGACGTTTGTAGATTTTGCAGGCAATGCTCGAGCTGCTCGAGCCTGTTTACAGTCGCAACGGAATCCATCAGCCTCCTCAAGCATTGGTTCCGCGCCATGCCAACGTGCCGCCATCGATGACATAGGATGCGCCGGTGATGAAGCTGCTGTCATCTGATGCAAGGAAGCAGGCGAGTTTGGCGATTTCTTCAGGTTCGCCGAGGCGCGGGATGAGGTGCGCGCCGGTAAGTACGCTCATGATTTGCTCCTTGTCCGGCGCGGCCTCGAAATATTTTTCGAGCATTGGTGTGCGGACAGCGCCGGGGCAATAGCAGTTGCAGCGGATATTATACTTGGCAAGGTCGACCGCAGTTGCCTTTGTCAGCAACAGCACACCGCCTTTGGTCGCGCAATAGGCCCCGGCCTGCGGATAGGATACGAAGGACCCGGTCGATGCAACATTGACGATCGCTGCGGCTTTCGATTTTTTGAGATAGGGCACGGCATAGCGGGTGGTCAGCCAGAGCGCCTTGAGGTTAACCTCGTAGACGATGTCCCAAACCTCTTCGGGCAATTCCTCGATCGACGTGTGTTCGGTAAGATCGGTCTCATGCACTGCGGCATTATTGTGCAACACATCTATGCCGCCAAAATGCTGCGCAGCGCCGTCCATCAGCGCTTTTATTTCATCGGACTTGCGCAGGTTGCAGGCGATGAAGATGGCCTCTCCACCCGCTGCGGTGATTGTCGCCACAGTCTCTTCGCCGCTTTTGGTGTTGATATCAGTGACAACGACCTTGCCGCCCTGTGCTGCCATCTCGATCGCACTGGCGCGGCCCATGCCACTGCCGCTGCCGGTAACAACACACACCTTGCCGTCCAGACGATTGCCCATTTTGACAGACCCTCTCTCAATTTTCAGGCTATTGGGCGAGCATGCCCGCGTCGATTATGTGCTCGGCTCCGGTGATGTAGGACGCCTCGTCCGACGCCAGAAACAGCACCAGATTCGAAACTTCCTGCGGGTCGGCAATTCTACGCAGCGGGATCAGCGAAAGCGCATCGCCACCTTCTTCGTCTGTTGCCTCGACCATCATCGGGGTCTGGATAAAACCCGGATGAACCGAATTCACCCGAATGCCCCGTGGCCCGAATTCGATTGCCGTTGCTTTCGTCATACCGCGCACGGCGAACTTGCTGGCAACATAGGCAAGGCTTGGAAAGCCGTAATTGGCGACAATACCTGCAATCGAGGAGATGTTGACGATGGAACCGCCACCGGCGCGCAACATCGCGGGCAGCACAGCTTTCATGCCGTAAAAGACGGAGTGCTGGTTGATGTCGCAGACCTTTTGATAATCATCGATGCTAAGCACGTCGGTTTCCGCCATCGCACCCAGAATCCCGGCATTGTTGACCAGAATATCAACCTTGCCAAAGGCGGCTTCAGCCTTGGACACCACCGCTGCCCACTGTTCGGGATCGGTCACATCATGCGCGATAAACAGCGCCTGATCGCCAATTTTTGCGGCGAGCGCTGCGCCTGCGTCTTCGCGCAGGTCGGTCAGCACCACTTTCGCGCTTTCCCGGGCGAACGCGATGGCGTGGGATTCCCCCATGCCGCGCGCCGCGCCGGTGATGATTGCAACTTTTCCTGCAAGCCTTCCCATGGTCACTTCCTTTTTGTTCTAAGCCGTGTCCGGGTGATCAGGCCGCCTTGCTGTCGCTCTTTGCGCCCGGAAGCGAAATGCGCGGCGCGACTTCCTTGGCGGCCAGTTCCAGCGAGTGGAACCACGGCGACGGGTCATCGTAATAGTCATGGCTTTCGATCTGCAGCGTGCCCCAGCCACCGCAAGCCTCGAACAATGTATTGATCTTTTCCACGACCGTGTCGGGCGAACCGACGACAAACACGTGGTCGACCAGAAATTCGAGATCCGCTTTGTCCGGATCGATGCCCGCATCCTTTGCAAAGCCATCCATCATCCCAAAGCGTCGCCAGATCGGGATCAGATAGCGATTGAAGCAATAGCCAATCGGGCCTTCCATCACCAGGCGCTTGGCCTCGGCGTCGGTATCGGCGACGAACACGGTTTGCGAAACCGCATGGCGGGAGCGATCGGGCGTGAAGCCTGCCTTGATATTGGCTTCCGCATAAATATCCCAGTGACGTTTCAGTGCATCAATGCCCGAAAAGATTGAAACAGGTTTGAAGTTGCGCTCGCCCGCCAGCTTCATTGACGGCGAATTTGCGCTGAATCCCGTTACGGCAAATTCGGGGAACGAGCCGCCCCACGGCGAATAGTTTGCAAGCTTGTGCTGCTCGTCCTCTTCGGTTTCGGCCGGTTCTTCTTCGGGGAAGCCGGCGCTCCAATATTTGCCCTCGTAAAAGAACGGCTCGCGCTTCCATATTTTTTCCATGATAAGCAGCGACTCGCGCACACGTTCGTTCAGGCACTCGGTTGCCTGATCATCGCCGCGTATGCCGTGCATATAGGAGGCGAGCGGATAAGCGCCCGCGCCAATACCCATGAAATAGCGCCCTTCAAGAATCTGCGACAGCCAGCCAACCGTCATTGCCAGCTTGGCTGGATGCTGATGCGGGAGGATATGCGCCATTGGCGCGAATTTGATCTGCTTAGTCTGCAATGCAGCGGCGGCCATGATCAGTTCGGGATTGGGGATATTTTCCCAGATCTGCGAGGCATGCTCGGAGATCATCATGGAATCGAAGCCGACCTTGTCGCAGGCGATCGAGCTTTGCACGCCCCACTCAAAGGTCTGCCGCGCTGTCCGTTCGGGACGCATATAAGGGTGAAAAATCAGTCCCGTTTGCATTGCCATGTCATGTCTCCTCGCCAAGATTTTGCGCGCATCTGCAAACATTGCGCGTTCCGTTATCGTTTCCGGCATGGCTGCAACAGTCGCAGCGCACGCCCGCATTTGCTTACGCTAGCTCGCTTGAATGGAATAAGTCAACTGTTTTATACTTTGCGGCGCGAAGGCAAGGCCCCCATATTGGCAAAACTCTCTGAAAATTCATATTATTCCTAATAATGCGTAATTATTGTGAATATTATAGCCCAAAAGATGAATTGAATTTCACCTCAAACCGGAATAGAATCGTGTCAAATTTGAAACAGTCGTTTCAAGAAAGGTGTCCGATATGGCCAAGACTCGCACGCGCGAGCCTGCTGATTCTGCTCCCGCGGGTAACGGCGGCGACGGCAAAACCAGCATGATTGAAGTCGCAGAGCGCCTTTTTGCCGAGGGTGGCCTCAACGGCGTCTCCATGCGCGAAATCGCCAGCAAGGCAGGCCAGGGCAATCACTTCGCGGTCCAATATCATTTTGGATCGCGCGAAGGGTTGGTCCAGGCGATTTTCGTACACCGGATGCAGCAGATGGAGCCAACCCGCGCGCGTTTGCTGGCCGAGGCCGAGGCCGCAGGACGTTTGAAAGACGCCCGCACATTGCTCAAAATCATCTATCTGCCCCAGCTGGAGCTACAGAATGAGGATGGCCGCCACACATATGCAGGCTTTCTGGTGCAATATCTGCTGCAGCATCGCACCTCGCAATTTGGTGACTTCGGCCCCGAAACGCCGCCCAACCTGACACGGCTGTTGTCGCTGCTGCGCGACCGGCTGGATTATCTGCCCGGCCCCGTGGCCCAGCGTCGGCTGATGAGTTGTAACCTGATGTTCCTCAACATTCTGGTCAATCATGGCGACCCCGACTGGCGCGAGCGGATGGGCGAAACGTTCGAAGATGCGCTTGAAGATACGCTCGATCTGATCGTGATCTGCATGACTGCGCCGCTTCGCCTGAGCGAACTGCCGTCAGGCTGAGCGGCTTACCCCGCGAAGGTCTCCCACATATGCATCGTGTCGGAATATTCCTTCACGCCCGCGATCTTGTCGCCTTCGACGTCGAACAGGAAGTGGTAACGGTTATTATAGACGCGGCCTGAAGTCAGCGTTGCAAAGGATTCCGCTTCAACGGCGACGCGATTGCCTTCGGCAATCATCGCGCTTGGCGCGACCCGCAGCGCCTTTTCGACATAAAGCGGTTTGACCTGACGAAGGATTTCACCAAGCGTCGATTTGTCATTGCTGCCCGACATGCCTTCAATCTTGCCAGACACCCACCAATGCGCATCGTCGGTCAGGCAAGCAAGGATTGCGTCGACGTCCCCGCTCGAGAAAATCTTGAGAAAGTCCGCAACAACGGTTTTTGGGTCTGCTTGTGTGTTCATATGTCCGTCCCCATGCTCAAGACACCAGCTTGATGCTGCTTTTGCCTGCCTTCTCTGCAAGTACCTGACGCGAAACGACGCGAAGGCCAAAACCTTCTAGCGCAGCAAGCTTGCCTTCACTTTGCGTCAAAAGGATCATGTCACGCACACCAAGATCGAGCAGGATCTGCGCGCCAATGCCATAATCGCGATAGCCATGCGCATCGGCGTAGGCCTTGCGACCGCCCTTGATGCGTTCGGAAATCGATGTCGGATCGGGGTCGCGGACAAACACGGCGACGGCCGGTCCATCATGTTCGGCCAGTGCGCGCAGCGCCGCCGGAACATAGTCGCGATAGGCCGCCGTCCAACCCAGCACATCGGCGGTCAGGTCAAGCTGGTGAACGCGGACAAGTGTTTCAACGCCGGGGCGTGGATTGCCGCGGACAAGCGCCACATGTTCCCCGCCATCGATGACATTGCGATAAACGATCAGTTTGAAATCGCCGTGATAGCTTTCGAACGGCGCCTCCGCGACCCGCTCGATCAGCGATTCCGAACGACGGCGATAGGCAATAAGGTCAGCAATCGTGCCGATGCGCATGTCGTGCTTTTTTGCAAACTCGATGAGTTCGGGAAGTCGGCTCATCGACCCGTCTTCGTTCATGATTTC
>JBFKAE010000181.1:0-5274 GCA_041621755.1 Sphingomonadaceae bacterium | reverse complement strand
CGCGGTCGGCGAGACTTCGCTGTTGGGCCGCAGCCGAAGATCGACGCGAAAAACATAACCGTTCGAATCGCGGGTCTGCAGCAGGTCGACGACCCGGCGACCGATGCGCACTGCCGCGGTTTCGGGTTCATCGGCTTCGCGGCGCGCCAACCGGCTCCCATCGAACAGGAATATAAGATCCACATCGCTGGAATAATTCAGTTCACCACTGCCAAGCTTGCCAAGCGCAATGGCGCAAAACCCGTCTGGCGGTGCACCGCTCACACGCTCGTCGACAGCAATGCGGATCGCACTGTCGATCGCCCGGTCGGCGAGGCCCGACAGCGCCTCTGTGACCTGTTCGAGCGCGTAGACACCCGACAGATCCGCCAACGCAGTCGCCAGCGCGACATCGGCTTTCGCCTGACGCAAAGTGGCCGCACTTGCCGCCGTCCCCTTGCCTGCCTCGGCCAGCGCCCGCGCGATCATCGCATCAGGGCCGTCTCCAAGAAAAGCCCCAAGCGCATCCCCCCGGCGCATCAGGCCCCACAGAAACGGCGACGTCTGCCATGTCCGTGAAAGCACATCCTGAAACACTGGATCCGGTCGCGCATCAAGGTCACCCAACAGCCTTTGAAGCTCGTGTGGGACATGTATGGATTTATCGCTCATTTCGTGCCTGAACGGGCCATAATCGCGGCTTGAACACCATCATATCTGTCTTGCATGATTTCAGCGGCTCGACAGCAAATCGACCTCGGCCATAATATCCTCAAGCGCCGACCTGTCACTTTTCTTGTCGGCCCTGCGCGACGGCATACGACCATCGCTCAGCACCGTTTCGAGCATTGCGCGGCCGCGCGCCACACGGCTTTTGATGGTTCCGACCGCACAATCGCAAATCTCCGCAGCCTCCTCATAGGCAAAGCCCCCGGCACCAACCAGAATCAACGCCTCGCGCTGCGCTTCGGGCAGTTGCAACAATCCACGCTGCAAATCCGCAAGTTCGATATGCTGGTCTTGCCCGGCAGGTGCGGACAATATTTTTTCGGCGGTAAAATCGTCCCATTCCCCCTTGAAGCGGGCGCGGCGCATCTGGCTCAGAAACTGGTTGCGCAATATAATGAAGGTCCAGGCCCGCATGTTCGTCCCGGCCTGAAAGCGTCCGCGCGCCGCCCATGCCTTAAGCAGCGCTTCCTGCGCAAGATCATCTGCCATATCGGCATTACCACAGAGCGAACGGCCAAACGCGCGCAAATGGGGAATGACCTCCGCAAGCTGCGCCTTGAACGCCTTGTCACTCAGTTGTCCGGCTTCAGGTTCCTTGTGCTTGGCCGATGCCGTATCGAGCTGGTCAAGCAGGACCTGAAACGCTTTTGGCAAAGCCTGAGACGCCGATTCTGCATAGGCCGTGCGCAGAAAATCGCCGATACGTCCGGCAGCGGTCGCCACATTGGCTCCGTTCACATCACCTGTCACGCAGCATCCTCCAAAGAATTACGCTCTTGAAATCGTCTGGCCGTTTGGCCGCTCAGGTCCAGATCATCAACAAAATGGCAAAGGCGAAAACAACCAATGCCGTTGAGAACAACAAAACGTAGCGCGCGATATGCGGCGTCTCCCCGCCGCGGGCTTCATCAGCTTTCAGTTCTTCGTGGCCATCCACTTGCATCGCCAGGTCCTCCCAATATGCCAAATCTGCCACCCACCGACAAACCTATGCCTCTCGGCAAGGCTGCGCAAGCAGGCGAAGTCCTACCTTCAGGCCGGCACACCTGCTGCGCTGCCAAAAAACAGTGCCTGCGCAACCGCCGCTTTTACCGTTGAACGCTGGAACGGCTTGGTAATCAGGAATGTTGGTTCGGGCCGCTCGCCCGTCAACAGGCGTTCGGGAAACGCCGTAATAAAAATCACAGGCACCGAGAAATGTGCCAGAATCTCGCGCACCGCATCGACACCTGAACTGTCGTCGGCAAGCTGGATATCTGCAAGGATAAGACCCGGTTTTGCCGCCATAGCCATTTCGACGGCTTCATCGCGTGTTTCGGCGATCCCGCAAATTTCATGCCCAAGATCCGTGATGATGCCTTCGATATCCATTGCAATGATCGGTTCGTCCTCGATGATCATCGCCACTGTCTTTGTCTGCCTGTCGATCTCGTCGAGCGCCTGTTTAACCAGCTTTGTGACATCGCCCGCGGACACATTGATCAAATAAGCTGTATCATCGGCGCCGAATCCTTCCATCGCGGTCAGCAATAATGCCTGACGCGATAATGGCGTCAGGTGTTCAAGGCGGTTGCGCGCCGCGCGCTCGAACGCGGAAATGTCCGTCACATCCTCGCCAACTTGGTCCGCAGTCCATACTGCGTGGAATATCTTGTAAAGACCGACACGCGAATCGACATCGCGTGGAAAATCGTCCGGCGCGGCAATAATCGCCTCAAGTGCGGCGCGAACTGCGGCATCACCAGCCTGCTGCGTCCCCGAAAGCGCGCGCGCATAACGGCGCAGATAGGGCAGATGCGGTGCAATCTCCGTCGCCAGCGACATATACGTCCCTTCCTTCATCAGCTATAATACTAGTCATCAATCAAGGGCTGCCGCACATTACACAAGACACATTTGATATATTTGCGCTGCGCATCCCGTCGCGCTAGAGATGATTTCGATATGCCGACAGAGACTGAAAAAGCCGAAAAATTACCTTCTGTCAATGACTTGCATGACAGCAAAGGCGTGTCGCATGATGTTGAACACGGATATGCCCGCGAGGTGCATCACCGTGTCAAAAACAACCTGCAGATCATCTCAAGCCTGCTCAGCATTCACGCGCGCGACGCCTCGAACGCCGATGTGATGCGCGCCTATACGGCCATGCAGATGCGCGTCAACGCGCTCTCATGCGTGCACCGCTGGCTGTTCGACGAGCAGCAGGGACAAGGTGTGAATTCCGCCAAGTTGATCAGCGACCTAGTCCCAAGCCTTGAGCGCAGCATCGCCAATGTCGACGATATCAATCTGTCGATCGAGGCCAATATTGGTGAAATCATTGTAGCACAGGATGTTGCGGTACCACTGGCGTTCCTGATAACCGAAATTGTCGGCTGCGCGGGCACTGCTGCAGCGACAGCGCACGAAACCGCGCTTCATCTCGCCATCACGCTTCGGGCAGACAACGCAAAAAGCGACCGACATCTCACCATCGCTGCCGATATTTTCAAGCCTGCCGATCTGTTTTCTCCTGAAAATCAAAGCGCCTCGGCCCGAATTATCAGGGCAATGGTCCGCCAGCTCCGTGGCACGCTCGTGCACATGGCGGCAGGCAGTTACGAAATTGTGTTCCCCGCGCAACTCCACCAGCACACGCTTTCCGCCATATAAGAATTTTTTTTGGCCGTCATGGAACCAGCTTTCGCGCAATTCGTTTTCTGTTGAGGACGGTAATTCTGCCCCCCGCTAAATACTGTCCCCAGAGGGCCCGATATCGTACACCCCCCCGTGCATGTCGGGCTCTTTTTTGTCTTGACGAAACCCCGCCGCAGGCCGATTTCCAGCATCACAGATCGGTATCTGCATATAGGGAGTTAAGTAGAATGCGTTCCAGCACCGTACTCAAACTGGCGACCGTCGCCGTCGCTCTTGTTCTTGCGGCCTGCAACACCATTGAAGGCGTTGGCAAAGATGTCAAATCCGCCGGGGCAGCAGTTGAAGACGCGGCCAAATAATTCGTATTTCCAGTTGAATCGTTGAAGCCGCGTCGACTTGCGAACGTCTACGCGGCTTCTTCTTTTTCGTTGGTGGCCTCTGCTGCTGCCGTGCGTCTGTTGGTGATGGCAATGCCAATAATCGACAGCTCGTAAAGCATGACCATCGGCACGGCGAGCAAGAGCTGCGAAATCACATCGGGCGGGGTAATCACCGCTGCCACGACGAATGCGGCAACAATTGCGTAGCGACGGAACGATCGCAACTGATCGACCGTCACGATTCCGACACGGGCGAGCAGCATCAGCAGGACGGGCAATAAAAAGCAGACGCCAAAGGCAAAGATCAGGTTCATGACAAACGACAGATAATCACCCATCGCCGGCAAGGCTTCTTGCGGAATCCCTGCCTCACTCGTCTGAAAGCCGAGCAGAAAGCGAAACACGGTCGGCATCACGATATAATAAGCAAGCGCCGCGCCCATCGCGAACAACACCGGCGTTGCAATCAGAAACGGCAGAAACGCCCGCCGCTCGGTCTTGTAGAGACCCGGCGCGACAAAGGCCCATATCTGATTGGCGATGATCGGAAATGCGAACAGGAATGCCGCGAACATCGCCACCTTGATCTGGACGAAAAACGCTTCGTAAAGCTTGGTATAGATCAGACGCGCGCCCTCTGCCCCGGCAAACGCCTTGACGAGCGGTTGCACCAGAAATGCGAAAATCTGATCGGCAAAATAAAAAGCAATGAAAAATGCGACAATCAGCGCGGCAACGCTGCGCAACAGGCGCGAGCGCAGCTCGATCAGATGATCCAGAAGCGGCGCCTTACTGTCATCTATATCGTCTGTCACGACGCTGCATCCGGATTTTTTGTTTCAGGCGGCTGCGGCTCGCTATCATCGCCCAGCTGCGGATGCGCGCGCATGATATCAGCATTTTTCTGATCCCAGACCCTCTGCATCTCTTCAAGTTCGGCCTCGCGCATCATCGTATCAAGTCCGGTTTTGAAGTGCCGTGCTGTGCCACGCGCCTTTGCCACCCATTGCCCGACCGTACGCAACAGCCTCGGCAGGTCTTTTGGACCGACGACGATAAGGGCGACGATTGCAACAAGAAGAAGCTCTGTCGAGCCGATATCAAACATCGAGGCGGACCGCCCTTATTATCAGGACTGCGGCGTCTTGCGCTCGGCGTCGCTGGCTGCGTTCACGTCCACGCCAGGCGCATTGATCTGCTTTGGCGGCGCCGGCGTTTCGTCCTCGGCCATACCTTTTTTGAAGCTTTTTATACCCTTGGCAAGATCACCCATGACATCCGAAATGCGACCTTTTCCAAACAGCAGCAAAACAATGACACCGACGACAAGCCAATGCCAGATGCTGAAACTACCCATAGCGAATCTCCGTTTCCCTGCCACCATATGACAGGAGATTGAGCTGATTCTAGTCCGAAGCGCGCCCCAAAGCCAGCGTTAGACGTCTTCGCTCTCATCTTCATCCTCAGCCGCTTCAAATTGCAACTGAGTCAGCGCCGTGTCGATCGGGTCAAGCAGCCCTGCAGCCTTCAACTCGCCAAGCCCCGG
>JBFKAE010000180.1:0-5358 GCA_041621755.1 Sphingomonadaceae bacterium | reverse complement strand
CGGGTCGCCGCCACCAAACAGCCGCGCAAACAACTTGAAGCGATCTGCTGAGACAATGACGCCATCCGCCTCAAGCGTGCTTGCCGCCTTGCCAAGCGAACTGCCGCGCGCAATCAACACTTCGCGGTCATTCTCCAGCGGCCCTGCTGCGTGCCACTGTGCATTGATCACCAGAATGGCAGCAAGCGCTGCAACACCAAGCGCAATACCAAGCCCGACGAGCAGGCGTTTCATCGTTTAAATTGCTTTCATCGCCAGCGAAGCGTTGGTTCCGCCAAAGCCGAAACTGTTGTTGAGAACGGCGCGGATCTTGCGCTCCTTGGCGACAAGCGGCACCAGGTCGACGCCGACACAGCCTTCGCTTGGGTTTTCAAGATTGATCGTTGGCGGCGCGACCTGATCGCGCAAGGCCAACAGACAGAAAATCGCTTCAACCGCACCAGCGCCGCCAAGCAAGTGCCCGATCGCGCTCTTCGTCGATGACATCGAAACCGTGTCGATCGCACTGCCGAACAGCCGCCGCACCGCACCCAGTTCGATCTCGTCACCAAGCGGCGTCGAAGTGCCGTGTGCGTTGATATAGTCAATGTCTTCCGGGTTAAGTCCGGCGCGCTTCAGCGCATTTTGCATCGCCCGGAAGCCGCCTTTGCCCTCGGCGTGTGGGGCTGTCACGTGAAAGGCATCGCCGGTGAGGCCATAGCCTGCGATCTCGCCGTAAATCTTCGCGCCGCGCGCCTTTGCATGCTCATATTCCTCGAGCACCACAACGCCTGCACCTTCGCCCATGACAAAACCATCGCGCGCCACATCATAGGGACGGCTGGCGCGTTCGGGCGTATCGTTAAAATTCGTCGACAGCGCTTTTGCCTGCGAAAACCCGGCAATGCCGAGCGGACAGATCGCGCTTTCGGCGCCGCCTGCCACCATGATATCGGCATCGTCGAGCGCAATCATCCGCGCCGCATCGCCAATCGAATGTGCGCCGGTCGAACACGCCGTCACCACAGCGTGGTTCGGACCTTCAAGGCCATATTTGATCGACACTTGTCCCGAGACGAGGTTGATCAAGCGGCCATGCACGAAATGCGGACTGACCCGGCGTGGGCCGCGCTCGTGCAGCACGATCGATTCTTTTTCGATTCCCGGCAGACCGCCAATGCCCGACCCGATCGAACAGCCTGCGCGCAGGCGCTGTTCTTCGGTAAGATCGGTAAGGCCCGCATCTTCAATCGCCTGACCGGCGGCATCGATACCGAACTGGATGAACAGATCCACCTGCCGCTGCACCTTGTGGTCGACGCGTTTATTGACGTCCCAGCCATCTTCGCGGCCATCCATTTTGACTTCGCAGGCAATCTTGCAAACATAATCGTCGGTTGGATCGAACCGCGTCAGCCGCGCCGCGCCGGATTTGGACGCCAGAATATTTTTCCAGCTCGACTCCACATCGCCGCCAAGCGGTGTGACAAGACCAAGACCGGTAACGACGACACGGCGCATCCAAATTCTCCCGTTTATACCCTATAAATGCCAAGCGGCCCGCCCGTCGCCGGGGAGCCGCTCGCGCCATTTCAGCGTCATCGACTGAACGGCTCTCCCATCCGGAAGGCCGGTTTAGCCGGCGTTGTTTTCGTCGATATAGGTGATGGCATCCTTGACGGTCAGGATCTTCTCGGCGGCATCGTCGGGAATTTCCACGCCAAATTCTTCTTCAAATGCCATGACGAGCTCGACCGTATCGAGGCTGTCAGCACCCAGATCATCGATAAAGCTTGCGTCTTCGGTCACCTTTTCCGGCTCAACGCCAAGATGTTCGACGACAATTTTTTTAACGCGGTCAGCGACATCGCTCATATATAATCCCCTTGCCAATATAATTTGGGTCTACAGTTGTCTTTGGCACTACCCATGTGCCCACGGGCTTGCAAGCCTCTCATTCGTCATATCCACTCTATATCATCGCCATGCCACCGTTTACATGCAGAGTCTGGCCGGTCACATATGCCGCTTCACGGCTGGCAAGATAGACCGCCGCAGCAGCAATATCATCGCCTTGCCCCAGTCGCCCAGCGGGAATTTTATCGGTCAGGGCGTCCTTCTGCGCATCGGGAAGCGCATCGGTCATCGCCGACACGATAAAACCGGGCGCGATGCAATTGACCGTGATTCCACGGCTCGCCACTTCCTGCGCGATCGCCTTTGACATGCCGATGATTCCGGCCTTCGACGCGGCATAATTTGCCTGCCCCGGGTTTCCCGTCGTGCCAACCACCGACGTGATGTTGATAATCCGGCCGAACCGCGCTTTCATCATCGGCTTCATCGCGGCACGCGACAGGCGGAATGCGGCTTCAAGATTGATGCGGATCACGTCCGACCATTCCTCGTCCTTCATGCGCATCGTCAGGTTGTCACGGGTGACACCGGCATTGTTTATCAGAATATCGATGCCGCCCATCGCCGCGACCGCTTGCCCGACAAGCCCGTCAACGGCGGCACTGTCGGAAAGATTGCACGGCAATATGTGCGTCTTGCCGCCGATTTCCGCAGCCACCGCATTCAAGGCGTCCTCGCGCGTTCCCGACAGGGCAACGTTCGCCCCTGCCGCGCCCAGCGCCTTTGCAATGGCCGATCCAATGCCACCGCTCGCACCCGTAACAAGCGCATTCATACCTGTAAGATCGAACATTCTTTTCTCCTATAGCGCCTTCAGGGCGTTTTCGATGTCATCCATTGTGACGAGACTCGTAATGTCCGCGTCGCGTTCAATACGCTTGATCATCGGGCCAAGAACCTTGCCGCCCAGCTCCAGAAAGCTGGTGACACCTTCAGCCCCCATAGTGATCACGCTTTCGCGCCAGCGTACCCTGCCTGTGACCTGCTGCACGAGCAGACGCCTGATCTCGTCAGGGTCCGTGACGGGCGCGGCGGTGACGTTGGCAACGAGCGGCACGAACGGCGACGCGATTCTGGCGTCGGCAAGTGCAGCTTCCATTTTTTCTGCAGCCGGTGCCATCAATGCACAGTGGAAGGGTGCCGAGACCGGCAGCAACACACCGCGTTTTGCACCCAATGTCTTGGCCACCTCGATTGCGCGTTCGACCGCGGCCTTGTGCCCGGAAATCACCACCTGCCCGGGCGCATTGTCATTCGCAGCCGCACAGACCTCGTCTCCGGCAGCCTCTGCCGCTGCCTTTGCCGCATCGTCATAATCAAGGCCAAGCAAGGCGGCCATCGCACCGACACCGACCGGCACGGCCGCCTGCATCGCCTGCCCGCGCAGCTTCAACAGCCGCGCCGTATCGGCAAGGCCAAGGCTGCCTGCGGCGCAGAGCGCCGTATATTCGCCAAGGCTGTGCCCGGCGACGAACGCCGCCTTGTCCGCAAGCACGACGCCGCCTTCCTTTTCCAGCACGCGCAGCGTGGCAATGGCGTTCGCCATGATTGCGGGCTGGGCGTTTTCGGTCAGCGTCAGGGCGTCTTCTGGCCCCTCGAACATGACTGCGGAAAGTTTCTGGCCGAGTGCGTCATCGACCTCCTCGAAAACTTCGCGTGCATGTATGCTGGCGGCGGCGAGCGCCTGCCCCATACCAACGGCCTGACTGCCTTGACCGGGAAATACGAATGCTCGTGTCATATAAAAATCTCGCGTTTAAATCTGCAAAGGCGTATGTGTCTGCCGTCGCTTAAAGCGGCACGGGGAGCGAGGCAAGCGACGTCAATCGCTTGCGATTCGAATTGAAATCGATAAGTTCCGCGACAATTTTTGTGACGCGAATCTGTACGCCCCGTTCATGACAGGGCCATGAGCCGCGCGTTAAAAGGGATTTAAGTATCGGCTATAGCGCAATTTTGTGCGCGCAAAATGATAGCGAATCGACCGAAATGGTCATGAATTTGGGAGTGGAAGGTAATCACATGAAGTTTGTTTCTCGTTTGACAATGGCAGCCGCAATCGCGCTCGCCGTCCCCGCAGGCCTCGCAGCACCAGCGATGGCACAGGCGCTTTCGCCAAATGTCGGCAAGCCGCTTCAGGAAGCGTCAAGCCTCGCCAAGTCGGGCAATCTTTCTGCCGCGATGGCGCGGGTCAACGCAGCGCGCAGCGCAGCCGACACCGGTGTTGAACGCCGCAAGGTCGCCGAAATGGCAGCCTATGTTTACACCCGTGGCGGCAAATGGTCCGCCGCAGCGCGCGAGCTTGAAGCCATTGGCGCGCCTGCAACGCAGCTTGCACCGCTTTATTACCGTTCGGGCGACTTTGCGAAGGCGATTGCGCTTGGCAAAAAAGCCGGTGGCGTACAGGGACAGACCATCGTTGCGCAGTCTTATTTCCGCCAGGGCCGGTTCAGCGACGCTGCAAACGTCTATGAAGATCTCATCCGTCGCTATGGCGCACGCGAAGGCTGGCTGCAGAATCTGGCCAATGTTCAGTACAAGTCCGGCGACAAAAAAGCCTATCTTGCAACGACAGAACGCTTGATCCGTGTCGACCCCTCGCCCGCACGCTGGCGCGCGCTGCTGATCGACCTCAAGAAGGAAACCATGCCGCGCGAAGCCAAATTGACGCTTTACCAACTGATGCGCGAAACCAAGAATATCACGACGCCTGAAGATTATCAGGAATTCTCCAAGCTCGCGATCGTCGGCAATCAGCCCGGCCTGTCAAAGGTCGCACTTGAAGAGGGCGTCAAATCGGGCGTGCTTTCGACCAGCGATTCGATGACGGCGCGTCTGCTTGAAGCCTCCACCAAGCGCGCTTCTGCCGCGCGGGCGGATTTCGCCAAACTGCCAAAAACCGCCGACGGTTACATGCAGGGTGGCAGCGCGCTTATGGGCGTTGGCAACTATGCGAAGGCCGCGGTCTATTTTTCGAACGCGATCAAGGCCGGTACGCCGGACATCGATCAGGCGCATATGCTGCTTGGCATCAGCCAGCTGCGGTCTGGCAAGCTTTCCGAAGCACGCAAGGCGTTTGGTGCTGTTGCCGAAGACAGCCCCTATAGCTCGGTCGCTGCGCTCTGGTCGCTTTACGCGTCAACACGCAGCGCCTGACGCGCTTCTGACTTGCCTTTCGCGCAGCTTTGCGTCATAGGGCCGTTCATCAGCGGCGGGAAGCCAGCCTTCCCGCCGCTGCTTATTTATATATCCCGTAGCCAGCCGGAGGGGTGACGGATTGCCCGTCATCAGCAATCGGCATTGAGGAGTAAGATATACCATGCCCATGTACGAGCATGTTTTCCTGGCGCGCCAGGACCTTTCCACCGGACAGGTGGACGGCCTTTCAGAGGCTTTCACGAAAGTTATCGAAGGCGGCGAAGGTAAGGTCACAAAGACCGAATATTGGGGTCTGAAGACCCT
>JBFKAE010000179.1:0-5362 GCA_041621755.1 Sphingomonadaceae bacterium | reverse complement strand
TTTTCGTCCCGATAGACGCCGACGCCCAGGTCGATTTTGTCAGGCCGTCGATCGGCCCGGTGCATGGCCAGCAAGGTCAGCAGGACATCGGTGCCCTGTGAAACGAGTGCGGCAAAGGGGTTCGTCATGTCTCTCATGCCACGGCTCTGGCGCGTGCATAGGCCTGCGTGCCGACATGCAAAACGTGATCGGAGGGCAAGATTTCGGCAACGTCGATCGGACGTTGGTCTCTCAAGCGTTCATAGATTGGCCCAAGATCTGCGTCGCGGGTTTGACGCAAAAGATCCTCGAAGCTTTCAATGACGAAATAATTCTGCTGAAAATCATCGATACGGTATCGCGTGCGCATGACGCGTTCGAGATCAAAGGCCAGACGGTGCGGTGATGGGTCTTCAAGCGCAAAATGGCTTTCACCAAAGGACGAGACAATCCCGGCGCCGTACAGCTTGAGATCGGCTCCATCGCGAATAAGCCCGAATTCGACAGTATACCAGTAGAGCCGCGACAGCGCCTCGATCATGCCGAGATGTGCGGCGCGCAGCCCGCCTTCGCCATAGGCCTGCATGTAATCGGCAAAAACCGGATGGGCGAGCAATGGCACATGACCAAAGACATCGTGGAAAATGTCAGGTTCCTGAAGATAATCAAGTTCATCCGGCTTGCGGATAAAGCGCCCCGCGACAAAACGGCGGTTCGCCAGGTGGTCGAAGAATATTTCATCGGGCACGAGGCCGGGCACGGCAACGACACGCCAGCCTGTGGCCTCCATAAGTCGCTCATTCAATTCATCAAAGTCTGGAATGCCGGACTTGCCTAAACGCAGCACCTCTAGCCCCTCCATGAACGCAGGCACCGCGCGCCCGGCCAGCATTGCGCTTTGCCGTGCAAAGAGCGTGTCCCACATCGCATGCTCGGCGGGGGAATAGGCATTCCAGTTCTGCGGCACCGTCCAATCGGGTGCCGCACCGGACGGCAAGGCAAGATCACTCTTCATGAAGAAAATATACCGATTTTTATCGAAATTTTATTTCATATTGCGCATAATCACATATATAAATGACATGGATAATGCATATTTGACGAGTTTATGAACCTTTCCTTTCATATTGAATTTTCGAGCACCCACAGCGCCTGCCACAGTGATAGCGAGACGCAATGACCACGGCGCGGCCCCTCGATACGATTGATCGCAAACTGTTGCGTGAACTCCAGCGTGACGCATCGCTTAGTCATGCCGACCTCGCCGAGCGTGTCGGCTCGTCGACGGCGTCCTGTTGGCGGCGCATTCGCGCGCTGGAGGCCGACGGTGTTCTTGGCCGACATGTCAGGCTCGTCGATGCAATACGTGTCGGACGCGGCATCAACGTCCTTTGCCATATCCGCATGAAAAACCATTCCGCAGAAATGACAGAAGCCTTTGAGAGCTTTGTTTCCTCGCGCGAGGAAATCATCGAATGTTACTCAATGTCGGGCGACTGGGACTATCTGCTACGGATTCTCGTGGCGGACGTAGAGGATTATAACAGGTTTCTGATGCGGATCGTTCTGCGACATCCATCGGTCGCGACCGGCTCCTCGCATTTTGCGCTTGCGCAGGTAAAATACACAACTTCTGTGCCCATCTGATCGAATTTCTGACGTTGCAGCGCTGGTCAGACCAGGAAAGCTGGGTCACTGGGCCACCGCCTGGCGCAATTTGGCAAGATCATCATGCCGGGTCTCATCACCCGGCTCCGCACACCGATAATCGCGCAGCCGCTTCAGTGAGCGCAACAGAACGGAAAGCGGTGGACCGCTCGCGGTCACGCTCTTCACATACGCCGCGTCGAGATCGTCGGCAGGCTTTGCGATATACTTCTCGACCAGCAAGTCGTGATGTTGCCGCGCCGTCTCGGCAAACCGATCACAGACCGCAAGATAGGCTTTGGCATTGTCGCGGAACCAACCTTCGTTCGCACAGTCCGGGAGGAGCAGAAGCAGTTCGTCCAGCAGACTGCGATAGGTCATGCATTCGCGCAGGCGGGTGCGATCCGATGGCAGCATGAAGGGCATTTTGTCGATCAGAAGCTGGGCGTAATAGGGATTATTGGGTGAGATCAGCCCGAGCAAAAGGTCGATTTCGTTGACTCCCGAAAAGTCACCGCCATTGACGCCGCGATATTCAGCACGACCAACGCGATAGGGCTTGTAATAGGGCCTGACGCAGTAAAAAAAGCGATCAACATCAAGATCTGCGGCAAGTTTGGCGTTGAAATGCACGACATCGTCAAGTGCGTCGCGCGCATCCTCGAACAGCTGCGTGGCGATCGGACTCGAAACGCCAAGGTGAACGACGCACCCCAGCGCATCCGCAGCGCGCCGTAGCCCAAGAACACTGTGCGTGTTTTCATTGATAAACACAGACTCGTCCTTGAGAGATGTGAAACTCTTGCGCACACCACGCACGGCAAGATTGCGCGTAACGAGGTGCGCACTCACGAACCGCGGCGCCATGCCGATCGTGGCGCCGACTTGCAAGGCAAGCAATGATGCTTCGGGAAAGGGCGAACGCTCTTCAATCGCAGGATTGGTCAGTTCGTGTCGCCGGAGCGCGCCAAGATAAAAGCCGACATTGCCAAGAACGCTGAACGCGCTGGTGAAACAATCGCCCGTATTGCCTTCAGCCAGAAGCCGGGCGACATGTATCTGGCCCTCGTCGCACAGTTTCGCCTTGATCCTGTCCCCAACCCCAGCAACGTTCGCCCGGTCTTCCTGAGCAAAATACAGCTCTTCAAGTTCCGTGTTCATCGCGACAAATGGGCCGCGAATCCATGCGTCGAAAGTCAGGGCATTCATTGACAGTGAACTCCTCCCATCGACACGGAATGCACATTTCCCGAACGATTTCGCGCACGCGGTCGACCAACTCTGGAAAGGTCACACTATATGACAATTGTGAACGTTCATTCAACACAGTATTATAACTGTCGACACATCTGGCATCGACGAGCCCATCTCCCGAGCAGGGTTAAAATTACAGATGAAGGGTGACGACCCTATGCCATTTTCATGCGAAAATAACGGCGGCATAAATTCTGTTATGGCTTTATTTTAGAGCCGTTAAATGCGCGATTTAACGCAAAAAATGCACAGGCCATAGCGACATCGCGGGGCATTCCGACGCCCAGATCACACCCGAAAACGGACAGTCCCAAGACTATTTTTTAAGTTGCAATTGATACCCATTTTTATGCTGACCGCGGTAAATTTAGCGCAACATGCCAGCCGACTCGGGTAAAATGCGTTTTGCCCTTCGCCCTGTCTCTCAATCGTCGGCGGCAAGTGTACGGATGGTGAACTGCGTCAAAAGCCGATGGACGCCCGGCAGAGCCGAAAGAATCTCGCGGTGCACACGTTCATAACTATCGTCCGCGCGCACAAGGACCTTGAGAAGATAATCCGACTCCCCGCTCATCAAATAGGCTTCCGCGACATGAGGAGTCCGGTCGAGCGCGCTTTCAAACGCCATCATCGTGGCCTGTCGTTGATCGGTGAGCGTGACATGGACAAAGACCGTTGACGGGTGGCCGCGGGCCGCGAGCGAAAGTCTGGCCCGATAACCGAGGATAGCGCCTGATTCTTCCAACGCTTTTACGCGGCGATGAACCGCCGAGGCGGAAAGGCCAATTTTTGCCCCGAGTTGCTCGTTCGTCAGACCCGAATCTCGACTAACCTGCGCAAGTATCTTGTTGTCCATAGACATCATACGGGAAATTAATGCATCTATATATATAGTATTGCAATATTATTGTTAGTTTTTCCGCCGGTCGCCATATCATTGCAAACCTTTCCCGGCTGAAACGCAGTATAATCCGGCTTCTCATCGAGGAGTTATCGACATGCGCATTGGCATCCCCAAAGAAATCAAAAACCATGAATACCGCGTCGGCCTCACTCCGGCGTCTGTCGCCGAATTGACGGCAGCCGGACATGACGTCGTCATCGAGACCACGGCCGGCGAAGGCATTGATTTCAGCGACAGCGACTACACCGGCGTTGGCGCTTCGATCGCAAAGGATGCCGCGAGCGTCTTTGCCGCGGCGGACATGATCGTGAAAGTCAAGGAACCGCAACCATCAGAAATCGCACACCTGGAACCCCGCCACACGCTCTTCACCTATCTCCACCTCGCGGCCGACAGGACACAGACTGAAGGCTTGATGAAATCGGGAGCGACTTGCATTGCGTATGAAACCGTAACGTCACGTTCTGGTACATTGCCCTTGCTGAAACCAATGTCCGAAGTCGCAGGTCGCATGTCGGTTCAGGTCGGTGCACATTATCTTGAAAAAGAACAAGGCGGCCGTGGCGTTCTGCTCGGCGGTGTTCCGGGTGTCGCGCCTGCACGGGTCGCGATCCTTGGCGGCGGCGTCGCTGGGCTCAACGCCGCACAAATGGCCGTCGGCATGCGCGCCGACGTGACCATTTACGACATTAGCAATGACCGCCTAGCCGAGCTCGATATGGTTTTCGGCAGCCAGATCAAAACCGCTTATGCATCGAAAGCCGCGGTCGCCGAGGCGGTCGCCGACGCGCATCTGGTCATCGGCGCTGTACTTGTGCCTGGCGCCGCCGCGCCGAAGCTGGTGATGCGTGACATGCTAAAAACGATGAAGCGCGGATCTGTTCTGGTCGATATCGCCATTGATCAGGGCGGATGTTTCGAAACCAGCCGCGCCACCACCCATGACAATCCGGTGTTCGAAATTGATGGCGTTATTCATTACTGCGTTGCGAACATGCCCGGCGCGGTCGCCCGTACATCGACGTTCGCACTGAACAACGCCACGCTTCCTTTCGTGCTCAAGATCGCGAATCTTGGCGCAGAGGCCGCGATGGCCGCGGACCCGCATCTCGCTGTCGGACTCAACGTCTCGGACGGGAAAATCCGCCACAGCGCGGTGGCAGAAGCCCTCGCCTTGCCGCTGGACGCGTAGATCTTCTCCCATTTGATGGAATCGCTCACGGTCTAGTCGATTGTGACCATGTCTCCGGGCTGTGCAGATGCGATCAACGACCACAGGTCTGACTTGGCAATCGCGATGCAGCCTTGGGTGGCGCTGCCCAATTCAGGGCGGCAGTGGAGGAAAATCGCGCTGCCCATGCCCGCGACCGGCGGGTGGTCATTATGGCCGAGCACGATAATGAGGTCATAAAGCCCGTCATCACGCCACAGATGCTCCGCCGAATACGCATGCGGGTGCGTGACGGGGCGATTATAGGCCGGATCAGCGGCAGCATCCGACCAGCCATCGTTAACACGAAGCCAGCGCCATGGCAGCGCGGTTTCCGGTGCGGGGTTGCGGTCGGGACGCAGCAGCAG
>JBFKAE010000178.1:0-5514 GCA_041621755.1 Sphingomonadaceae bacterium | reverse complement strand
CATTGGGGCAGCCGGCCCTTTTTTGATGGCCTGCCGAGGTCGGCGCCCCTATTGTCGGGGCCGGATGTCGGAGCGACGCCGGGGCGATGGGCGCATTTCGGATCGGGCGATTAGCTCAGTTGGTAGAGCATCTCGTTTACACCGAGAGGGTCGGCGGTTCGAGCCCGTCACCGCCCACCATTTTCAAGCAATTGATATATTCAGCATTATCGCACTTGCTGGGAATGCGAATTCCGTAACCGCAAACGGGAATGGTCCGCAAATGGTCCGCAAGACATAATCATGTAGAAGTCCAAAACCATAGACAATTGAAGTCAAGCTATTGGTTCACAGTCGCTAAATGCGCTGGATCGCGCTTTGCATATATTGCCATGGTACGAAACATCGAGCGGTAGCAAAGAAGCCCTGTCCGCTCCACCGCAGGCATGCGCTAAAGATCGTCGCTACCTCGCCACTACAGTGAACAGCATGCATTGTCGGGAAGCCGGAGTCGTTCCTACCATTTGCCTATTTGCTTAGGGTATTAGAATATGGTTGAAGCAGTCAGAAATCCGCGGGCGCTTTTGCCTGTGCCGACAGCCATCAACGGGACGCCGAGTTCGACAGAGATCGCGATTCTCGAAATTGCGAACCTTGCCCCACTACCGACTGACGCCAATCCGCGACTTTTGTTCGTTCCGCTAAGTTCGCCGGACTGAAACACGCCGCCGCCATCGGCATAGGTATAGAGTTCCAGTTGCCGTGGGCCATGTGTCATTTCCGGGAGTCGAAAGCCGATCTCTACCAAGCCTGCAATACCGTGATCGCCGGTCAGTGTGTTGAAATCATAGGCGCGGCCAATGCGGCTGCCGCCAAGTGCGAATTCTTCGACCGACAATAATGGCCGCGATGCATATTGGCCGGCAGCGACAAGCTGCAATCTGACGTCTTTTGCAATCGGTTGAACCAGGTGCGCGGAAAATTCCGCCTTAGTAAAACGCCCGCTGGCATCAGGTCGCGATGCCAAAGGGTCGCCCAATCGCGTGATGTTACCAAGGTTGAGACCCTGCGACAGACCAAGGTTGATTTCGAACCATGTGGTTTTTTCGCCCGAGAGTTTCAGCGCCGCGTGCGCGACCTTCAGGCGATCTTCCTGTATGTCCACATCGGCAAGGTCAGCCGTGCTGCGCCAGTCGGTTATGGCCAGACTGGTCACTGCCGAAAGCGCGCGGCTGCGCAGGACCGGATAGCTGAGCTCCGCGCTGATGTTTTGCGTTTTCGCATTAAGCGACATGCCTGCAAATTTCTGGTGCTGATCTCCCATTGCCGTCGACAGACCAAGCCGCCAGCCATCACTGCCAAGCGGCATGGTCGCGGCAAGCTGCCCGTACAGATAATGATATGACTTGCCCGGAATGGCGAACAGATCGACGCGAAACTCGTCACCGGTTGCAGCAAGCGATGACAGTGCAAACGAACTGTACAGGCGCAAATGGCCTTCGCCCGCGGTTTTTCGATTGTCCGCATAAACAAGCGCGCGCATCGTATCGAGCGCTACCACGACCGTCAGCACGTGTGCAGCCGAGCTGCCCTCCACGCGCCCCAGCCGCACATCGGTGACGCTGACTCCCGAAAGATCACGCATCAGCCCGAGGGCGCGCTCAAGCGTGCGTGTCCGCAGTGGTCGCTCCTGCATCATCGGCGCGGCAGTATCCAGAATCATCGTCTTGTCCGGGCCAACGCCCTCAACCTCGACATGATCGATATAACCCTCGACAACATTGATCCGGACAATGCCGGCGCGGACGTCCTGCGCTGGAAGCGAAGCATATGACAGTACATATCCCGCATCGCGATAGCGCTGCGTGATCCGTGACGTGATTTGCTTCAAGGCAACATCATCGACACTGGTTGCCAGAAAGGGTTCATAATCCTCGGCAAGTTCTGCCGGAGAGAACTTCGTCGCGCCTTCGATATGAACGGCACCAAGAACAAAGCTACCTTCGATGACAGCTTCAGACTCCACGGGAACGGATGTGCGGACGGCAGGCGCCGCTTTTTTATCGGGTTCAGGCCGCGGAATCGTACGCTCAACGGCTGCGGGCTCATTAATTGTCTGGGCAAATGCCGGTGCGCCGGTCAGCAAAGTGGCGGTCATGCAAGCGGCCAGAAACGCCCACATCCTGGCAAAATACTGAAAAATAACCCGTCCTTCACTCTGTTTTATGGAACGACTTTCCCGCAGATATCCAGTATCAACAAAAGGTTAAGAAAATCCCCAGAACAAAGCGAAGGTTTAGGCGTTAACCATGACTGCTGACCTTCCATTAGCAATAAATTGATAGAGTCTTCTTATGTGGGGCGAACACACACGCCGATTTAATCGGTGTATTTTCGACCAGCCGGTGATTTCGGGCAAATCGGCTGATCGAAGCCAGGATCGGAACTAAAATCATGCAACGACTATTCATATTGATCGCCTCGGCATTTCTGCTGCTGTCGGGCCCCGCTTTTGCAAGCGACACCACAACAGAATTGTGGACCGTCAGTCAAAGAAGCGGCAACGCGCAGATTGTGCGTCCTGGCCTTCAGCCCGTTTCGCTTGGCGTCAACACCACACTTTCACCGGGCGATTTTGTGGTAACCGGCGCAACCGGCCGCGCCATCCTGACACGTGGATCTGACTATATTGTCGTTGCACCGGGAAGCCGGATGCAACTTCCTGCTCTTTCCGAGCCCGACGGCTTTACCCGTATCATCCAGAAATTCGGTACCATGCTCTACAAGGTCCGCAAGATGGGCGCGCCTCATTTCGAGGTTGAAACGCCAATGCTTGCCGCCGTTGTGAAAGGCACCAGCTTTACTGTTATTGTCGACAAGGATCGCAGCGCGGTGCAGGTCACAGAAGGTGCGGTCGAGGTAATCGCAGCATCGGGTGGCATGAAAAAACTGGTCCTGCCCGGCGAAACCATCTTCATAGAAAATAGTGATCCGGCAGCCCTCGTCCCGGTCAGCGCCGCGACGATCATCGATCAGGGCTCAGAAAGCTCGATGGACATGCCGACGATCCATGCCAGCCTCGAAGAACCGCTGTCCAACATTAACACGTTGACGGCCGGACTGCTCAGAACCGACCAGATTCAAACAACAGGCCAGCCTGCCGCATCGGGCGTTGCAGCCCCCGCCGCCGCGCTTCCAAGTGTGCTTGGCAATGTGGTCGCGTCAGTACCGACACCATCGCTTTCGACGCCGTCGATTTCCATGCCAACGATCTCGACACCATCGGCGAGCGTACCATACGTGACCGTGCCCTCTGTGACCGTTCCATCTGTGACCGTGCCCTCTGTGACGGTTCCATCTGTGACCGTACCGTCGATCGTGACACAGCCCGCAACATTGCCACAGATCATAACGCCGCCGGTTACCGTGCAGCCCATAACCGAGCTGCCGCCTGTAGTCATACCATCGGTAAGCATCCCGGCTCTTGGCCTCTGACCTTGCCGACGAGTGGCGGCATATTCGATAATCCGGGGCGACGCATTGGTCTTGCGTTTGCCCTGGTTTTGTTGACGGGGTTGCTGCTGGCGGTTGGAGCGTTCGAACCTGTCGAAAACCGCCTCACAAATCTGCGCGCAAAGCTGCTTGATCGCGCGCCAAGTGGGCAGACGGTCGTCGTCGAGATTGACGCGCACAGCCTCTCGAAGCTGCGTACATGGCCATGGTCCCGCCGCTATCACGCCGAGGCGGTTCGGCAACTCCACGCGCAGGGTGCAGATCTCATCGCCTTCGATGTCGATTTCAGCGCACTGTCGGAGCCCGAAGGTGACCGCGCTTTTGCTGAAGCCCTGGCCAATTCGCAGACTGTCATCCTGCCAATTTTTCAACAGCGCGCTTCGGATCGGAGCGGAGACAGGGTGATCATTGAAAACCGGCCGGCGCCGCTTTTCAGGTCAGCCTGGGTTGGCGGCGTCAATATCCTGCCCGAAAAGGACGGCATCGTACGTGATTATCCCGCCGCGATGTTCATCGAGGGCGCAATCCAGCCCTCAATCGCGGCGCTGCTTGCCGACAGTCATCAGCTTGGCGATCGTCGTTTTCAGCCCGACTGGTCCATCGACGTCAATCGCATACCGCGCTTTTCGTTCGTCGATGTGATTGAAGGCAACGTCCCCGACGCCGCCTTTCGCGGCAAACGCGTGCTCATCGGCGCGACCGCGATTGAACTTGGCGACCGCTATACTGTACCGCGTTTCGGTAATATTCCCGGCGTCGTCATACAGACGCTCGCTGCCGAATCCCTCTTGCAAGAACGGGCAATCATGCGCTCTGGCGCCATGCCGACAATGCTGGGCGTAACACTTGTTGCCCTATTGCTTTGTGCTGGACGGTTTCGCCGGTTCGGGCCCGGGGTTGGACTGGTGTCGGTTGCTTGCCTCGTCGTGCTCGTCACCGCGCCCATAATCATCCAGATCTACTGGCCGGTTTCGGTCGATTCAGCTGCAATGCTGTTTGTTGCGCTCGCTGGTATCGGCTTGCGCGGCGCTGCGGAAATTCAGCGCCACGTAGCAAGCAAGAGCCTGCAGGACGCAGAAACACAGCTCCCCAACCGCATGATGCTGGAAGCCAACTTGCATGCGGAGGGACCCACGCAAACAGGGTCGATACTCACCGTTGCATCGATAGACCGGTTCGACGTCATTCGCGACGCCATCGGCATAGACGCAGTGAATCGGCTCGTGCGCGACAGTGCGTCACGCATTGAAGCCAATATCGATTCACAAATATACCGGATCGCGCCTGATACGCTGGCATGGGTCCAGCCCGATGTGCCCGACGTGACAATCGATTTGCGGATCGCAGCCGTCAACATGGCGTTTCGTCAGGCGGTCGACACCAGTCACGGCAAAGTCGATGTGGCGCTGACCATCGGCCTCGATCGCGCCAATGCCGACATTACACCGATGCTGCGCATTGAACGGGCAATCTCTGCCGTTGGCGCGGCACGCGATGCGCATCGCAAATATCAATGGTACAGCGCCGCCAACCCGGCAACGCGTCGGCAATTGTCCATGATGAGCGACCTTCGCCAAGGGCTCGATAATGGTGAAGTGCATCTGGCTTATCAACCCAAGCTCAACCTTAAACGCAACACCATCACCGATGCCGAAACGCTGATGCGTTGGAAACACCCGGCGGACGGGTTTATTTCGCCCGACCTGTTTATCCCGCTTGCAGAATCTACCGGCGTTGTCGGCGAACTGACCGAATTCGCACTGCATGGTGCGCTCGCCGACTGCGCCCGCTGGCGAAATAACGGCGTATCGATGCGTGTTGCAGTCAATATTTCGGCGGCGGACCTGACAGGTTTCGAGTTTGTCGCAAAAGTCGAACGCCTGCTTGCACTGCACGGCGTCAAGCCATCCGCACTTGCACTGGAAATTACCGAAAGCGCCGTCATCCAGTCGTCGGCCATCGCAATATCGGTGCTCGGCGCCTTACGCGACCTTGGGATTCGTCTTTCCATCGACGACTATG
>JBFKAE010000177.1:0-5545 GCA_041621755.1 Sphingomonadaceae bacterium | reverse complement strand
CGACGGTTTGGCCATCAGACCACCCATACCGGCCAGCTGTTTCATCTGCGCTTGTGAGCCACGCGCACCGGAATGCGCCATCATGTAGATCGAGTTGATCGGCTTTTCACGGCCGCTCTCATCGACCGGACGCGCCGAAATCTTCTCCATCATGGCGTCGGCAACCCGGTCGCCACAACGCGCCCAGGCGTCAACAACCTTGTTGTACTTCTCGCCCTGCGTGATGAGGCCGTCCTGATATTGCTGTTCGAAATCCTTCACCAGATCCTTGGTGTCGCTGACCAGCCCTTCTTTTTCTTCCGGAATGATCATGTCGTCCTTGCCGAACGAAATACCGGCCATGCAGGCGTGTTTGAAGCCAAGGCCCATGATCGCGTCGGCGAACAGGACCGTGTCCTTCTGACCGCATTCGCGATAGACGACGTCAATAACGTCGGCGATTTCCTTCTTGGTCAGCAGACGGTTGACGATGTCGAACGGCGCCTTGTGGTCCTTTGGCAGACATTCGCCAAGCAACATGCGACCCGGCGTCGTCTCGACGCGGTGCATATATTCATTGCCCTGCTCGTCAGTCTGCGGAACCCGGCTGATGATCTTCGAATGCAGCGTCACAGCCTTCGCGTCCAAAGCCTGATGCACTTCGACCATGTCGCTCAGCATCATGCCTTCGCCCGGCTCGCCCTTGCGGTCCATCGACAGATAATAAAGCCCAAGGATCATGTCCTGCGACGGCACGATAATCGGCTTGCCGTTTGCGGGGCTAAGGATGTTGTTGGTCGACATCATCAGCACGCGGGCTTCAAGCTGGGCTTCTAGCGACAGCGGCACGTGAACGGCCATCTGGTCACCGTCAAAGTCGGCGTTGAACGCGGCGCAGACCAGCGGGTGAAGCTGGATCGCCTTGCCTTCGATCAGGACGGGTTCGAACGCCTGAATGCCAAGACGGTGCAGCGTCGGCGCGCGGTTCAAAAGCACCGGATGTTCGCGGATCACCTCGTCGAGGATGTCCCAGACTTCCTTGCGCTCTTTCTCGACCCACTTTTTCGCCTGCTTCAGCGTCATGGAAAGACCCTTGGCGTCAAGGCGCGAGTAGATGAACGGCTTGAAGAGTTCGAGCGCCATTTTCTTCGGCAAACCGCACTGGTGCAGTTTCAGTTCCGGCCCGGTCACGATGACCGAGCGGCCTGAGAAGTCGACCCGCTTGCCCAGCAGGTTCTGGCGGAACCGCCCCTGCTTGCCCTTCAGCATGTCCGAAAGCGACTTCAGCGGACGCTTGTTGGCGCCTGTGATCGTGCGACCACGGCGACCATTGTCGAACAACGCATCGACCGATTCCTGCAACATGCGCTTCTCGTTGCGCACGATGATGTCAGGTGCGCGCAGTTCGATCAGCCGCTTCAGGCGGTTGTTCCGGTTGATCACACGGCGATAAAGGTCGTTGAGGTCCGACGTCGCAAAGCGGCCACCGTCCAGCGGCACTAGCGGGCGAAGCTCGGGCGGGATGACCGGCACGACGTTCAAGATCATCCATTCGGGACGGTTGCCCGATTCAAGGAAGCTCTCGATGACCTTCAGGCGCTTGATGATCTTCTTCGGCTTCAATTCAGACTTTGTCGTCGCCAGATCTTCGAGGAGGATTTCCTTCTCGCCTTCAAGGTCGAGTTCTTCCAGCAGGCGCGCGATCGCTTCGGCGCCAATACCGGCGGTAAAGGCGTCTTCGCCATGCTCGTCCTGGGCTGCGAACAGTTCGTCCTCGGTCAGCAGCTGGTATTTCTCAAGCGGCGTAAGGCCCGGTTCGATAACAATGAATTGTTCGAAATAGAGCACGCGCTCAAGCTGCTTCAGCTGGATGTCGAGCAGCATGCCGATGCGGCTCGGCAGCGACTTCAGGAACCAGATATGCGCGACCGGCGCGGCGAGTTCGATATGGCCCATGCGTTCGCGGCGAACTTTCGACACGGTCACTTCAACGCCGCATTTTTCGCAGACAATACCCTTGTATTTCATGCGCTTGTACTTACCGCACAGGCACTCATAATCCTTGATGGGACCAAAAATACGCGCGCAGAATAGTCCGTCTCGTTCGGGTTTGAACGTCCGGTAGTTGATCGTCTCCGGCTTTTTGATCTCGCCAAACGACCACGACCGGATGCGTTCCGGGCTGGCAAGGCCAATCCGGATCTGGTCGAAGGTTTCCGGTTTTGCAGCCGGATTGTAGAAATTCATCAGTTCCTGGTTCATACCGCGTTTCCCTTGTCAGGGCTCACCTTCAAAATTTACCGCCGGTAATGTCTTTGCGCCCGACCCTGAGCCGCTTGGCCAGGCGCAACCGACATACCCGTTTAAGCCGCTGCTTTTTCGTCTTCCTCGTCGTCGTCCGCATTGCGCAGTTCGACGTTAAGGCCAAGCGAGCGCATTTCCTTGACGAGAACGTTGAAGCTCTCTGGAATACCCGCCTCGAACGTATCGTCACCCTTGACGATCGATTCATAAACCTTGGTACGCCCCGCAACGTCATCCGACTTCACGGTCAGCATTTCCTGCAGCGTGTAAGCAGCGCCGTATGCCTGCAGCGCCCAGACTTCCATCTCACCAAAGCGCTGGCCACCGAACTGCGCTTTACCGCCCAGCGGCTGCTGGGTGACAAGGCTGTACGGCCCGATCGAACGTGCGTGGATCTTGTCGTCGACAAGGTGATGCAGTTTCAGCATGTAGATATAGCCGACTGTCACCTTGCGATCGAACATCTCGCCGGTACGACCGTCGAAAAGTTCCACCTGCCCCGACTGGTCGAGACCGGCGAGTTCAAGCATCGCCGAGACTTCTTTCTCGCGCGCGCCATCGAAAACCGGCGTCGCCATCGGCACACCCTTGGCGAGGTTGTGCGCGAGTTCCATCAGTTCCTCGTCGGATTGCCCCTCGATCTCCGTGTCATACTGCCCGCCGTAAATGGCTTTCAGCTTTTGACGAATGCCGTCGAGGTCGTTTGTGTCGATCTCGCGTGCCCGGGCGTGAATGTCCTCGAGCATGCCGCCGATCTGTTTGCCAAGACCGCGTGCAGCCCAGCCCAGATGGGTTTCAAAGATCTGACCGACGTTCATGCGGCTTGGCACGCCAAGCGGGTTCAAGACGATGTCGACATGCGTGCCGTCATCGAGGAACGGCATGTCCTCGATCGGCAGGATGCGTGAAATCACACCCTTGTTGCCGTGACGACCGGCCATCTTGTCGCCCGGCTGCAGCTTGCGCTTCACCGCGACGAACACCTTGACCATTTTCAGCACGCCGGGAAGCATCTCGTCGCCGCGCTGCAGCTTCTCGACCTTCATGGCAAAGCGCGCGTCGAGGCTCTTCTGCGCCTCTTCCCACGTCGCCTTCATGGCTTCTAGGTCGGACTGCGCCTTGTCATTATCGACCGCGAACTTCCACCATTCGCGCTTCGGCTCGCTTTCGAGCACCGCTTCGTCGATTATCGAGCCCTTCTTGATGCCCTTGGGCGCTGCAGCCACAGTCTGGCCGAGCAACATGTCCTTCAGGCGGTTATAGGTCGAACGGTTCAAAATCGCGCGCTCATCCTCGCGATCCTTCTCAAGACGCTCGATCTCGTCACGCTCGATTTGCATCGCACGCTCGTCCTTGTCGATGCCGTGGCGGTTGAACACCCGGACCTCGACCACTGTCCCGGCCACACCCGGTGGCAGTTTCAGCGACGTGTCGCGTACGTCCGACGCCTTTTCGCCAAAGATCGCGCGCAGAAGCTTTTCTTCCGGCGTCATTGGCGATTCACCCTTCGGCGTGATCTTGCCAACGAGAATATCGCCCGGTTCGACTTCCGACCCGATATAGACAATGCCAGCCTCGTCGAGGTTGCGTAGCGCTTCCTCGCCGACATTCGGGATATCGCGGGTAATATCTTCGGGACCAAGCTTGGTATCGCGCGCCATCACTTCGAATTGTTCGATATGAACCGAAGTGAAGACGTCTTCCTTGACGATCCGTTCCGAAATCAGGATCGAATCCTCGTAGTTATAGCCATTCCACGGCATGAACGCGACGAGCACGTTGCGGCCAAGCGCCAGTTCGCCCAGTTCGGTCGACGGACCATCGGCGATGATGTCGCCCTTGCTGACCATATCGCCAACCTGAACCAGCGGACGCTGGTTGATGCAGGTGTTCTGGTTCGACCGCTGGAATTTCTGCAGCGTATAGATGTCGACACCCGATGCCCCGGCATCGCCTTCTTCGGTGGCGCGAACGACGATGCGTGTCGCGTCAACCTGATCGATGATACCTGTACGCTTAGCAACGATGGCAGCGCCGGAATCGCGCGCCACAGCGCCTTCCATACCGGTGCCGACAAACGGCGCCTCTGCCTGAAGCAGTGGCACAGCCTGACGCTGCATGTTCGATCCCATGAGCGCGCGGTTGGCGTCATCGTTTTCAAGGAACGGGATCAGCGATGCGGCAACCGAAACCAGCTGTTTCGGGCTGACGTCCATCAGCGTGATGTGATCGCGCGGGCTCATCAGGAATTCGCCGGCCTCGCGGCTCGATACGATTTCCTCGACGAACTGCTTCTTGTCATCAAGATCGGCATTGGCCTGCGCAATCGTGTGCTTGGCCTCTTCCATTGCCGACAGGTAGACGACGTCATTCGTCACCTTATTATCGACGACCTTGCGATACGGCGTTTCGATAAAGCCATATTTATTGACCCGGCTGAACGTCGCCAGACTATTGATGAGGCCGATATTTGGACCTTCAGGCGTTTCAATCGGGCAGATACGGCCATAATGCGTCGGGTGAACGTCGCGGACCTCAAAGCCGGCGCGCTCGCGCGTCAGACCGCCCGGCCCAAGTGCCGAAACGCGGCGCTTGTGTGTAATCTCCGACAGCGGGTTCGTCTGATCCATAAACTGCGAAAGCTGCGAAGAGCCAAAGAACTCGCGGACTGCAGCAACCGCAGGCTTCGCGTTGATGAGGTCGTTCGGCATCACTGTGTCGATATCGACGGAACTCATCCGCTCCTTCACCGCGCGTTCCATGCGCAGCAGGCCAACGCGATACTGGTTTTCAAGCAGCTCGCCAACCGAACGAACCCGACGATTACCGAGGTTGTCGATATCGTCGATGTCGCCCTTGCCGTCTTTGAGATCGACCAGCGTCTTGACGACCGCGAGAATGTCCTCGTTTCGCAGCGTCGTTACGGTGTCGTCACAATCAAGCTCCAGCCGCATGTTCATCTTGACGCGACCAACGGCGGACAGGTCGTAGCGTTCCGGGTCAAAGAACAACCCGGCGAACATGCCTTCGGCGGTTTCGCGCGTTGGCGGTTCGCCAGGACGCATGACGCGGTAAATTTCGCTTAGCGCATGATCGCGCGTTTCAACCTTGTCGACATTGAGTGTGTTGCGGATCCACGCGCCGACATTGACATGATCGATATCGAGCAGGTCGATAGCCGTAATCGCCGCCTGATCGAGCTTTGTGAGGTTTTCCTCGGTCACTTCCTCACCGGCTTCGATATAGATTTCGCCGGTTTTTT
>JBFKAE010000176.1:0-5585 GCA_041621755.1 Sphingomonadaceae bacterium | reverse complement strand
CCCGCATTCCATGATCCTTGATCTTTTGGACGAGGGGGAAACGCTGCCCATCACTCTGGTCTATGGTGCGCGGTCCCGTGGCGAACTTTACTATCACGAAAAGCTTGAGGCCCTGGCCGGAGCGCATGAGAATTTCCGTTATATCCCCGCCCTTTCGGATGAGCCGGCCGATTCTGGCTGGACCGGATTTCGCGGTTTTGTGCATGATGCAGTGCGGGAGGCATTTGAAAATGACTTTCGCGGTCACAAGGCCTATCTGTGCGGACCACCGCCAATGATTGAGGCCTGCGTTGCTACGCTCATGCAGGGCCGCCTGTTCGAGCGCGATATTTATACCGAGAAATTCTTCTCGGCAGCTGACGCGCAGCAGGTGCGCAGTCCGCTTTTTAGGCGCATCTGAGAATTTTTGGCGCTATCGTCGGCAAAAAGGCTTCCCACATGACGGATGCCCACGGCGAGAAAAGTGGATGGAGAGTAAGCAAATCACGGATGCTTCGGAGCAAATAGACCTTTGGTCACGGCTGCGTTTCGATGCGGATCGCGGATCGATTTGGCTCGACGAGCAGCGTATGTTGCTGTTGCATTCACGATCATTGGGCGCATTGCGCAACGAATTGATCCGGTCCCTGGGTGTGGACCGTGCAAGCGCCTTGCTGATGCGGATGGGCTATGATTCTGGCGTTCAGGATGCAGAACTTGCGCGCAAGCTGGTCGGCGATGCTACGCTTGAGGATATGTTCCTGCTCGGAGCCAGGCTGCATAGTCTGGAGGGTATGGTAAAGGTTGAAACGGTATCCAGTGAACTCGATCTGGACAAGGGCATCTTTCGCGGCGAATTCCGGTGGACCGACAGTTGGGAAGCCGAAGTACACACCGAAACTTTCGGGGTTGGTGAAATCTGTGCCTGCTGGAGCCAGATTGGCTATGCTTCCGGCTATGTCAGTTCTTATTTGGGGCGCCGGGTCGTTTTTCGTGAAACAATGTGCCGCAGCAAGGGCGATCCTTGCTGTTATATTATCGCAGATACGGCTGAAAATCTGGCTGATGACGACCCTCAACTTCGGGCATTTCTGCCAGATGATATCGCGGACGAGATGGATAAAATGGCCGAAGAAATCAGCCAGTTGCGATCCTTTCTTCGCCGTGATCCAGAAGCCGGATCGCTGATCGGCCGGTCCCGGAATTTTGAAAATGCCTTTGATTTGCTGCGCAAGGCGGCAACAGGCCCGATCACCGTCCTGCTTACCGGTGAAACAGGTGTCGGCAAGGAGGTGTTTGCACGGTGGTTGCATGATAATGGCCCGCGCAGTGGCTCGCCGTTTATCGCTATCAATTGCGGTGCGATCCCTCACGAGTTGATCGAGAGTGAACTGTTCGGAGTTGACACGGGTGCCTATACAGGGGCGCAGCGCCCTCGTCCGGGCCGGTTCGAACGTGCCGATGGCGGGACGCTGTTTCTCGATGAAATCGGCGATATGCCTCTTGCTGCGCAGGTCAAGCTTCTGCGTGTGTTGCAGACTGGCGAGGTCGAGCGGCTCGGCGGTGACCGCCTGCGCAAGGTTGATGTCCGACTGGTTGCAGCGACCAATGCAGATTTGGCCGCTGCAGTTTTTGAAAAGCGCTTCCGGCAGGATTTGCTCTACCGGATCAATGTCTACCCCATTGAAATCCCGCCATTACGCGATCGGGTGGATGATATTCCGCTATTTGTGGATGCACTACTTGCGCGCCTGTCCGAACGCCATGGAAAGGTGGTGCATGGCTTGTCAGACAGGGCCATGCAGGCACTGCAGGTCCATGACTGGCCGGGCAATATTCGTGAGCTGGAGAACATTCTCGAACGCGGTGTAATCCTTACTCCGCCTGGCGGGAGGATTGATGCGGATATATTGTTTCCCAAGGCAGCCCGTGATGATCGGCCCCATGCTGTCGTCGATGACGAGGGACGGGTTCATAATGCTGACCTTGATGATCCGATTGACCGCGTATTGCGCGAAACTGATAATCTGACGATGGCACAGCATGAGGCACGGCTGATCCGGGAGGCGATGCGCCGCGCAGAAAACAACATATCCGAGGCCGCCACGCTGCTGGGGATAACACGGCGTCAGCTTCAATATTGGTTGAAAAAGGAAAACAGCCGGTGACAGGCGGCAAGAGTTTCTTGGTCCGGGTTCCAAGCTGCGATGTCGCATTCTCCTGTGTGGCCGGTGAAACTGTCCTTCAGGCTATGGCACGCTCTGTCAGCAAACCATTATCCTCTGGCTGTCTGGGCGGAGGGTGCGGTGTGTGCCGGGTGCAGGTCCACGAGGGCGGCTGGGAGGCGGCAGGGCCGGTCAGCATGGATCATGTATTACCGGAAGATATGAAAATGGGGATCATGCTGGCCTGCAAATTGCGCCCCTTATCGGATATTGTGCTTGAACCCTATGGACGGATGCCTTGGCTGGCGCGTTTGCGTGCTGCCAATCAGGCCCCGGATACGCAGCGCGCCTGAGTTTTTTATTATACGCTGTGTCTGCCCCGGCTTTTGGAGGTGGTTGCCTGTATCGTCGTCTGCTGGAATCAGATGGCCAGCGTGTCAGGTATTGCGTCTGAAAACTTCTTGAGATTCTGCAGGTTGAAACGGATGTGATCGGCCAGAAATCCGGTTGCGGCGTCAGCATCGCGGTCAATCGTCGCGGCAAAAATGGCTTCATGTTCGCGATGAACATTTCTGGATTTCGGGCGATTGGGCAACAGAACGCGGCGATAGCGTTCCGCTTGATTGTAGAGGATCGAAAGAAAACGCCGTGTGCAGGCGGAATCGCAGCCTGCAATCAGCGCTTCGTGAAAGGCCTTGTTCGCGTTTTCCCATTCCTCGAACATATCGTCAGGGTGATCGCCCAGACGCTGTTCGACCCGGCCGAGCAGGTGGAAGGCAGCGACCAGCGATGCTTCCCACGCATCTCCGCCCGATAGTATCGACATACGCAGCGCATGGCATTCCAGCACTACTCGTGTTTCGGTAATATCCCTGAAATCGCAAGGCGACATTTCAGCGACGCGAAAGCCGCGCTGCCCCTGAATGACGATCAACGCATCTGACGCGAGCAGCAACAGTGCCTCGCGCAGGGTTCCTGCGCCCACCTTGTAAATTTCCTTCAGGGCTTCGACCTTCAGCTTCGATCCTGGCGGCAGCTGGCCTTCGATTATGTCCTTGCGCAATGCGAGATAGGCCGAATGAACGAGCGTCTTTGGCTCCCTGTCCGCGCTGGCTGCGCTGTCACTAATTATGGTTGAGTGATCGGCCACTTTTGCCCCTGATACGGCGTTTCAAAGATCGGCTGCCAAGTCTCCCTTCCCAGGGTGATTCGGGGCGATTTGCCGCCCTGCATATCCGCTCCGCGGATCGAATGGCAACCGGGACGAGAATTACGCATGGACGATGCGATAATATCATATTCCGGATAGGACAGAATGTCTGCCCTGACGCCCAATTAGCGGTTGACTCGATCAGCCATTATTGCGAGATTATCAAATAATCTCGAGAATAATGGCTCTGCCAGCTCTTTGCGCGAGACTTCAGATCAGTGCGGTGCCGCAGGATATTTGGATAGGTGCTTCCGCAAGGGTGGGGCAGGCATTCATGGTAAAGTTGGGGATCGACATGACTACCAGTGTGAAATCGGTCAATATTGTAGAGCCTGCTCATACGGCCTGTAGTGGTGAGGCTGTTCAGTTCAGGCATTTTATTGACGGCGAATATGTCTCCAGCGCAAGTGGTGAGAGCTTCGAGAATCGGCGTCCGCATGACGGAACGCTGATCGGCCATGTCGCTTCTGCCGGACAGGTGGAAGTCGATACTGCCGTCGCTGCTGCCCGTGCGGCGCTCACCGGGCCGTGGGCTGGCTATTCACAGGAAGACCGCGCCGAATTGCTGCGCGCGGTGGCGGACGAGATCAGCAATCGGTTTGATGAGTTCGTGGAGGCTGAGATGGCCGATACAGGCCAGCCGCGCTCGATGATGGCGCACGCCTTTGTTCCGCGCGGCGCGGCTAATTTCAAAGCTTTTGCCGATGCGGTGAAGAATTTTCCGACAGAAAGTTATCAGACATCAACCCCCGATGGCGCGGGTGCGATTAATTATGCGATTCGCAAACCAAAGGGTGTTATCGCGGTCATCAGTCCGTGGAATTCGCCCTTCCTGCTGATGACCTGGAAAGTCGCTCCGGCGCTTGCCTGCGGCAATACGGTGGTGGTCAAGCCTTCCGAGGAAACGCCAGCCACGGCGGCGCTGCTGGGCGAAGTGATGAACAGCGTGGGCATCCCCAAGGGTGTTTACAATGTTGTTCAGGGTCGCGGCCCCGATGCTGCTGGTGAATGGTTGACACGGCATCCCGGCGTGGATGCAATCACCTTTACCGGCGAAACACGAACCGGCGAAGCGATCATGAAAGCGGCCTCCAACGGTTTGCGCGATGTTTCCTTCGAACTGGGCGGCAAGAATGCCGGTATCATCTTTGCCGATGCCGATCTGGATGCCGCCGTTGATGGCATTATGCGCTCCGTCTTCCTCAATTGCGGGCAGGTATGTCTGGGGACTGAGCGGCTCTATGTTGAACGGCCCCTGTTTGATAAATTCACGCAGGCATTGGCGGCGAAGGTATCGCAGTTGCGCCCCGGTGATCCGATGGATTCAAAAACCAGTTTCGGGCCACTGATTAGTCAGGAGCATCGGGCAAAGGTGCTGGGCTATTATGAAAAGGCGCGGGCCGACGGGGCGAATATCGTTCTGGGCGGCGGGGTTCCCGATTTACCGGCTCCGCTATCGGATGGTTCCTGGGTGGAGCCGACGATCTGGACCGGCCTGCCAGCAGACAGCGCCATATTGCATGAGGAAATTTTCGGCCCGTGCTGCCATATCGCGCCCTTCGACAGCGAGGACGAGGTTGTCGCTCTGGCCAATGATACCGAATATGGTCTGGCGACAAGCATCTGGACCCGTGACCTTTCGCGCGCGCACCGTATGGCCGACCGTGTAAATGTAGGTATTACTTGGATTAACAGCTGGTTTCTGCGCGATCTTCGGACACCTTTTGGTGGTGTCGGGCAGTCGGGCATCGGGCGTGAAGGCGGTGTGCACAGTATGGAATTCTATTCCGAACTGCGCAATATCTGTGTGAAGCTGTAATGGTGTTGGATAATTCCACGATCAAGCGTTATGGCGACGAATTGTTCGACGCGCTGACTGGCCGTTCTACCATCAAGCCCCTGCGTGATCGTGTGGCGGGCATCACGATTGAAGATGGTTACCGCATTCAGGAGCGTATGGTATCCCGGATGGTGGCCACAGGTGACAATATCGTGGGCAAGAAGATCGGCGTCACTTCCAAAGCTGTGCAGGATATGATGCAGGTGTTTGAACCTGATTTCGGGCAGCTCACTGCCAGTATGCACAATCTGACCGGCGCTGTGCTTGGTGTGGACAGTATGATCCAGCCACGCCTTGAGGGCGAGATTGCCTTTGTCCTGAAACGGGATCTGAAAGGGCCGGGGCTGACGGCGGTGGATGTGCTGGCTGCGACATCGCATATCCTGCCCTG
>JBFKAE010000175.1:0-5726 GCA_041621755.1 Sphingomonadaceae bacterium | reverse complement strand
GAACGCTGATAATTATGGCGGTCGCTATATCAATTACGGCATTCGTGAATTCGGCATGGCGGCCGCGATGAACGGTATGGCGCTGCATGGCGGTATATTGCCGTATGGCGGTACGTTTCTGGTATTTGCCGACTATTGCCGCCCCGCGATCCGCCTGTCTGCTATCCAGAATGCGCAGGTCGTCTATGTGATGACGCATGATTCCATTGGTCTTGGCGAAGATGGTCCAACGCATCAGCCGGTCGAACATATGATGAGCTTGCGCATGATGCCGAACCTTGCCGTCATGCGCCCGGCAGATGTGGTGGAAACGGCAGAATGCTGGCAGATTGCGCTTGAGAATACAGGTGGGCCGACGGTGCTGGCCTTGTCACGTCAGAATTTGCCACAAGTGCGTAGCAATGCCGCAAGTGAAAATCTTTCGGCAAGGGGCGCTTATCGTCTGCGGTCTGCGGGTGCTGCGCGCAAGGTTGTCCTGCTTGCAACCGGATCAGAAGTGCATCTTGCGATTGCGGCGGCGGACAAGCTGGAAGCTGAGGGGATTGGCTGTGATGTCGTCTCTATGCCGTGCTGGGAGGCATTCGATACGCAGGATGAAGCCTATCGTGCGGACGTGCTGGCAAAAGACGCGCTGATCGTGTCTGTCGAAGCAGGCGTCACGCTTGGCTGGGAACGCTATACCGGCATTGATGGTTTGCGTATCGGCCTTGATCGGTTCGGTGCGTCGGCGCCCGCAAATGATTTGTTTGAAAAATTCGGATTTACGCCCGACGCCGTTGCAAGCGCCGTGCGGCAAAAACTAAATGAAAATAGGAGCTGAGCAGATGGCAGTGAAGGTATCGGTCAATGGTTTTGGACGCATTGGGCGCCTTGTCGCACGGGCAATTCTGGAGCGCAAAGACGACGATTTCCAACTCGTTCACATCAATGATCTATCGGACGCGAAATCGAATGCACTGCTTTTCAAGCGCGACAGCGTCCATGGCGGTTATGCAGGATCGGTTGAGGTCGACGGCAATGATATCATCATTGACGGCAATCGCATCCGCGTCACAGCAGAGCGCGACCCGGCAAACCTGCCGCACGCTGAAATGGGCATCGATATCGCGCTTGAGTGCACGGGCTTTTTTGCCGATGGCGAGAAAGCAAACGCACATCTGAAAGCCGGTGCGAAAAAGGTGCTGATTTCAGCACCTGCGAAGAATGTTGAAAAAACAATCGTCTATGGCGTCAATCATGATACGCTGACTGCAGACGATATCATGGTCTCGAATGCTTCGTGCACAACCAACTGTCTGGCACCGGTCGCCAAGGTCCTGCATGATCTTGTCGGTATCGAACGCGGGCTGATGACGACGATCCACAGCTACACAAACGATCAAAAGATCCTCGACCAGATTCACGACGATATGCGCCGTGCACGCGCCGCTGCCATGTCGATGATCCCGACGACAACAGGCGCGGCACGTGCCGTGTCGTTGGTTCTGCCCGAATTGAAGGGCAAGCTTGACGGTTCTGCGATACGTGTGCCGACACCAAATGTCAGTTTGATCGACCTGACCTTCACGCCGGGACGCGATACCAGCGTCGAGGAAATCAACGCTGCATTGAAAGCCGCATCGGAAGGCGCGTTGAAGGGTGTTCTAGCCTATACGGACGAACCGCTGGTCTCGATCGATTTCAACCACAGTCCGGCAAGCTCGACGGTCGACAGTCTTGAAACGGCGGTTATTGAAGGCAAGCTCGTCCGTGTGCTGTCATGGTACGATAATGAGTGGGGCTTTTCGAACCGCATGGTCGACACGGCCAAGGTCATGACGGCGTTCGGCTGATATATGGCAGGGTTTAAAACGCTTGACGATATCGGCGATGTTCGGGGAAAGCGCGTGCTCGTGCGCGCTGACCTCAACGTACCGATGCAAGGCGGCAAGGTCAGTGACGATACGCGGCTGCGAGCGGCAATGCCGACAATTGCCGAGCTTTCCGACAAAGGCGCGATTGTCCTTATCCTGTCGCACTTTGGGAGACCAAAGGGCGAGGATCCGGCGTTCAGCCTGTCACTCGTCACGCAACCGCTTGCGCGTGTACTTGGCCGTCCGGTGCGGTTTATCCCCGACACCTGCGGCGTTGCGGCGGTGCAGAGCGCGGGCATGATGATTGCGGGAGAAATTGGCCTGCTGGAAAATACACGCTTTGAACCTGGAGAAACCAAAAACGACCCCGCACTTGCAGCAGCGATCGCCAAACTCGGCGAGATTTATGTGAATGACGCGTTTTCCGCCGCACATCGCGCCCATGTTTCGACAGAAGGATTGGCGCATTTGCTTCCTGCCTTTGCCGGACGCTCGATGCAGGCGGAGCTGGAGCATCTCGAAGCCGCGCTTGGCAGCCCGGAACGGCCCGTTGCGGCAGTTGTTGGCGGTGCCAAAGTTTCTTCCAAACTCGATGTGCTCAGCAACCTTGTCGGCAAAGTCGATCATCTGATCATTGGTGGCGGCATGGCCAATACGTTTCTCGCCGCGCGCGGTGTTGATGTTGGCAGGTCGCTTTGCGAGCATGACCTCAAGGATACGGCGCTTTCCATATTGGCGAAGGCTGAGGCTACAGGTTGTACCGTGCATCTGCCTTATGACGTTGTTGTCGCCAAGGATTTCAAGGCGAACGCTGCTAACCGCACAGTCAATGTGCACGAAGTGGCCGATGACGAAATGATTCTCGATGTTGGCCCTGCGGCGGTCGAAGCGCTTGCCGATGTTCTGAAAACATGCCGGACTCTGGTCTGGAACGGCCCAATGGGGGCGTTCGAGATGGAACCGTTCGATGCGGCGACGGTGGCGCTTGCCAAAACTGCTGCTGCACTCACCGAAGCAGGAGGCCTTGTTTCGGTTGCAGGTGGCGGTGATACGGTCTCGGCGCTTAATCATGCGAGCGTCGCGAAGAGTTTCAGCTTCGTATCGACTGCAGGTGGGGCCTTTCTTGAGTGGATGGAGGGCAAGCCGCTTCCGGGTGTTGATGCGTTGCGTCCATAAAGAAATTCATACTTAATCGTAACACAACCATATCCATTGAACGTTCCGAAACCAGGGGCAGCGCAAGGTGCTGCCCATGCGAATTCCAGTGCTTCTTGCCCTAATTCTGATCGCCGCGCCGGTAAAGGCCGAACAGGCCACCGTTATTCCTGTTTCAAAGCCATCATGGTGCGAAGCCTCCAGTGAAGCGCGGGTGCGGGCGGCAATTGTCCTCAACCAGTATCGGCGCAGCGAAGGTCTTCGCGAGGTCGTGCTTGATGAAGCGCTTGACATGGCGGCTGATGCGCATTCGGCGGATCTTGCCGCATGGGGCAAGCTGTCGCATCAAGGGTCAGATGGTGCAAACTTTGTAGATCGCGCCGAACGCGCCCAATTTCGCGGCGTACCAAGGGCGGAAAACGTCGCTTGGAACCTCCGCAGCCCCGACGCTGTCGTAAAGGCGTGGTGGGACAGTCCCGGGCATAAGGCCAACATGTTACTGCCCGATGTCACGCATGTCGGCATAGGTTCGGCCTGTTCACCCCAAAAAGGTCATTTCTGGACGATGGTGCTTGGCCGCAAGGGCGGCCGCGTGACATACGCGTCACTGCGCTAGACTTCTAAAATCAATTTCTCAAAAATCGCGGTCGCCTCGGCGTTGCTTGTCCATGCGCAAGCGGCTATCAGGCGCGCCAACAGATTCTTTTTCGATAATGAGGGCAGACCATGAAAATGACGAAGGCCGTACGGTCGATTCTTGCGAATTATGAAAGCGACAATCCCGGCACCAAGGCAAATCTTGCGCGCATATTGATGCAGGGCCAACTCGGTGGCACGGGCAAGCTCGTTATTTTGCCGGTCGACCAGGGTTTCGAACACGGCCCAGCGCGTAGTTTTGCGCCGAATGCGCCTGCCTATGACCCACATTATCATTATCAGCTTGCGGTTGACGCTGGCTTGAGCGCCTACGCCGCGCCGCTCGGCATGCTTGAAGCCGGGGCCGACACATTTGCAGGGCAGGTGCCGACAATCCTCAAGGTCAACAGCTCGAACAGCTGGTCGACGAGCGTTGATCAGGCAGTTACCGGGTCGGTCGAAGACGCGCTGCGGCTTGGCTGTTCGGCAATTGGTTTCACGATTTATCCGGGCGCCGATGGCGTGTTCGAGATGATGGAAGAAATCCGTGAAATGTCAGCAGAGGCCAAATCAGTGGGCATTGCGACGGTGATCTGGTCCTATCCGCGTGGCGGCAAGCTGTCGAAGGATGGCGAACTGGCGCTCGACGTTGGTGCCTATGCCGCGCACATGGCGGCGCTGCTTGGGGCACATATCATCAAGGTTAAACTGCCCTCCGATCACATTGAACAGAAAGACGCGAAACCTGTATATGAAGGCGGCGACTGGTCGACACAGGCCAAGCGCGTCGAACATGTCGTCAAATCCTGCTTCAACGGGCGACGCATCGTGGTCTTTTCTGGCGGTGCGAAAAAAGGTGCCGATCAGGTGTTTGACGACGCGCGCGCGATCCGTGATGGCGGCGGCAATGGTTCGATTATCGGTCGCAATACGTTCCAGCGTCCACGTGCCGAAGCCATCGAGATGCTGAACAAGATCATCCGCATCTATAAGGGTAAGGAATAAACGCGCGCGTGGACGAGGACAGGATTGCGCTTGATCCCGGATTTGCCGAACGCTTCGGCCGGGGCAATCGACCACCATGTGGACTCTATCTGATATCGCCTGACCGTTATGACCCGGGCTTTCCCGAAGCGCTGAAAGCGGCGCTTGATGGCGGCCCCGTTGCGGCGTTCCAGCTGCGCCTGAAGGGTGTAAGCGATATGGAAATTCTGCGGGCGGGTGAGGCGATACAGCCTATCCTTGCTGCCTATGATGTCGCGCTTATCATCAATGACAGTATCGACCTTGCTGCAGAGCTTGGCGCAGATGGCGTCCATCTTGGCCAAAGTGACGGTGATGTCCACGAAGCGCGTGAGAGACTTGGCACCGATATTCAAATCGGTGTGACTTGTCATGACAGCCGGCACCTTGCGATGGAAGCGGGCGAGGCGGGGGCGGATTATGTCGCTTTTGGCGCCTTTTATCCAACCACCACCAAAGCGACGATGTATCGACCTGATCCGTCCATTCTGGGCTGGTGGTCAACGATTAGCGAAATCCCTTGCGTGGCGATTGGCGGCATCTCGCCACAAAACGCTACGCCGCTCGTAGAGGCCGGTGCCGATTTCATTGCGGTTAGCGGTGCGGTGTGGAATGCCGAGGGTGGAGCGGGGGCGGGCGTCGCAGCTTTTGCAAGTTTGCTTGAGGAACTTGCCGCGCGCTGATAGAAGCCGCGCCGAAACCTCTTTCTTTTGGACCAGAACCCATGAAAATCAGCGGCGTCGAGATTCGTCCCGGCAATATTATCGAATATCAGGGCGGCCTGTGGCGCGCCGTCAAGACTCAGCACACGCAGCCCGGCAAGGGTGGGGCCTATATGCAGGTCGAGCTGAAAAATCTAATCGACGGACGCAAGACAAATGAACGCTTCCGGTCGGCTGAAACGGTCGAGAAGGTTCGGCTTGACACCAAGGACTTCACCTTTTTGTTTGCCGAAGGCGACATGCTGACCTTCATGGACAAGGAGACCTACGAACAGATCGCGCTGCCAAGCGATCTTCTCGGCGACGCGGCGGCGTTCCTGCAGGATGGTATGGAAGT
>JBFKAE010000174.1:0-5852 GCA_041621755.1 Sphingomonadaceae bacterium | reverse complement strand
CTTTAGCAAGATCAAACATTTCCGCCGCATTGCCACGCGCTACGACAAACTTGCCCGTAACTACGCCGGGTTCCTTAATCTCGTGGCAGCACTCAAATGGTGTCGGTGAATGTCAACAGGACCTAGTGTCAAAGAATCCGATAAGAATCGGCGGCACTTCCGCTAGGATGGTTAGTCTTCCCTGCCGCAGCATAGGTTTGCGCGAACGGAGCAACGTCTCAATGATGCAGATTAGCGTCGTCAATGCGACTGCGGAGGCAATCTGGATTTCTCTTGCGTCCGCCTTCGGGTCAAGGCCGAACTCAGTCGCACGGCCTGAAGCGGCATTTTAAGATTTGACGTCCCAGTACCTTATTTCGCAATGGTCTGAACGATAGTCGCCGGTGAAATAGGATTGAATCATGGGCGTAATGGTCCTAGCGAGATCGCTTTTCTCGTAATTCTCTAGGGCCTTCAAATTTTCCCACACACTGATCGCGTATCCTTGATCCTGATCCTCTATATCACGGACCAATGAACGGGATACAAATCCTGGTATGTGGCCAGCATCTTCGATAGCTTTGTGCAAAGCTGCTTCAAACTGATCCCAGGTCCCCGGTTTGATCCGGCCCCGAGTAATGCGCAATACCTGCATTTTCTCTCTCCCTCATTTACAATTGTGATCTACTGAAAAGCTTAACCGGCACCCGTAGAATCAGCCTTCAGTGAAGGCTGCCACTTCACCCGGTTTCCGAAGCATTTTGTTAACATCACTTGCGTGGAGTTCTTCTGCATAAATCATCTTGCGTGCATATTCCTCGAGCATCACCGACCGGCCCTCGACTGCCTTCAACAGCTCATTGTAGAGCGCCAGAGCCTGTCCTTCGGCCCCGAGAGATTCTTGCAGCATCTCGCCGATGTCGTGCTTGTGGCTTTCGAGAAGCGGCCCAATGCCGAGCGAGGGATGTGCGCCAAGCAAGGTTATCATCTCTCCAGCTTCTTGGGCATGGAGCAATGATTCGTCAGCTTGACTGCGTAGCCATGACACGATCGGAATACGGTTATATCCAAACACGAGCAGGGAATAATGCGTGTAGCGAACAACCCCGGCCAATTCCTGTTCCAGAATGCGATTGAGGAGCGTTACAACCTCTGATTTGTCGAACGTGTCCATGGCCAGCACCTCCTTGAATATTGGTATCTGACGGTCTCACATGTTAGCATGAAACGCTCAAAAGGCCGAGTGTTTCAGTACCTTCAAAAAAGTTCAGTCAGAGAAATTGTGCCAGCTCTTTTAAGGGCACACGATCAATCGTTCACTTCAGTGGGACCGGCCATGTTGGTTTGGACGTTTCACAAAAGATTACGGCGTTTAGGGTGGGGGATGCCGCTGGTCTCATGATGTGGAGCGGCATGCGCGTATTAGCGCCACCGCATATTGAAAAAGCCATACGGAGTTATGCTGGCGGTGATGGCCGCATCTGGCTGGAGACGGAGCCGACGATGTCCTGACTCGCTCACGAACTTCAAAACCACTATGCGTCTATTTCAACGCTAGCCTTGCTTACGATGCTCGCTGCAACCAATGTCTTTCGATCAAAATCAAAATTTGATTGTAAGGGCATATGAAACCTCCTGAAGCTATCTTATCCTCCAAGACTCATGTCAAAATATTCGCACCACTGGGTCACGCTACTTTCCGTAACATCTGGATAGGTAGTCTGTTCTCGAGCACGGGGCTTTTAATCCAAGGCGTTGGGGCAGCTTGGGCAATGACCGAGATGGCAGGCGCGGACATGGTGGCACTAGTTCAAACCGCGACATTCCTGCCAATGATGTTTTTTGCGATAGCTGCTGGTGCGTTTGCCGATATGTATGACCGCCGCAAGGTGCAAATATTGGCTTTGATAATATCGCTACTTGGTGCCACTGTAATGACGCTGGCATCGCTCGCAGGCTATCTTACACCGTGGCCTCTCTTATTTTTCTGCTTCTGCATAGGTAGTGGAATGGCACTGTTTGCCCCAGCGTGGCAATCGTCGGCAGGAGAGCAAGTGCCGCAGACTGTCTTGCCGAATGCAATCGCTCTAAATAGTGCAGGTTACAATGTAGCGCGCAGCTTCGGCCCAGCGGTCGGTGGCGCTATAGTGGCTGCTGCTGGAGTTACCGCTGCTTTCGCCATCAATGCTTTGTTTTATTTACCGCTTATTCTCATTTTACTGAAATGGAGACGTGTTCAGGAGGCAACGCGCCTCCCGCCAGAACGGGTCAGCCGCGCCATAATGTCTGGATTGCGTTATGTGCTTTATATGCGCCCGGCTCGCACGGTGATTATTCGCACTATTGTTTTCGGACTTACCGGATCTGCTATCGTCGCAATGATGCCATTGCTTGCGCGCAACATGCTCGCCGGAAATGCCACAACATACGGCGTGATGTTGGGCTCCTTCGGTATTGGCGCCGTGCTTGGTGTGCTCTCGTTAGGGCGGTTGCGCTTGATGGGTAGCGAGAAATTGCTAGGAACTATGGCCGTTGTTTTCGCCATTTGTCTTGTCATTATTTCATTTAACGGCAATCTGATCGTGATCTGCGCCATGCTAATTACAGGGGGATATGCATGGACAATTATCACAACTGTCCTGAATACCTCGCTTCAGCTTTGCGCACCACGGTGGGTGGTCGGTCGCGTGATTGCTACGTTCCAAGCATCAATGGCAGGCGGTATTGCCATAGGCAGCTGGCTTTGGGGAATTGCAGCGGAGAATATCGGCGAACAGGACGTTTTGTTAATAGCCGCGATTCTGTTAGGTCTCGCCCCCCTGATCGGACTTATTATACCCGTGATTGACCGCGACACGACAACTGACGGGGCTGGAATATTGCTCTCGGATCCCGATGTTCAACTTGGAATCAATGGGCGGAGCGGACCAATTGCCATTGAGGTGGAGTATAGCATCGCTCTGGATAAGGCCCGTGAATTTCATCACTTGATGCAAGAGGTACAGCACATCAGATCCCGGAATGGCGCATATGGGTGGATGATAGCTCGAGATCTTGCCAACCCCGAATTGTGGGTGGAACGCTATTGGTGCCCCACTTGGCACGATTATCTGCATCAACGTAATCGAAGCACGCTGGAAGAACAAAATATTCAGCAGGCGGCGATGGACTTGCATATCGGAATCGAGCCCGTCCGGGTCCGGCGGATGTTAGAGCGACCCTATGGTTCGGTTCGCTGGAGAGCTGAGACACCTGATCGCAATGTAAGAGGGCAAATACCTATAACCGCTTCATCGGCTGGAGGTACATAGATTGAGCGGTCTGTCAAAGCAGCTGGTCGACCGGCTGGAGCAATCATCAGACTGACAGCACATGAATTGGCAACGAAGCTAGAACTTAGTACCTTTCACCACGTCTGCCGAGCTACTCAGTACCACGAGTCCATGACTTTCGAGTATAGGCGCAAGGAGATCGATAAATGCCTCCTGCAGATGATCGAGGGCCAGCCGATGCCGCGAAGAGCTTAGTACTTTCCCTCGACAACCCCCTTCAGTATCAGGGCATCCAGCGTCTGATCGGACAAAGCCTTCCTCAGCCGCTGGTTCTCCTTCTCGAGACCCTTTAAACGTCTCGCATGGCTGACATTCAGTCCACTATATTCTTTGCGCCAGCGGTAATAGTGTTGCTCAGAGATTCCCAACAATCGGCTGATCTCGACAACTTTCTCTCCCTGCGACAGCCGAGCGCACCGTCGAAGCCACTTGGCGGCGCATCGGAAAACTGCTCGACCGCTTCCCGCCAGATGAATGTGCAAATTACATCAGGGGCGCAGGATATGCCTCAATCTAAGTCAGATAAACTCTAAGTCATTATGGTCTAAATCGTGTTTTTCGTGTACGTTGGAACGTAGAATTGCGGGGGCAATTGAGGTGCTCGAAATGGCCGCAAACGACCTGTTCTCTAATTTTCAGCGCTCTTACGAGGAACGCCGTGAGGCAGATATACCTCTCGAGGATTATCTGCGCACGTGTCGCGAGGATAGGCTGGCTTATGCCAATTCCGCTGAACGCCTGCTCGCTGCTATTGGCGAGCCAGACGTAATCGACACTTCGAAGGACGTACGCCTGAGCCGGATATTCATGAACAGGACAATCCGCACCTATCCGACATTTTCGGAATTGTACGGTTTAGAGGACACGATCGAACGTATCGTTTCCTTTTTCCGCCACGCTGCACAAGGGCTCGAAGAACAGAAGCAGATTTTGTATCTGCTGGGGCCGGTCGGAGGGGGCAAGTCCTCCATTGCCGAGCGGCTGAAGGCATTGATGGAGCAGTACCCGATTTATGTGTTGAAAGCTGGGGACGATGTCAGCCCTGTCTTCGAAAGCCCGCTCTCATTATTCGATTCCATCAGGGACGGAGACATGATCGAGGATCAGTATTCGATTCCCAGGCGCTATCTTTCGGGACTGATCAGCCCATGGTGCCGTAAGCGGTTGGAGGAATTTGGCGGGGACATTTCGAAATTCACGGTGGCCCGGCTGTGGCCGTCGCGGGTACACCAGCTCGCCATTTCCAAGACAGAGCCAGGTGACGAAAATAATCAGGATATCTCCTCATTGGTGGGCAAGGTCGATATCCGCAAACTGGAATTGCTATCGCAGAACGATCCCGACGCTTACAGCTATTCAGGGGGTTTGAACCGCGCGAATCAAGGCCTTCTGGAATTCGTCGAGATGTTCAAGGCGCCAATAAAGATGTTGCATCCGCTGCTGACCGCCACGCAAGAGGGCAACTACATCGGCACCGAGAACATCGGCGCAATTCCGTTTTCTGGCACCATCATGGCCCATTCCAATGAAGCCGAATGGCAGAATTTCAAGAACAACCGGAACAATGAAGCCTTCATTGACCGGATCTATGTCATCAAGGTGCCCTACTGCCTGCGCGTGACTGAGGAAAAGCGCATCTATGAAAAACTACTGAGCGGATCTGATCTTGCTCAGGCACCTTGTGCGCCGAGCACTCTGGAGATGCTTGCACGCTTCTCTGTGCTGACGCGTCTCACTGAGCCAGAAAACAGCAGCATATATTCGAAAATGCGGATCTATGACGGTGAAATGTTGCGCGATACAGATCCACACGCAAAAACCATGCAGGAATATAAAGACGCAGCCGGAGTGAATGAAGGTATGACCGGTATGTCCACACGCTTTGCCTTCAAGGCGCTGTCCTCAACCTTTAATTATGACACCGAAGAGATTGCAGCCGATCCCGTGCATCTCATGTATGTGCTGGAAATGATGGTACGTCAGGAGCAGCTGCCTGCGGAAACCGAGGCGCGATATCTTGAATTTATCAAGGGCGAACTTTCGCCGCGTTTTGCAGAATTTATAGGCAACGAAATCCAGAAGGCTTACCTCGAATCCTATAGCGATTATGGCCAGAACCTGTTTGACCGCTACGTTGCCTATGCCGATGCTTGGATCGAAAATCTCGATTTCAAGGATCCTGACACTGGCCAGATGCTCGACAGGGTTGTGATCGACCAGGAATTGTCAAGGATCGAAAAGCCTGCAGGAATAGCAAATCCGAAGGATTTCAGAAACGAGGTGGTCAAGTTCGCGTTGAGGATGCGAGCCGACAATAAGGGGCGCAATCCTAACTGGACCTCCTATGAAAAAATTCGCGAAGTCATCGAGAAACGCATGTTCAGTCAAGTTGAGGATTTGCTTCCTGTTATTGGCTTCGGCTCCAAGAAGGATCGCGAAACCGAACGCAAACACGACGATTTTGTCGAGCGTCTGGTCGCGCGCGGTTATACACCGCGCCAGGTACGCCGCCTCGTTGAATGGTATATGCGGGTCAAGCAG
>JBFKAE010000173.1:0-5902 GCA_041621755.1 Sphingomonadaceae bacterium | reverse complement strand
GACGTCTTTTTGAGTGTGGTCATGAACTCGATCTTCTACGTGCCCCAGGCCTTCGGCGCGTCGATCACCGACGACATCGGCGCGAGCGCTGGAGCCAAGCTGACGCTGGCAGACATCAATGAAGCAGATGGTGAAGAAACGCTCGGTTTCGTTAAACAGGCTGGCGGCACCGCCGAATTTGTCAAAACGGATCAGGGCAATGAAGATTCGGTGCAAAATCTCGCTGTAACGGCGACCAAGTTATACGGCCGTCTGGATGGCGCCTTCAATAATGCCGCCGTGGTGCAGCAGGGCCAGATTCATGAAACTTCGACCGAAGAGTTTCAGCGAGTTATCAACATCAATCTGACCGGCGTTTTCTGGTGCATGAAATATCAGATTATCGAGATGCTGAAGACGGGCGGTGGATCCATCGTCAACACGTCTTCGCTGACTGGTATCTGCGCATTCGGCAACAATGTCGCCTATGCTGCCAGCAAATTCGGCGTCGTCGGGCTGACCCAGACCGGCGCGCAGGACTATGGCGGTCGGGGTATCAGGGTGAATGCTGTGTGTCCTGGTCGGTCGCGGCCCTCGTCGATGGCAGTGGGTGGTGTGAATAACCAGCAGCAGAACACGCTGAATCGGATCAGGCAGATTCCACTCGGTCGCCCCGGCATGCCACGCGAACTGGCGCAGGCTGCAGCATGGTTATTATCCGATGGTTCCTCTTATCTAAACGGCGTGATCATGCCTGTCGATGGAGGTATTATGACCGGCCCCTATTACAAAATGGATTAGGCTGAAGAACCGTTGAACAGAGATGCTGCATCGTTCAGCAGTCTGCTTGATGAGTGATCGATCGGGGGTGCACATGCGTATGCAGCGCTCCCTCCCAAGAACGGCTGTGATGCAGGCCGCTTGGGAAGCGCAGATGGAAAGGATGCAAAATAATGGCTGGTCGCAATGTAGAAGGGAAAAAGCATACTCAGCACCAGGTGTCGGCACCGGGGGTTGGCGTGATTGATTTTTCGTCATTGCCTGAAGGTACGCGCTCGGAGACTATCTCGTTCAAGGCGGCGGACGGCGTTCCTTCGCGTGGAGTACTCTATAGCAAAGGTGGGGAAAAAACTGTTGTGTGTTTTTCTCACCCTCGCGCGGACATGAGCCAGCATTATCTCATTCCCTATTTGCTCGATGCGGGATTCGCCGCTTATGGCCACCAGTGCCGTGGTCTGAATAATGATGTCGATTGCGAACATGAGAAGATCGTGCAGGATCTCGCTGCCGGCTTTTGTTATCTGAAGAAGCAGCGGAAGTTCCAGAAACTGGTGCTTGTGGGCAATAGCGGCGGGGGAGGGTTGTTTACCTTCTATCAAGAACAGGCGGCAACCCCTCCGCCTGGTCGTCTTACCGAGACTGTAGCAGGCGAGCCGCTCGATCTTAATGCTGTTGAGATGCCAGCAGCCGATGGCCTCGTGATGATGGCTACCCATCCCGGCGAAGGTGCATTGATGCTGGACGCGATCGATCCGTCGGTTGTCGACGAGGAGGACCCGCTCTCCGTAGACCCGTCGCTCGACATGTACAATCCGGCGAACGGATACCGCGAGCCTCCGGAATCGAGTGTCTATTCCGCCGAATTCCTCGAACGCTATCGTGTAGGACAGGCCGCGCGAGTGGCCCGTCTTGATGCTAAAGCACGTGGGTGGATCGCCGAAAGTTCTTTTTACAAGAAGAAGATGAGTGATCCGGGATTTTCCGAATTATCGTTGGAAGAGCAGCACTTTATTCGCAGGCGCGCTTCGGCGGGCCGGTACATGATAATATATCGAACCGAAGCCAATCCTGCCTATTGCGACCTATCGCTGCACAGTTGGGAATCGAAAAGGGAGGTAGGATCGGTCGCCACTACAGACCCATTGCGTGGCAACTATGGCCCCGGTGGGTTTTCCAGATATATCACGCCGAGGGCTTGGTTGAGTAGTTGGTCCATATCATCGCGCGCCAATGTCATTCGCAATCTTGAATCGATTCACGTACCATTTTTGATGTTGGCTTATCGCGGTGATAATGTGTGCTATCCTGATGATAACAGGGATCAGGTAGCGGCCTGTCCATCGACAGATAAGGTGATGGAATTTATCGATGGTGATCATTATGGTCTTCCGCTCACTGAGCGGGACAAAGGGATGAAATTGATTGTAGTATGGTTATGCGAACGCTTTCCTGTCAGCTGACCTGTATGAAACCTAGGGTCAGGACCCATTAAATGCACGCCCGTGACGCAGATGGATTTGGTTCATGGCAAGGCGCGAATGCGCCCGATAGCAGCGCTATCGGGCAATTGAGCAACGCCGCCATGGAGCAAAGATATCTGTGCAGGGTCCTGCAAGGTCTGTGGCGCAATAGCGGGCGATCCGCAGCGTCAAGCCCGTGCCAACGTGGCGATGCCACGCCGCCACGGCCTTTCCTCGCGGCTCATCCCGCTCTTACACCATCACGGGTGTGCATTTAATGGGTCCTGACCCTAGCCTTCCCGGTTTGGAAGCTTAGGGAGACACGTGACCTCGTCATCCACTTCACCTCGGCCGAAATGGGTAAGGTTAGGGCTCGACCTGGTGAGCCTGCGGCTGGTTGTCACTGCGGCAGAGGAACTGAGTTTTGCCGCTGCGGCCCAGCGCGAGAACACGTCGCTTTCCGCAGTAAGTCGTCGGGTTGCGGAGATCGAAGGGCGGATTGGTATCACGCTTTTCGATAGGCGTGACCGTGGTGTTTTGCTGACCGATGCAGGTAAGTCCTTCATCAAGCAACTTTATGACGTATTCGAGCAGCTCGATCGTATGGCGCTTGATATTGAGGTGGCACGGGGAGGCGCGCGCGGGCTGATTAGGCTTCACGCCCATATGTCGGCGACCGCAGGCGATCTGCCTGAACAGCTGGCATCTTTTATTCGCAGTAATCCGGGGATTGAGATCATGCTGGTAGAGGAGACCAGCGCATCGGTCGTGCATGCGGTGTCAGTAGGTGCCGCTGACCTTGGACTGATTTCAGGAACGGTTCCCTCCGTGCCGTTGATTACGATTCCATGGCAGGAAGACGAGTTGGTGGTTCTTTTGCCAAAAGGGCACCGGCTGGCTGAGCGAGAGATACTCGGTTTGGTGGACGTAATCGATGAACCCTTTATTGGAATGCAGCGCGATAGCGCCCTTTTATCGCTTTACCGGCAGCAAGTCCAAGCGATGGGTCGAGAACTGAACGAACGCGCCCATGCCACCAGCTTCGAATCCATCTGCCACATGGTCTCCGTCGGTTTTGGAGTCGCTATCCTGCCTTCCACCGCTGCTTACCCTTACGCCGAGAAGCTCGGCTTCGAGGTTAGAAAGTTGAACGAAAGTTGGGCAAGACGTTCGCTCGTCCTGTGTATGCGAGACACGGAACGCAGTCCGGCTGCTGCAAGGATGCTAGTTGACCATCTTTTGGGCAGAGATCCGGAGGACAGTTTCTGGCTTGAGGATCAGAGCGAGTAGAAATTTGCAGCCGATTGCGAAAACATCGCATCCTGTTCGGTATCGCTGTATTGTGCCGCAATGCGTTTGAAAGCGTTGAATAGCATGCGATAGCTGCATTGACCTTTATCTGGCGGAAAATTGCTTTCGAACATGCAGCGTTTTGGTCCGAACGCCTCTATGCAGGTTTCGATGATCGGACGCCACGTTTCAGCCAGTTCATTAGATGACGGCGGAGTGGGCCGACTCTCAAAGTCATGTCCGAGCAGTCGAATTGCCAGTCCGCCAAGCTTCATGTGAACATTAGGCACCTCGGCCAGATGCCGAATGCGGGAGCGCCAGTCCTCAAACACACTGTCGGGATTTATCGCGTAGTTTCCAACGCCAATCGGACCACCGCAATGATTCAGCACAATCCGGGTATGAGGAAAGGCCTTTGCTAGATCGACGAGTTCTTCAATCTGTGGATAGAACAGCCAGCTGTCGAATGTAAGGCCGAGGGGTTCTAGATGGGCAAAGCCACAGCGAAACTTGGCGTCGGCCATAAGGTTCGCCGACTTCATGGGGTAGATAGCTGAGATTGCAGGGTCGGCATCATGCGCAGTCGAATGGCGAATGCCCCGAAATCGACCACCTCCTGCGGAGATTTGTGCCTCCAGCACGGGGCGAACATCATCGCCAAGGGTCAGGTCTGCATGACCCACGATCGCGGCATTTAAGCGTGTTGCACCATATCGTCCACTTGCCGCTTGTGCGGCAATGCCGTTAGCGAACTCTACTTCGCCAATCGGTCGAAAGGCCTCGGGCCCATTCGACCGATACATCGCATGGCATTCAACGAACACGCTGGCAATGACATTGTGGCCGGAGCCAGTTTCGGCGAGCGCCTCGTCCAACAAAAAGCGTTCGCCGGGGCGATCCCAAAGATGCATATGCGCATCGATGATCGCGCGGCCCGGATCGATCACCTCTTCCTTGTGCAGAGCCAGCCAGTCTTCACGGGCAAGCGAATAGATGCGAGCAGGCGCGTTCGGGGAATCATCACCGGTCGAAAATGCCAAGCCTACTCTCCTTCCATCGTGCCTTATGCTATGCGGATTGCGTTATCTTGACGACGTTTCGTTCAACCGGTCAAGCCTCCGCCACATACGAGAACCTCGCCTGTAATATAATCAGATTCGGGGCTGCAAAACAGGTAGACGGCTCCGGCAGCTTCTTCTGGAACGCCAGCGCGACCCAACGGAATTGTCTTCTCCCAAGCCTCGATCAGCTGCGGCTGGATACCCACCTTGATCTCGCGTCCTGCGATGTCGATCTTCGCCGGCTCAGCCTCAATGGCTTGCGTCAGTCGTGTACCTATCAGGCCAAATGCCACGCAATTGACGTTTACGTTGAAGCGGCCCCATTCCTTGGCCATCGTCTTGGTCAAACCGACGATCGCTGCCTTGCCTGATGAATAGCCCGCTTGTCCAATATTGCCGGACAGACCAGCGATTGAGGAAATGTTGACGACCTTGCGATGGACCCGCCGACCGTCGGCTGCTTCCTGCTTGGCGTAAGTACGAATGGGTTCGGCCGCCGCGCGCAGGATCTTGAACGGTGCCTTCAGGTGAATGTCGATCATCGCCTCAAACTGCTCGTCGGTCGTCTTGCCGATGGTTGCGTCCCAGGTGTAGCCAGCATTGTTAACGATGATGTCGATACCGCCGAGCTTTTCGATCGCGGCTCGTACGAAGCGGTCGGCGAAATCGGGCGCAGTCACATTGCCGTTTACGGCTACAGCGTCGCTGCCCGCCGCAATAATTTCCTTTGCCACGGCATCGCCGGGTTCGGAGTCAAGGTCGTTTACAACGACCTTGGCACCCTCGCTAGCAAGTTTCAGTGCAATTGCGCGGCCGATTCCACGCCCCGATCCGGTGATCAGCGCCACCTTGCCTTCAAGTTTCTTCATTTCGCTTCCAGTACATAAACGGCCCGGCCAGCAAGCTTCACTTCCCCGGCCTGGTCTTTGATTTCAAGATCGATCCCTACACAGCGCTCGCCATTTTCGTCGAACGGTTCCGAGGCGATGCCGATGCAGGTCAATACGTCGCCGAGCTTGGTGATGCCGGCAAATCTTGTCGACAGCGACCGCAGGAGGTGTGGCGCGACGGTGTTCGTTACTGCGCTCGACATATAGGCCATTACCAGCATGCCCTGTGCGAAGACATCTTCGAAGCCGGCTGCACGCGCCGCGTCGATATCGATATGCGCAGCGTTGATGTCTCCCGAAGCTCCGGAATACAGCGCAAGCGTCGTGCGTGTGATCGGCGGGAAGGTCTTTTCGATGAACGGCGATGATTTGGTCATGCCGCGATCTCTTTCCGGATCACAAATGTGCGCTGTATTTCCGCAACTAGCTGCTCGTCCTGATT
>JBFKAE010000172.1:0-5932 GCA_041621755.1 Sphingomonadaceae bacterium | reverse complement strand
GCAGTGCAGTCGTTGTTCGAGCGATCGTTCGCTGACTGTTGCCACCAGGATCGCAAACACCTCATCATATGCCGCGAGCAGCTTGGCTATATCAGCGTCTGAATGCGCATAAGACATATTATGTGTGCCATAGGCCAGCAGTCCGCGCGTGAACATCTCCTGCATGAACAGCGTTTTCAGTTGCCACATGCTGTAAGGCTCAGCATCCTTGATTGTCAAAAATGACCATGTCGGATCGCCGCTGACCGACAAAAAGGCCTCTGCGCCGTGACGCGCAATCAGCGCAGCGGCACCGTCGATGATTTTCTGTCCTTGGGTGCGAAGTGTTGTGACGACCGGCTCGCGTCTGAGTTTGTCCATGGTTGCTTTGGCGGCGGCGAGCGACAATGTCTCTCCGCCAAAGGTGAAAGAGAAAAACACTTCCTCCATCAACTTCATTATGTCTGCGCGGCCCGCAACCGCTGAAACCGGATAGCCATTGGCCAGGCCTTTGCCGAACGTTGCAAGATCGGGCGTCACGCCAAACAGCTCTTGTGCACCGCCATTTGCGAAGCGAAAACCGGTTATCGTCTCGTCAAAGATAAGAACGGCGCCATGATCGCGCGCCATCGCTTGCACATTATGCAGAAACTCTGGCGACGGGTGTACAACGTTCATCGGTTCGAGAATGACAGCGGCGAATTCGCCTGGCCGCGTATTGAGAAGCTGGTGGAGCGAGTCCGCATCATTATACGTAAAACCATGCGTCAAATCGCGAGTTGCCTGTGGCACGCCAAGATTTCGCGCGGTGGAGCCAATGTACCAGTCCTGCCAGCCATGATACCCACATACAGCCACATGATCCCGCTTTGTGAAGGCGCGGGCGATCCGTACGGCCCCGGCTGTCGCATCGGAGCCATTCTTGCCAAATCGAACCTTCTCGGCGCAGGGCACCATCTCGACTAGGGCTTCGGCCACCTCCATTTCGATCGGGTGCGGCAGCGAAAACAATATGCCGTCTTCAAGCTGGGCTTTGACCGCTGCGTCGACGTCGGGGTCGCTATACCCCAATGTGATCGCGCATAAACTATTGATAAAATCAACATATTCATTGCCGTCGACATCCCACACACGGGATCCCGCGCCACGTTTGATGAAGTATGGCGACACGCCGAATGGATATTGTGTTTTGCTCTTCGAAAAAGTCTGCGACCCAAGGGGGATGGTTTTGAGTGCGCGATCAAGCAAAGCTTCGGATTGTGCATAACGTGTAGAGTTCAGAAACATCGCGTCTTCTGCCTTTGACTTTGCATAGCCTTCATTTCTCGTATGTGCTGTGTTTGACGTGGCGAGCGCCGGCTCGCGGTCAAGCAATGCAAGTATGTCGTCAGTATTGAAAGCCGGGTTAGTAGGGTATAGCCGATCATATATCTTGCATATCAGCTCATAGTCAGCGACCTCATCGACAGTCCAACGCAAATGCGACAAATCCCGCGTCTGCTTCAGATGGGCAATGCGAAACCGTTTGGGGCGCGTGTGAATGAATGGCGTCACATGTTCGCGTTCGGAAGGCAATTTGGCTTCCTTCCAGGCCGTCCTAAGGGCGTTGGCGCAAACAACCTCTACATCAAGACCGTCTGGATAGGTCGGCTCCAGGGCATTTGTGACATAGTCATACGCACCATCGTGAGCGAGCTTGACGGCTTCATCAATGACGACAGGGTCTATGAGCGGGCAATCCCCCGTCAGCCTTACAATCCAATCGGGATCATAAGGTTGGGCGGCGCCCATAAAACGGTCGAGCACATCATCGAGAGAACCGCGGTGGCAAGCAACGCCAAGTCGTTTGCACAAATCCTCAATCGGTTGATCTGCGGGTTCGCTGCTGGTGGCGACAACAAGCGTATCGATATGCTTTGCGCGCCCGATGCGTTCAATCTGACGAGCGAGCATAGGCTCCCCCAGCACCGGCCGCAGGACTTTGTCAGGCAAGCGCGATGACGATGTCCGGGCCTGAAGAACGGCAAGAACCGTCATGCGCGTGGGTACATATCATGGGGCTTGTGCAGGAGGGCGCATACCGCCCGGTCCTGATCAGCTGCCGGCCCGATGCTTAGCCCCTTATCGTCGTGCGAAAAGGTGATACGAGCGGTTTCCCTGTACAGGCCCAGCGCAGTAAATGGTGCAATATAATTCTGCTTATATGTGTAGAGCTCTACATCCTGTCGGTGATGGTAATGGCGCGCGCACGGGCGGTCGGGCAAGAAATCGGCGATCAGCAAAAACCCGCCCGGCGCGACGAGTCTGTCGATCGCTGCCATTGAATATGCGAGCCTTGAGCGACTGATCCAGTGCAGGACAAAGCTGACGATGACGAGGTCGAATTGATCGTCAAAAGGGGGGGCGTCTGCAAGACCGGTAGCAAGCTCGAGCCCTGCATATTTTTCACGTCCGGCCGATATCGCATCCTCGCTGGCATCGAAACCGCAAAAGCGATTTGCTTCCAGCACACTGTCGCGCAGCCTGGAAAGACGCCAGCCATTCGCGCAGCCAACATCGCAAATTGTTCGTATGGATGCCAGTTTTTCAGTTGCAATCTGCTGGAGCAGCAGCAGGGCAGGATCCCGCTTCTCCGTATTGTCCAACGCCTGTGAATTGCGCTGATACCATGCATTGCCTTCAGACTGGCGGAAAATCAGATCTTGATCAGTGGTCATGCGGCTATCCTGAGGCCAGCAGGCCAAAATCGAGGGTCAAGTACCTGGGCGTCCTGGCATGCAAAATCGGCCCATTCAACGTCAAAGCTACGCGTGGTTGCATCGAGACAGGCATCGAGCTGGGCAACAGTTTCAACGCCGATCACCATCATGTCTATTGATGTTTGTGCGGCAAAGCCAAGCGCAAGGTCGACGGTGGTGACGTTTAATTGGTGCGCTGCGGCCTGCAGCACTTTCAGATGTGGTCGAACGCTGTTGAGTAGGTCCGGCAAGACCTCCGGTGCCACCGCAACGATGCCCTGGGCCAATAGTGAACGGGCCTGAACTTTGACGCCGGCGTCGTGAAGGCGATCGATATGACCATCTTGTAACCAGCTCTGACCAAGGACCGAGAGCGGCAATTGCACCCATTCGACACCTGCCAACAGGGCAGGTCTGATTTCCTCGGGTCCGTAGACGGAGACGCCAAAGGTGCCGATACGCCCGGCCGCACGCTCCTCATCGGCCCATTTTCGGACTGCCGATGCTCTATCGTCGCGAAGCCACTCCGAGCGGTGCAACAGCAGAACGTCAATGGTCGTGCCGAGGCGCTCGATGCTTTCGGTCAGTTCTGTGCGCAACATCGATGGGTCGCCGTCGGCATTTGCGCCAACCTTGCTGCATATCTTGAATTGGCGGGTTGCCTCTAGCTTGCCGAGCGTCTGCTCTGCCTCGCCGTAGGCAGTGGCTGTATCTATCCACTCGCAGCCGCGCTCATGCGCACGTTGCAAAATACGTTCAGCATCTTCGGGTGTTACACGGCCATGACGATTGGCGATCCCGTAATCCAGACCGAATTGAGCGGTGCCTATGGCAATTTCTGCCATGTTCAGGCGTCCTTGGCCAGCAAGGTGCGCAGTGCGGCCACGACATAATCCTGTTGCGCGTCGGTCAGGTCCGGATAGAGCGGCAGTGATATGGCTTTGCTGTAATAGGCTTCTGCCACTGGATAATCGCCTGCCTTAAAGCCCAATTGCCGATAATAGGGCTGCAGATGCACCGGAATATAATGGACTTGAACGCCTATTCCCGCTTCGCGTAGCCCGTCAAATACTGCCTTGCGGACATCGTCATCGACCTGAATGACATAGAGATGCCACGACGATAATGAAGATACGCTCTGGAAGGGACGAAGCACAGGTAAATCTGCCAGCAACTGATCATACCGTGCCGCCAGTTCGCGTCGACGCTTCAGAAACAGCGGCAGTCTGGCAAGCTGGCTGCAACCCAGTCCCGCCTGAAGCTCGGTCATTCTGTAATTATAGCCAAGCGACTGTTGCTCGTAATACCAGTCGCCGTCATTCTCAGCCTCGAAGGCGTCAGAGGCCTTGGTTATGCCGTGCGTACGCAACATTGCCAGACGGTCGGCAAGGTCAGGATTGTTCGTGACGGCCATACCACCCTCGCCCGTCGCTATGATCTTGACGGGGTGGAAACTGAAAATGGAGATATCGACGCCCGGCAGACTTCCGACCGGTCGATCGTTATAGCGCGCGCCAAGCGCGTGCGATGCGTCATCGATGAGCGCAAAGCCGTAACGCGCCTTGAGCGCCGCCAGCGCGGCCCAGTCGCATGGCTGACCGGCAAAATCGACCCCGACTACGATATTGGGCAGTGCGCCTTGCCGATCTGCGATTTCAAGCTTGTCCGTCAGCGCTGAAACCGAGATTGTGTACGTCTGGGGATCAACATCGACGAAATCAACATCCGCTCCGCAATAACGGGCGCAATTGGCGGTCGCCACGAAAGTATTGGGGATGGTCCAAAGTCGTTTTCCGGGGCCAAGGCCAAGCGCCAGACAGGCTATATGCAGCGCCGAAGTCGCGCTGTTAACGGCAATTGCGAATCTCGCTTCACATAAATCGGCAATTTTCTGTTCGAACTGACCAATGATTGGCCCTTGAGTCAGAAAATCGGATTCCAGTACAGCAACAACCGCGGCAATGTCGTTAGAATCTATACTCTGTCGACCGTAAGGAATAACGATCTCAGGCATGGATTTCCTTCTTAATGAGCTGTTTGATTTCCGAGACACTTAGAAATTCTGGATTTGAGCCGCTATTGTAGCAAAAGTCGTCACTCACAATTTTGCCGGGGTTCTGTGCACTTTCATTCCGGAATTTATCGGTGTCCCACAGCGGGGTCGAGGGCAGGATTACAAAATAATCGTCAAATTCTACAGTATTCAGGGCATCTGTAGTCGTGATCATTTCCTCATGCAGTTTTTCACCTGGTCGGATGCCCACGATTTCGATTTTGCAATCGGGCGCAACGGCGCTTGCGACATCAAGTATCCGATAGGATGCAATTTTGGGTACGAACAATTCACCTCCCCACATGCGTTCCAGACAGGCAAGAACAAAGTCTACGCCCTGCTGAAGCGTGATGCTGAACCGCGTCATGCGTTCGTCGGTGACTGGTAACGTGCCGGAGCTTTGTTTCTGAAGGAAAAAGGGAATAACGCTTCCGCGGCTGCCAAGAACATTGCCGTATCTGACGACTGAAAAGCGGACATCGTGCGGCCCCGCATAATTGTTCGCAGCGACGAACAGTTTATCGGAGCAGAGCTTGGTGGCGCCATAAAGATTGATCGGTGCGGCAGCCTTGTCTGTGCTGAGCGCAATGACGCGCTTCACAGAATTGCGGCGGCACGCGTCGATGACGTTCTGTCCCCCGATGACATTGGTCTTGATCGCCTCGAAAGGATTATATTCAGCAGCAGGAACCTGCTTTAAGGCCGCCGCGTGAATGACGACCTCGACGTTTTCCATCGCCATTTCCAAGCGGGGCAAGTCCCGCACATCGCCTATGAAAAAGCGCAAGCGGTCAAGATTGGAACGAAACGGTTCGATATTTGCCATTTCATACTGTTTCAGTTCGTCGCGGCTAAAAACAATGATCCGCTCGACATCGCTCCGCTGCAGCAGTGTTGCGACCAGCTTTTTTCCAAAAGACCCTGTGCCGCCAGTTACGAGTAGTGATTTCATGTTTTACATCATTCCTGTTTGCAATTGCTTGCTCGTCACAACTCACGCACGAAACCGTGTCCGCAACGCGCTGCTCCCTCGCTCGTAAGGCTATTAGGTGAGGAAAATTAGGATGACAATGTTTGTAGCATATACAGCGGCGGGGGTAGCGTGCTGAGGATAGGGTGAAAAACCTGCACCCTGACTTAATCCGCCGAACACGACATGGTT
>JBFKAE010000171.1:0-5970 GCA_041621755.1 Sphingomonadaceae bacterium | reverse complement strand
GATATTTTCCACACATCATCCTGCCGCACGAACCACGTATCATACCAGCCAAACTGATTGTAATTCGATGACCCGAGATCGGTGCTCTTCCAGTGACGCGCCGTCATATATGTGATCGCAAACGCCCGATCCCCATCAATGCGGATATCGAAATTCGAATAGACGTGCTGGCGACGCACAGGTGACAGGATCAACTCGGCAAACCGCGTCCATTCGTCGGCACTGACCTTGACCGTGTCAAAGCCGGTAAGGCGCTTGAAATCGACCAGGATCGTATCGGTAAAGCACGAGCGATAGCCCGGCCAGTCGCCAATATCGAGCGAACGCCCGAATTTCAGCATGACCTTGATGATTGCGCGCTCTTCCCACATCAGCGCGATTTTTTCCGCATCTGTCATCACCAGCGCTCCTATTGTTTTGTTGATTGTCGACGATCAGCGCGCAGGCTTGTCCGTCCAGCTTTCCGCAAAATCATGGTCGCCCGTTGACAGGTCTGCCCAGACCGCACTCTGGTCAAGATAGGCGCGTTGCTCGCATAATTTGTCGCCGCGAATCTTGATTACGTCACAGCACGGCACCGTCACCACGCGGCCATCAAGCCGTTCATATTCGACATTGGCTTCAACGAACATCAACTCGTCAGACTCGGTCACGCGCCAGATATTGTGGCGCAAGCGTCCGATCAACGACCAGAAATGCAGCACAACCGCGCGCGCATCGCCCTTGCCAATCACCGGGTCCCGCGCACCAAAGACAAAGCGATGATCGTCGGTCAGCATGTTGATAAAACCGTCAATGTCCTTGCGATCAACCGCCGCAAAGCGTTCCAGAACCCAATCATTCTTCATGTATTTTCGCCTCCCCGCGAAAGTCCCAGATGCGTGACCACCCTTCATCGGCTTTAAAGTAATCGCCGCAATACTGGATACACTATTTTCCTGATCGCGCGAGGAGTCAAGGCCGATACGGCCTTTATGTGTGCGCTTGCCCGTTAAGTGGAGACAATAAAAAAGGCGACCCCTTCGGGCCGCCTTTTATAAACCGTCTGATAGAAAGGGCTGTTAAGCTGTCTTCCGACGACGCATCGCAGCCACGCCGATCAGCCCAAGGCCAAGCAAGCCAAGCATGCCAGGCTCCGGCACCTGTGGCGGTCTCTCGCTGGGATTCCAGAACGTAACATGTGAAATGTTCGGAACCTGACCACCCCTGTTCAGGAAGTCGACATAAAGATTGCCCGAATTGATACCGCCCGGAAAATAGAACAGGTTAAATTCGTTCGCAGCCTTCACCGTGATATATTCGACAAGCAGATCGTTGTTCAGAATATCGAAAAACGTCGAGCTTGCCGAAAAGTCCCATTCGTCATCGTCGATGACGGCATTGGTAAACGATGCGAAACCGACATCTTCGTCGCTCTTGTAGCTTTCGGTGAGATCGACAACAAGGCCCGACGCCGCCAGGATCGCAGTTTCGACATTGGTTTCGCTGTCATTGGTGTTGCCAGCAAGGCCGTCATATGTGCAAACATAGCTGCCCGGTCCAAATCCGCCATTCGTGCAGAGTGGAGCCGCATTTGCTGGTGTTAAAGATGCAACGGCAGCGCCAGTTGCAAGCATCGTAGCAACAATAATTTTTTTCATTGTATGTCCGCCGTTAAAAAACCTGAGTGCCAACATATAAGCAAAAATCGGGCCAAACAGACAAGTCCATGAAATTGCTGCGCCGCTGAAACAACTTCTAAAATTTATGTAAAAATTTTCGACATTTCTGGGCCGATTTGAACGCATAATTGTCAACAAAAAACAGCACCACAACCACTATAAATTCTAACCCTTAACCACGTTCCTTAGGCGAATAGATACCAAGGCCATAGCATATGGGCGGGTCACTCTTTGTGTAAGGAGCCCAGTTGTGAGCAGCGTTCGACGTAATTTCCGTGCATTTGTTTCACGGATCAAAGCCAATCAAAAGGGTAATGTGCTGTTGATGACGGCGGCCGCCGTGCCTGTCATTCTTGGCAGCGCCGGGATCGGCACCGATGTCGTTCAATGGATGAACTGGAAGCGCCAGCTCCAGCAGGCCGCAGATTCAAGCGCACTTGCCGGCGCGCTCGCCATCGCACAGAGCAGTGACGACTGGAAAAGCGTTGCTGCATCCGACCTTGCCTATAACGCGGACATCGTTCCCAAGGCGTTTTCATTCACGACACCAACGACCGGCGAATATGCAGGCAACCCGAATGCCGTGTTGGCCAACCTCAGCTTTCAACGCAACCTGCCGTTTTCCGGCATGTTCCTTAACAGCGCCCCGGTCATTCGCACCTCGGCCATAGCCGCCGTCCTTGCAAATGGCACCAACTGCATCCTTGCGCTTTCGAACAAAGATGTCACCGGCATTGACGGTACGGGCGGCTCCGTCGACATGGGTTGCGGCGCGGCGGCAAACGCCACAAGCCAGTCCGCCATCAAAACCGATAGCGGCTTCAATGCCTCGCCACTCTCTGCCGTGGGCAATATTGAGGGCACACCGCCTTCGGGTACCGAGATGTTTCCCTATTCCGTGCCCCAGGCCGACCCGTTTGCATCGCTTCCCGTCGTCACGGTCCCATCGCCATGCAACAAAAACACCAACGGCAACGGCAACGCCTCAACAGTCAAACTGAATGAAGGCTGCTACAGTTCCTTCAAGTTAACGGGCAACAAGAACTACGAACTGCAGGGTGGCGTCTACACCATCAACGACGACCTTGAAATTGCAGGTACCGCCTCGCTGACAACAAAAGCTGGTCAAACCGCCGTGTTGCTGCTTGCGAAAAACAGGAATATCAAAATCACGGGCAACCCGCTGATCCAGCTGACACCAATGACAAGCGGGACATATAAGGGCGTTGCCATCTATCAAAGCCGTGACTCTTTGCCCTCGACTCAGGTCAACGACAACAAGATCACCGGATCTTCGGGGTCGAAGTTCGAAGGCGCGATCTACATGCCGAAGCAGCATGTCACCTTCACCGGCAATGCGGGCGTCGATTCCAACTGCATGCAGATTGTCGCCGACCAGGTCTCTTTCAAAGGGTCGGTCGACATTTCGAACACCTGCCCTGCGGGGTCGGGCGCACAGGCCTTTTCGGGCACTGTTGTCCGGTTGGTCGGGTGAAATTGATGAAGGGGCCCATGCTTCGTCGATTTTTTTCCGATGCGCGCGGCACAGCGGCGATCGAGCTGGCATTGACCGCGCCGATGATCGCCATGGCGGCTGTCGGCGCGTTTGATATCGTCAACGGCTTCGCGCTCAAGCTCGATATGGAACAGGCGGCGCAGCGCACAACCGAACTCGCGCTTGTCCTGAAACCGCAAGGCGCAGAAAGCGAGGACAAACAATATCTGATCGACGAGGTCGATGCGTCCGTGGACAATCCAGAGGACGTAACACCTGACGTCGATATATTCCTCACCTGCAATGGAGAGCGTCAGGACGATTTTAACGAGTCCTGTGCCGCCGGCGAGGCCTATGCCCGCTATGTTTCAGTGACCGTAACAAGCCCTTACAACACGGTTTTTGACTATAATGCCATCGCGTCCGTAATCGGACTGCGGGCCGCGTTCCCTTCCCAAATTACCGTAACAGGCAGCAGCACCGTAAGGATCCAGTGATGCGCGACATATTGAAAAAATTAATAAAATCAGAGACAGGCGCCGCCCTTATCGAGTTTGCATTTGCATCGCCTGTGTTGATCAGTGCGCTCATCGGCGTGACGCAGATCGGCCAGATCCTTTACGCAACATCGGAAATCCGGGGCGTTGTCGGCGATGCCGCGCGCGAAGTCAAAACCGACAGCGACATGACCGAACCCGAAGTCCGCAGCTACATTCGCAACCGCCTTGCCAACACAAAAGCGGTCAAAGTCGGCGACGCAACGCTGACATCCGGCACAACCACTGACGGGGCAAAGTTTCGTACCGTCGACCTCGACTATACCGCGACGCTGAACTTCATATTCTTCGAAACCAAGCCGATCACACTTACCGCCGAACGTCGCGTTTACGTGCACTGACATCCGAAAGCCCCGATTTCGCACGCGGGTCTAGAGTCTATTGATTTCAATCTTCTGGGTCCGTTTGAGTATAAAATTGGACCACCAATCGGCATACATATTCGTCGAGGGTTGGCAGGACGCACGGATTAGGCAAGAGTGCAGCGCATGCACACGGATCTCGACCATCTCCCGGCCCGAAAACAGCGCGAACTGGCGCGCGTGCTCGACATAATTCACGAGGAATTCGAGGACGCCGTCAAGTTTGGCACGGCCGTGCACAAAAAGCGCGGCCGTATTCTCAAGATCGTGCTGTTCGGCTCCTACGCGCGCGGCGGCTGGGTTGACGAGCCGCACACCACAAAGGGCTATAAAAGCGATTACGACCTGCTGATCGTCGTCAGTCACAAGGCGCTGACGCAAGTGGTGCCGTTTTGGGAGAAAGCCGAAGACCGGCTGATGCACACGCGCGGGATCAAGACGCCGGTGAACTTCATCGTCCATACCATGGCCGAGGTGAATGACGCGCTGGCCCAAGGTCAATATTTCTTCGTCGATATCATCAATGACGGCATCAGCCTTTATGAGATGAAGGGCAGCAAGCGGTTCGCAACGCCCCAGCCACTGACCCCCGGGGATGCTTACGATATCGCGTCAAAACATTTTGAGAACTGGTTCGAAATCGCCAAAAGCGGTCTGAAGGGGGGAAAGTTCTTTGTAGCCGAGAAAGACAACCGCGATGCCGCCTTTTTGCTGCATCAGACGGTGGAACGTCTGTATCAATGCTTTCTCCTGACCCTGACAAATTACGGCCCGGCTTCGCACAACATCAAATTCCTGCGTTCGCTTATCGAAGGCATGGACGCGCGCATGATCGAGATCTGGCCACACGGCACACGCTTTGAACGCCGCTGCTTCGAACTGTTGAAAAAAGCCTATATCGAAGCGCGCTATTCCAGGCATTATAAGATTACCACCGAAGAACTCACCTGGATCGTTGGCCGCGTGGAAATACTTACCAAGCTGGTCGCCACCCTCTGCAACGAACGCCTCGCCAGACTGAAAGCCGACGCAAAAGCCTGAGCTTTTCCAGCGTTCAGACATGCCTTTGAGGCGTAACGAAGGGGATTTGCAGGGTAGTGTTGAGGTCTGGATGGAAATATTAAAGAAAATCGTCATTTGCGCTTTCTAGAAGGGTGAGACATCATCCAGTCTCAACCACTTATGAATACTAGGCGGAAAGCTTAATGAAAAAATACCAGAGCCTAAAGGAACGAAGCACGACGCTGTTTATTAATACCGCGTTCGCTTACGTTGTATTCATCGTCGTATCTGGAAAACTGCTTCCAACGGGAGGCATTGAAACGATTTGGCTTTTTAGTGCCGTATCATTCTGGTTTCTGTCGCTTCTTTCCGCACCGTGGTTCCTGCCACCACGCGATGCAATCATTAGCGCGGTGGGCGCCCTGCTTGTGCTGACTACTATGGATATTAGCGGCATAAGCCAATTCGGCGCTGCATTGGAAACCATGAGATGGGTATTTGTAGTATTCTCTCTGATTGTAATTTGCCTCGCGGTCATTGCACTTTTTACCCATGACAACGATGGGCGCGCTCCCCTCGCAAGTTTTACCTTCCGACTAACGGGTATATTTGGTCGTGGTGAAATCTTGTTTTCTGGCCCCGCAGTCGTAAGCATAACCGCGGCTTATCAGACTTCCTTTCCTGTGATGGCTTGGCTCCTTCTTTATTGGATTTTGATCACTGTTGGGCGCCCAATAGAACGCATTGCCACTGCATGGCGACAATTCCGCGAAGATACAGGAGCAACAAGCGATCAGCCCACTATCGGGGTCATTGACCGAATTGATCATCCTAACATTGTCCGTGTGAAGCTAAGTTCGGCCCGTGCATGGAAAACAAATCAACTCTTTACG
>JBFKAE010000170.1:0-5993 GCA_041621755.1 Sphingomonadaceae bacterium | reverse complement strand
GGGTTTCAAATCCGGCGGCTTCCAGGGGCAGTTAACATTCGATCCGACCGTGCTCCAGCCGTTCGATGACGAAAAGCTTACGGCCTATGAACTGGGCGTAAAGAGCAGGGTCATGCCCAACCTGCAACTGAATGCGGCGATATTTAACTATGAATATCGCGACATGCAGATTTACGGGCCGCTGTTCGATTCTCCGGTCGGTGTGCTGTTCGGCATCACCAACGTGGGCGATGCCAGGGTCAGGGGTGCCGAAGCGGACATATGGTGGCGTCCTGTCGCAGGCTTTGACGTGCGTTTTGGTGTCGGCACGATCGATACGAAAGTCACCAGATCCGTTGTTGCCGGTGTGGCAAAAGGCAGTGTTCTGCCCAATGCGCCGAAACTCACGCTCAACGGGCTTGTGCGGTACAAATGGGATCTCTCCGATCAGGCAAGTGCAGACATTACCCTATCCGGAAACTATCAGAGCCGTGTCAGGTTCGACATAGTACGCAGCCCGACCGAAGCCATTGAAGGTGGATATTTCGTGGGCAATGCCGAGATCGGCGTATCGCTTGGCGATCATTGGAGAGCATCGCTGTGGGCCAAGAACCTGTTCAATGAATTGTTCAGGACACAGGCGCTCAACACCAGTGTCGGCTGGACACAGCATTATGGCGCTCCGCGTACTGTTGGCGTTAATCTTTCCTACAAGCTATAGTTGTTTAAGGGTGGAAAGCGTAACGCTTTCCACCCAAAGCAAAAATGAGATCTGCACCTTCTTAATCAGCCGATCCTAGGTTCGAGTCCTAGTGTGAACACCATATTTTTCCTTTTATAATCATAATTTTATATCGACATCAGCCACAAACCTCAGCCGCGGACGGCGTTCGTGGTAAGCATTATTGTGACCTGACGCCGCCAGCAATTCCGGGTGGATTGAAAGCCTAAGACCGGAAAGTCATAAAAACGTTTCGTTTTTGCAAGGATCTTGTTGACGGGTGGCTTCGTTCACACAATCTCCAAAATTTTTGTGTAAATGGTTACGGCGTGTATATACGCTGTAATTCTTGTGAATCGGGGTATTCGTAACGATTCTAGAGGGGGGGGGGAGCGTCTTGTGAATCCGTGGGATACCAATGGCTAATATAAAAGATGTCGCGCGTCAGGCAGGCGTGTCGATCTCAACAGTGTCTGCGGTCATAAACGGCACCGCCCGCGTATCTCCAAAACGGACCAAGCTCGTTTGGGATGCAATTCGACAATTGGGCTATTCTCCCGACGGCGTGGCACGCAGTCTGCGCCTCGGGCGTACAAAATCCATTGGTTTGGTGGTTGGCGATATCGCCAACCCCTTCTTTACATCCTTGATCAAAGTGGTGGAAAAGCAAGCCAGCGAGGCTGGGTACTTCGTTCTGATCGCCAATAGTGATGACGAGGTCGACAAGGAATTGCATCTGCTCAAACTGTTCAAGGAACAGCGCGTCGCAGGCATAATTCTTGCCCCGGTTGGTGATGATCGCTCCTATACAGAAGAGCTTGCCCGGCTGGTTGACGTCCCATTGGTGCTGGTCGACCGCCAATTGCCGGACGCGCCATTCGATACGATCGTTGTCGACAATAATCTCGCCGCACAGATGGTGACCAATTACCTGATCAAGTTGAACCACCGTCGTATCGCCATAATTATTGGCAAACACCATCTTTGGACGACGAATGAAAGGCTTGAGGGCTACCGTACTGCGCTCACCCGCGCGGGCATAGCGTATGACGACAATCTCGTCTGCTTTGCAGAGTCACAGACCGATGCCGCCTATCACGAGGTTCAGCGCCTGCTTTCGATGCCCGAACCGTCGACCGCAATTTTTGCGGCAAACAACCTGATGCTGCTTGGAGCCGTCCAGGCCGTGACCGAGATGGGATTCAAATGCCCGGAGGAAATATCGATTGCAGGCATCGATGACCTGCCCTGGAGTTCATCGATCCGACCCAAGCTCACCACCGTCGCCCAACCCATTGAAACAATGGGGACACGGTCGGTCGAATTGCTGATCGGGCGCATGGAGGATGCCAAAAACGGCGAAGCGCCTCGCCCACAGGCCTCGGTAATACTCACCCCAAAATTCCTGATCAGGGATTCGTGCACCGCTCTTGAGAAACCGGCATCTTCATAAAAGTCAGCGCCGCTGTCACTTCAGTTGTAGCCGCCTCAACGCCCCTCCCGTCCGCGGGTACGTGCATCAAGTGACGCCCTCAGTTCGGCAAATGTCGTTTCCACATGATCTTCGGCAAGATCGCCTGCACAGTCTCCGGCGCTTCCCGCATGCGCCGCAGCCGCAATGAAACGCTTGGCGGCCGCTGCTGCCTGACCGGTTGCCCGGCGCGCGGCTTCAAGCACCGCCGTCATCTGAAGAAACCCGTGAACCACGCCCGGCTCGACCCATAGGACGTCCGACCGCCCCAATGCGTCCAGACGCTTTTTAAGATTGTACGTATCAGAAGCCAGTGGGTCTATCTCGGCTACCAGGAGGAACAAAGGCGGCAGCGCACGGAGTTGTTCATCAGTGGCCATAAGCGGCGCTGCAAGCGGGTTTCGACGCGCCACTTCCGAAGGAATATACCAGTCCCATATCTGGCGCATGATTGCCTCAGTGAGCATATGCCCGTCAGCATAAGCCTTGTAACTGGGCGTCTCGAAATCAGCCCCGAACACGCCATAGAAAAGCAGCGCACCCACTGGCCCTTCCCGCCCGGCCTCCAACTCGTGCAACATGGCCGCCAGCGCCAGATTGGCGCCGGCAGAGTCGCCCGCCATCACGACCGGCCCGCCCGGTAGGCCCAACGCGCTCCGCGCGGACAATACGTGGCGAAACGCCGAAACAACGTCATTCAAGCCTGCGGGAAAAGGATTTTCGGGCGCAGGCCGATAGTGGACGCCAACAACTGTTTTCCGCGCTTCATTGCACAAAACGCGCATGAAGCGCTCGTGCGTGGCAAGATTGCAGAATGCCCATCCGCCCCCATGTACGAAAAATATCAACCCCTCGCCTGCATCTGCCGGCGTGTAGACCACCGCCTCGCAAGCGGCCGCCTGGAGCGAAATGTCCGCAGGAATTTGAAGATGGCGTACCATCGCCACTTCGGGTTGATCGATGTTCCAGACCGCGTTGATAGCTTCGTCAGCTTGGCGGGCGGCCTCGTCCGGCGGACAGGTAAAATCAACAGCTTCAGGCGCGAGCTTTGCCAAGCGGTCCATTTCAGCCTGCATTTCCAGCGTATAGCGACCGGGCGCGACCGGGTACGCTTCCTCATGGTTTGCCATTCACCCTATCCTTGTCCGGCCCAATTCCCCAAAAAAACCACCGGGAGAGGTATATACGCCTCCCGGTGGGACAGTCACTTCCATATGGGAGCAGCCTATAAATGTTTGCAGGCCCTTACAGTCCCAAACCTAGTATTTGTAACCTATTCTCACACCGTATGTCCTGGGCGGGCTATATGAGCTGAGATAATCGCCGACCAACGCATAGCTACCGTTTCTGACCGCCTTGTTTTCAAGATTGCGGACATAACCGGTAAGGCTAAAATGCTCTGTCGGGTCGATATATTTCAACTCGATATCCGTTTTTGAATAAGCCGGAACTCTGTCGATCGGGAAATTAAACTCGCGCAGATAGGTGCGTGATTGCCAATATACTGCTGCCTTCGCGATCAGACTGCCGCCATTTCCAAGCGGTGTCTCGTGCTCATACTGAGCCCGCCCCGAAAACTTGGCAGCATAGGGTTGAAGATTGCCCTTGAGCGAAGGAATGATTGTGCCGAACTGTTGATCCACCGCATCGCGATAATCTGTGTAGGTCGCATTCAGATAGTTGAAGAAGCCGCTGATGCGATCATAATCACCAATCTGCCACTGACCTTCCAGTTCTGCACCATACATCTCGGCACCGGCCGCATTGGTCGTGACATTTGAAAGCCCCGTCAGCCCAAGCTGGGTAACCTGGATGTCGGTGTAATCGGTGAAGAATACAGCAGCGTTCAATCCCACCCGGTTATCAAACAGTCGGGTCTTCACCCCAAGCTCGTAATTGGTGACCTTCTCGGGCTTGAACGTGAATTCATCCGCAAGCACAAACGGTCCAAGATTAAGGCCGCCTGCCTTGAAGCCACTTGTAACCGTAAGATAGGCAGAGGTCGTATCCGAGGCATCATAGGCGAGCCCGATCCTGTAATTCACGCTTGAAGAGTCCACCTTACCGTCGGTGGTAAAGCCACTAAGTCCACCAACTGTCGCACAATTGGGCAGAGTAAATTGTCGTGCGATGAGCGTACGTACCGGAACGGTTTCAGGTGGATAATCGCTCAGCGAGCAGAACGTGAAGTTGTTGTCCTTTTCGGTAAATGTCTCACTGCTGTACCGAATACCCGCGATAAGCTGCAATTGGTCGGTTACATCGAAAGTCAGCTGGTTAAAGACACCCCAAGCCTCTGTAATGGCATCCCCGGAGGCGATGAATACCGTATCGGCGCCCGTATTGACAAAATCAGCAGCGCCTCTGCTGAAATAGCGCTGACGAAGATAGGTGGCACCCATGATATTGTGCAACCGCCCCACGTCGAAAGTCAGGTTGATTTCCTGATTGATCGTTTTCGATGGCGTATTGCGAAAGAAGGGAGAGTCAACGAGGACCGTCTGTGGCTGAGCCTTTTCGAGCTGGGCCAATCATTACACCCACTTTCAGGCAGAGCACCCCAACCCCAAGGCGCATCACTTGTACACGATGGCGCTGAAGACGCTTGTGGATGACCTGAAGATCCGCACGTCTTACACGCTCACTAAGGAGGACATGGCTTTGATTGGATAGCTGAAGAAAGGATAGTGCACGATGTAGAAACATGATCGTGAAGGATTTTCAGAATGTTATATAGTTTCCTTAGGGCAGCCCAATATACGTCTCCGCTCCGCCCATTGGCTTTTTCCCGGTCCCCGTCTTCTAGTCATCGCTATCTTCGCTCCACTCGCGCCTATCGCTCTGCCCCGCCTCCTCGCCCCATGAGCGTGTGAGTTGCAGATATGATTGATCGAGAATAAAATATTTACTCTTATCCGTCCTGGCGAAGATATAACCGCGCGGCGCGCCTTGCTCAGGCGCAGGAAAGCCGATGAAGATGAAGAGCTTGCGCGTCGTACCAGTCCTATTGACAAAACGGCTCTGATCCCATTGTCCAAGCTGGTAGAGAGCGGCGTCCACAGTCATCTCCTGTCGGTGCTGCCCCACATCAATTCTTTGTCGATCGGGCAGCCAGACGGCATTTTTGCAAATGAAGGCGTCGAGCTTGTCCTGAATGAAGTCGACCGGAGCGCCATCCTCAAATTTGTACCCTGAAACGCCCACAAGATGCGTAGGATAAATGCATTCCAGCTTCTCAATGCGAGCTAAAAATTCGTGGGACATGACAGGGTTCCTGGCGCTGCCACACACGTGGCGAAGTTGGAAGACAGCCACGATCTGCTTTGGATCAGATCATGCCGATGGTAAATTTGGGTCTTCAACATTACCTGTTCCGCATCACCAAACTCATTCCAGTCGCCGCTGGCGATCCACAAAGCCGGATCGGCGAGAGCGAGGGCAGAAGCGTCTCCGGACATGCTGGTTCTCTGTACAGGTGAAATCGAAAGGTGCGGTGAAAATGGTGGAAGCGATGGGAACGACAGGAGGCGCGGAACGCCGACTTTATAATTGCGTGATCGAACAAGGATCCGATCAATTTGCACGTGCCGCAATTTGCATCATATGAAACAAGCCAAGCAACGCCTGCATTCAAATGCAGGACGCCGGTGATCGCGCTTCGGCCCCTGTGATCCCGGCAGATCTTCCGTAGCGGGACGGATATATCGGGATGTAATCTCCGCGCCCCCCAACCCATCCACCAGTGGATCAATCCATCACTTCATCATCCGCCAATCCACCAGTCAAAGGGGGGCGCGGAGATTACATCCCGATATATCCTGC
>JBFKAE010000169.1:0-6124 GCA_041621755.1 Sphingomonadaceae bacterium | reverse complement strand
GTAGCCGGTCGCCCGTCCGATCCTGAGTGCAGAATCGCAAAGGGTCTGGCGCGTCGCTTCGTCGAGATAGGGCGCCGGCGCGCGCTCGATCACCTTTTGGTTGCGCCGCTGGATCGAGCAATCGCGCTCGAACAGATGGAACAGGTTGCCGTATCTGTCACCCAGAAGTTGCACCTCAACATGGCGCGCCCGGCGAATCAGCTTTTCGAGATAAACCTCGTCGCGACCGAAAGCAGCCTTGGCCTCGCGCTTGCCTGAACGCACCGCCTCAAGCAGTCCGGCCTCGTCCTCGATCGGGCGCATACCGCGCCCGCCGCCGCCCCAGCTTGCCTTGAGCATGAGTGGATAGCCGGTCTCGGCAGCAATGCGTCTTATCTCGCCCTCGTCCTGGGGCAGTGGTCCGCTGGCCGGCACCACAGGAACCTCGACGCCAATAGCTATGTGCCGCGCCGATATCTTGTCACCTAGGCCGCGCATCGTCTCCGGCGAAGGGCCAATGAAGATGATCCCCGCCTCGGTACAGGCATGCGCAAAATCGGGATTTTCCGACAGGAAGCCGTAGCCTGGATGGATCGCGTCAACTCCGGCCTCCATACCGATTTCAATGATCCGCTGCCAGTCGAGATAGGCCGTGATCGGCCCCGCGCCCTCTCCCAGATGATACGCCTCATCCGCCTTGAAACGATGCAGCGAGAGTTTGTCCTCTTCGGCATAGACCGCAACAGTGCGTATCCCGAGTTCATTCGCCGCGCGAAAAACACGAATCGCAATCTCGCTGCGGTTGGCGACGAGCAGTTTGTGGATGCTTAAGTTCACTGTACGGGTGCCCACCGAGGAAATCAGACAGCGATAACCAAGTTCTCAATCTGGCCTATGCCAGAAATTGCGATCTGCACACGATCGCCCGGAACGAGCCACCGCTGCGGTTTCATCGCTGCACCAACACCGGCCGGCGTCCCACTAAAAAGAAGGTCGCCCGGTTCCAGCGTCATAACCGTCGAAAGATATTCAATCTGATCGTAGATATCATAAATCATATCCCCGGTCGAAGCTCGCTGACGCTCCTCGCCGTTAACAGTGAGAAACATTGTGAGCGCGTGTGGATCTGACACCTCATCGTCAGTTACGATCCACGGACCAATCGGGCCGTGTGTATCAAACGACTTGCCCAGGGTGAAGGTTGGCGTGCGGTGCTGCCAGTCTCGTGCCGAAACGTCATTCCCGATCATGTATCCAGCAATAACCGAGCGGGCATTGGAACGGAGGACGTCCCTGCAACGTGTACCGATTACGACGACCAGTTCTGCTTCATAATCTACCTGATTTGAAACAGCCGGAAGAACGATAGGATCTCGAGGCCCGTTCAAGCAGGATACCTGCTTATTGAACCAGGTTTGATATGGGGGCACCGCAATGCCCGCATCCAGCGCCTCTTGAGCATGAGCCTTGTAGTTCATACCGATCGCGAGAACTTTTTGAGGATCAGTGATGGGGGCTTCGAGATTCACGTCAGCGAGCGGCACCGAGGGAAGGCCACCGATATTCAAGGCCTCCCTTATGTCGACAAGCCTGGATAGTGCCTCGCGCATTGACGCGGTGCCGCAGTATCCAGCTATGTCGTGCACCCGGCCCTCAACAACAACTCCAAGTGAAATTTCTTCATTAATGCGATATCGAACTAATTTCACTGAATCTTTCCTTCGAGAAAATTCTCATTTTCAAAACTTGAATTACTAGCATTGGACACAATGCAATATTACTCTTCAAAAAAAGATAATTCATTTTACCCAAAAATTTTTCTTCTCACGTGAGAACGTCAAAGAAGCTCTGCCGCATGAGATTATCATGGGTGAAGCCGGCATGGTCGATATCGGTCGTATCCCAAACCAGTGTCGGTGTCTCAGGATAATGGACATAACCTTCGGCAAAGACCTCGTTACGGTTGCCTGATGGGTCAAAGAAGTAAATCGTGGCACCGCGCGTCACCCCATGGCGGTTAGGCGCGACCTCCACGGGGATACGATATTTGCCGATCAGATCGGCCGCATGGAACAGATCGCTGACCGATTCCAGCAGGAACGATGCATGATGGAACTTGTTGGGTTCAGGCTGAAGCACAAAAGCCACGTCATGCGGGCTGGTTGAGCAGGTCAGGAAAACCGCCAACGACATCTGGGTTTCGGCATCGACGATTTTTTCGCTGAGATCGAAATCAAAAACTTCGCAAAACAGGCGTGCACATTCGTCGATATTCGGCCCGCCAAGCAGGGCGTGATCTAGACGATTGATCCTGAAACCGCGGATCACGCCCTCATCAGGGGTGACGCCGGGGTTGAGATAGCCCAGCGTATTCCCGGTGAGTTCCTTTTCCGCATAGAGCTGAATATTATGGCCGCTGGGTGCCACGAACTGAATCCGCCGCCCGCTTTTGGGGTAGAATCCCGCTTCGATATGTTCGACCGGGAGGCCGAAAGCCTCAATTTTACCTGTCAGATCCGTCAGCGTCGCATCGTCATAGACGCGAAAAGCCGCGTAATCGATTCCGGCCCGGTCCGTTTCGCGCAGCACCACACAGTGATGTTCATGATCGTCCCACGGTTTGTAATAGACCAGCTTTTTCTCGTCGTCCCGCATGACTTCATGAAGCCCCATCCGGTCACCATAATGCTGCCGCGCGGCGGCCATATCGGTCACGCGGATTTGCAGCTCGCCCAGTCTCAATACGCCTCTCATCGACATTTGTCGTCTCCTGATATTATCCGGTTGTCCAGACCTCAGCCAGCCACAGCCTCGGCTGCCTTGGCCATGGTCAGTGCCGTATCCTCGATCATATCTTCCTGTCCGCCGATCATCTTGCGCCTGCCAAGTTCGACAAGAATATCGCGCGCGGGAACACCATGCGCCTTGCCTGCCCGTTTTGCATGAAAAAGGAAGGTGGAATAAACGCCAACATAGCCGATCGTCAGTGAATCGCGATCAATACGAACAGGCTGGTCCATCATCGGAACCACAATATCTTCGGCAGCGTCCATAAGTTTGAAGAGGTCGCAGCCCGTCTCGATACCCATACGGTCGCAAACGGCGACAAGCACTTCGAGCGGGGTGTTGCCAGCGCCAGCACCAAGTCCGGCAAGTGAGGCATCGATCCGGCTTGCGCCGGCTTCTATCGCAACGATCGAATTAGCGACACCCATGGCCAGATTATGGTGGCCGTGAAAGCCAACTTCGGTTTCAGGCTTGAGCGCCTGTCGCAGCGCATCGACCTGCGCACGCACATCCTCAGGTAGCATGAAACCGGCAGAGTCGGTGATATAGACCGTCTGTGCACCATAGGATTCCATGAGCTTGCCTTGCTCGACAATACCTTCAACCGAGTTGAGATGCGCCATCATCAGAAAGCCGGTAGTATCCATGCCCAACTTGCGGGCAAAAGCGATATGCTGCGGCGTAGTGTCCGCTTCGGTGCAATGGGTCGCAACATGGACACTGCGCGCCCCGCAATCATAAGCGGATTTGAGATCTTCCATCGTTCCCATACCCGGGATCAACAACACCGATACCTTGGCCTGTTTTAATTCGGGCACGACAGCAGACAGATATTCCTCATTCGTATGCAGCGAAAAGCCGTGCTGCAGGGAATTGCCGCCAACACCGGCACCGTGAGTGACCTGAAGCAGCGGCACACCCGCCGCATCCAGACCGCGCGCAACCGCCACCATCTGTTCGATCGAGATTTGTTCGCGCTTGGCATGCATGCCATCGCGCAGAGACATATCGTGAAGCAGGACCTTGCGGCCCTCAAGATGCGATTTCATCAGGCCTTCTCCTCCAACATCGCATGATCCGGGGCAGAAACCATCCGCTCAGCAAAAAATTCAGCGGTTTGCACCGCGGTTGCGGTCATAATATCAAGGTTTCCGGCATATTTCGGCAAATAATCCCCCAACCCTTCGACCTCGACGAAAATGGACACTTTATTTCCGTCGAAGACCGGGCCATTGACCAGCCGATATCCCGGAACATAGCGTTCCACTTCGGCCACCATCGCAAGGACGGATTGGCGTATCGCATCCTGATCGGGAGCAGTTTTGGTCAGGCAGTAGATCGTATCGCGCATCATCAGCGGAGGTTCCGCCGGATTGACAATGACCAGTGCCTTGCCGCGATCTGCACCACCAACCTTAGCGACTGCACCCGAGGTCGTATAAGTAAATTCGTCCAGATTGGCGCGTGTCCCCGGACCAATCGACTTGGATGCGGCGGTCGCGACGATTTCCGCATAGTCCACAGGCTGTATCCGCGATACCGCATGAACCATCGGAATGGTTGCCTGCCCGGCACAGGAGATCATGTTGACATTATTTACCCCGCTCGCAGCGATTGCTTCAAGATTGACAGGCGGGCAACAATAGGGACCGATGGCCGCAGGCGTCAGGTCGATCATCAACACACCAAGCGCATTGAGCTTGGCCGAATTTTCCGCGTGAACATAGGCCGATGTCGCGTCAAAGGCGATCTGCACACCATCAGCCGCGACATGAGGCAGCAGCCCGTCAACACCCTTGGCGGTTGTCTTGAGCCCCATCGCCTCCGCACGCGCAAGCCCGTCAGATGCAGGGTCGATACCAACCATCCATAATGGTTCGAGCACCTTGCTCCGCTGAAGTTTGTAGACAAGATCGGTGCCGATATTGCCCGATCCGATAATGGCGCAACCTATCTTGCTCATTCCTTCATATCTCCTTGTGCTTTGGCACCGCCAAGGTGGCCGGGCGGATTTTCGCCGACAGTCTTTCCGCCAATCGCATAATGTTCGGGAACAAGCTCGTGGATAACGACGCGCACGGCCCCCACGGGCGCCGCCATCGTTTCCGATACAGCCTGGGTAACCGCAGCCACCATTGCCCGCTTCTGGGCTGTGCTGCGCCCTTCCATAATTGTCACTTCAACTATCGGCATTACTGGCCCTCCCCGACAAAACGGACAGAAACATCACCCAGCCCCTGAAACCGCGCGCAGACATTATCTCCGGCCGAAACAAGATGCGCCTCACACGCCCCGCCGGTCAGGATCAGCGCGGCGCCTTCAAGCCGCTCGCCCCGTTCTTCCAGCCACTTTGATAACATCATGATCGTGCGCGCCGGATGGCCAAGCACTGCGCCCGATGCCGCCTCGCCAACAATCTCACCATTCTTCAGCACAACCATGCCGATGGTCCGCAAATCGATATCGGCAGGCCGCAGCGGGCGCCCGCCAATCACGTAGCGGGCGGAAGAACTGTTATCTGCAACCACACTGGGCAAGTCGAATTTGTAATTGGCATAACGAGAGTCGATGATCTCTATCGCTGGCACGATGAAGTCGGTCGCGGCCAAAACATCGGCTTCGCTGCGCAATGGTCCGGAAATCTCCGGCTTCATGACAAAGGCGATTTCCGGTTCAACCCGCGGCCGCGCCAGCAACCCGGTCGAACAGGTGCCGCCATCGGGCACTGCCATATCGGCCATCAGAAATCCGAAAGTCGGCGTATCGACCTTCATCTGCTCCATCTTCGCGCGCGAAGTCAGGCCCGCCTTGTAACCGACCAGGCGGCGGCCCTGCCCCTGCCAACGTTCGCGAAGGGCATCCTGCACCGCATATCCGCAAGCAATATCGAAACCGTCATGCTCTGCCGTCGGCAGTGTCAATGTGCCGCCGCTTGTCTGCGCATGGTCAACCTGCGCGGCGATAGCGTGTAATTGATCGGCCGAAAGGGTAATGCTCATCGAAACGATACCTCACAGCTGCCTAATCCGCCAAAATAGGCCATGACATGATCTCCAGCGGCAACCGGAATCAGCGCTGCCAGCGAACCAGACAGGACGACCTCGCCCGCATGAAATGTGACCCCCAGTTCGCCCAGCCGGTTTGCCAGCCAGACGACAGAATTGACCGGCGAGCCCTGCACAGCGGCCCCGACGCCAGTTGCAACCGGCTCGCCGTTCTTTTCGATCAGCATCCCGACCAGCCCCAGATCGACATCGCGCGGATCGACCGGCGCATCGCCAAGCACATAGGCGCCGCAGGAAGCATTGTCCGAGATAGTATCCTGAATGCGGATATCCCAGTTTTCGATACGGCTATC
>JBFKAE010000168.1:0-6145 GCA_041621755.1 Sphingomonadaceae bacterium | reverse complement strand
GCAGGTCTGCCATGCACTCAGAGCATAGCTTCCTGGACATCAAGCGCTTCTGTCGTCATACGTTCGACCAAAAAATCACGCAGGACGTTGACGCGTACGGCATTTTTTAATTCGGGAAGATAGACAAAATATGTACGGAATACAGGGCCTTGTACGTCCGGCAGGATCACTTTCACCAGCCCCGAATTGCGTATCAGATAACTCGGCAGCGCGGCCACGCCAGCACCCGATTCCGCAGCTGTCAGAACGCCGAAAATACTGTTGACGAGTAGCGCCGGCACACGCGGTGGTCCTTGGTGACCAACGTCAAGGATCCAGTTTACACCGCGAATCGCACCGGGTGCAGTATCGCCGAATGCGATCAGCCGGTGATCGTCAAGCTGCTCAACGCTCTGTGGCGTCCCGAATTTTTCAAGATAAGCCTCCGACGCACAAATTCGGTAGCGAACAGGTGCCAGCGCTTTTTGAATGAGATCGCCCTGCGTTGAAGTATGAAAGCGAATGGCGACATCGGCCTCGCGCTTTTGCAGATCAAGATCATCGTCTGACAACACCAGACTGACCTTGATATCGGGATAGAGATCGAGAAAATCAGCCAGCGCATTTGAAAGCCAGGTCGAACCAAAGCTCAGCGTCGTTGTCAGCCTGATCTCGCCCGTCGGTCGATTGCGCGACTGTTCAATCGCCTGCTTGGTGCGCTCAAGCCGGTCAAACATTTCCGACGTGGTGATGTGCAGCTGCTCGCCCTCATGCGTCATCACCAGCCCACGGGCGTGGCGATGAAAGAGTTTCGCGCCAAGCGAATCCTCAAGCGAAGCAATCTGCCGCGACAGAGCGGGCTGGCTCATCCCGAGGCGTCGTGCGCCCTCGGTAAAGCTGCCCGCTTCGGCCACAGACTGGAAAAGCCGCAGCTTTTCCCAGTCGAGGTTCATTACTCCGCAGCCTCTGCGAGCGATTGCGATCCGGCATGGGCGAGAAAGCGTTCCGCCTCAAGCGCCGCCATGCATCCCATGCCAGCCGCCGTGACCGCCTGCCGGTAGAGCTTGTCTTTGACATCGCCCGCTGCATAAACGCCCGGAACCGATGTCGCGGTACTGTCAGGTGCGGTGATGATATAGTTTTCCGCGTCCATATCGACCTTGCCAGCAAAGAGCGAGGTGGCAGGATCATGGCCGATGGCAATAAAAATACCATCGATCGCCAGCATTTTGTCGGGTCCGCCCGTGCGATCCGTCAAGCGTACACCCGTGACGCCAAGTGGATCATCCGCACCCAGCACTTCGGCAACCTCGACATTCCAGACTGGCTCGATCTTCGCGTTTTCGAGCAAACGGCTCTGATTGGTCTTGTCGGCGCGCAGCTCGTCGCGGCGGTGGAGCAAATAGACTTTTTCGGCAAAATTCGTCAGGAACAGCGCTTCTTCGACGGCGGTATTGCCACCACCAACAACCGCAACCGTTTTGCCGCGATAGAAAAAACCGTCGCAGGTCGCACAGGCCGATACGCCAAAGCCACGAAACTTCATCTCGCTTTCAAGGCCAAGCCAGCGCGCCTGTGCGCCGGTCGCGATAACAACCGTGTCGGCGATCCAGACATTGCCGCTGTCGAGCGTCAGTTTGAAAGGCCGCTTCGAAAAATCGACGTCGATGACAAGGTCATCAACAATTTCAGCACCGACATGAACCGCCTGCGCCGCCATTTTTTCCATCAGGTCCGGCCCCATGATGCTGGCTTCACCGGGCCAGTTTTCAACATCGGTGGTAATCGTCAACTGCCCACCGGGCTGGATACCGCGAATAATGACCGGATTGAGCGCAGCGCGCGCGGCATAGACCGCCGCCGTGTAGCCGGCTGGCCCTGAACCGATGATTGCAACACGCGTGGTTTTGGTCTCTGCCATGTTTTCTCCGTTTCGAATCCACACCGAGCCGCAGATGTAATCATTAAAAACGGAAATTACGAGGCCTCGCGTGCCGCCTTTTCAGCCGCATTCGGGATCCGCAGTTCGAACTGATGCGCTCCAATGTCAAACGCACCGCCCATCGTCCCAACCAGACTGTCGACGAGCTTCAGACCAAATCCAATGCCAAGCAGCGGCGCGTCTTCATGATCGACGGCAATGCCCGCCGGGTCGAACAATGTCTCGGCCGACATGCCGGCAAGCGCCTGCGGTCGCGTCACGACGATTCGCAAACAATCCTCGGCGCCGCGCTGCACCACAAAATGAATAGCCTCGCCTTTACGCGCGCTGGCGAGCGTCACCGTCAACAGACGCGACACGGCGCGTTCAAACACCGAACTGTCGGCATTCATTTCAGGAAGTCCGTCGGCGACCAGCGGGACCAGATCAATCTCACGCGTTTTTGCGAGTGGCACATAACGCTGCACCATCGCACTGATCTGCGCGCTGACGTCAAAGGCATCATTCGAAACCTGATACCGTCCCTGATCGATACGCGCGGCATCATTCAAATCATCGAACGCACCGAGCAATTTTTCTGCATGATAGAGGATGTTGCCAGCTTCGTCTTTATAGGCGTCCCCGGCCTCGCCAAGCACCTCGCCTTCGATCAACTGGGCAAAGCCGATAATGGCGTTCAACGGCGTGCGCACCTCGTGTGCCATCGTGCTCAGCGCTTCGCTCGACGCACCCGTACCGAATAATCCGCCGTCACCGCCCTTACGCGGCGCTGTTTCGGCTACAGGCGCTTCAAGTGCGATCGCCGTTCCCCAATAGCCGGTGAACCTGCCAGAGCCCCTGTCAAACTGCGGCAAGCCCGAAATGCGGAACCGGCCCTTGAGGGCGATTGCGTCGCTCAGCTCCACAATCACATCGCGAAACGGCACCCGTCGCTCAACGGCGCGCACCAATTGCCCGGGCGCATCGGTTGCGCGGAATTCGGTCAGCCAGACACCGACCAGCCATTCGGGCATATCGGGGCTGTCTACAAACACGCCATTTGCATCGCATCGCCATGTCCAGCGTCCCGGCGCAGAGTTTGATTCATGCCGCGGTGTCTCCAAAGGCGCCGTTTCAACAGCGGCATCGGGCGCGGTATCCGTTGGCGCCAGAGGTGCAACCCTGGACACCGCTTTCGTGCGAAACGCGGCAATCCTGTCGATCAACTCGCGAACCTGACCCTGACCGCCCGCGATCGAAGGCGACGCCACGGGCTCCGTACCGAATTTGGCATCGACGGGTGGCGGCGCGAAGCGCTCAGGATCGGTGATGCGCGCCTCGTGATGGGCCAGCGAAGGATCGGGAACAAAATTACGCGCGACCGAACCACGCGCCTGCGTAAAATCGATCAGCTCGCGTACCGGTGCTGGCAAATCGCGCCGTGCGAGCATACCGGCGCGAAGATGCGCTGGTGCGCGTCGCGCAAATCGCCACCAGTCGGATTCGGAAAGTTCGGCAACCTGCAACAAGCGATCATAGTGATTCGAAACGCCGTGACGAAACAGGCGCAGATGAAGCGCGTCACCACCGCGTTTGACAACCTCGTCGATCATGCGGTTGCGCAGCGTGACAGGCACATCCGCCTGACGTCTGAGCATTGCCCGTAACGCCCGGCGTTTCAATCGTATATCGCTGCAATCGCGTCCTTGAAGCGACAGGTCGATCAGTTGACGAAAGCCCGCAGCCTGCGCCTCTGGCGAATCCATCTCCGCCAGATTTGTCGCCGTACTGATCATATCGTCGTGACGCATGGTCCGCGAATTTCCTTTCGGGAACGCAATGTGTCCCAAACTGACGGGAATATGAAGGCATTGCGTTAAATCTGCCTTTACGACGGTGGAAAATTGCGTCACATCGTAATTATATTATAACTTTAGCTTTTAAAACGTGTATAGATTGCGCGCTATGACCTCTGGACGACATGTTCTCGACGATATTGACCGCAAGATCCTGCGTAGCCTGCAGGAAGAGGGTCGTCTGACGAACGTCGAACTCGCCGCGCGCGTCGGCCTTACCGCGCCGCCCTCTCTGCGCCGAATTCGGGCGCTCGAAGATGCCGGCTTCATTCGCGGCTATCACGCCGACCTTGATGCCGAATCGCTTGGCTATAACATCACGGTTTTTGCAATGGTCAGCCTCAAAAGCCAGGCCGAAGCCGATTTGCGGGCTTTTGAAGACCATGTCGCAAAGCTGCGTCAAGTCCGCGAATGCCATATGCTGAACGGCGAAATCGACTTTATTCTCAAGATCGTCGCGCACGACCTGCAGGAATTTCAGCGCTTCCTGACGAGCGAACTGACGTCAGCGCCCAATGTCGAGCATGTAAAGACATCGCTGACCATTCGAACGTCGAAGGTGCGCCCCGGCGTCCCCGTTGACGACGCCTAGCGCCAGCCTGACGACACCTGCCTATTCGCTCCGGATTGCGAGAAATAAGTAGCTGAGCGCCGAAAGAATCAGGGACCCGCACATAATCGCCACCATCGGCACTGCGGTCCCGTCGGCAAGCAGACTGCCCATACTCATGACAAGAGCGCCAATTGCAAAGCCGCTCGCTCCCAGCAAGGCGCTGATCGAACCTGCACGATCATGGTCGATATCAAGTGCGCCTGCGGTGCTGTTGCCAAAAATAAATCCGAAACTTGCAACAGTGCCGAATATACCGACCAGAAACAGCCAAAGCCCACCGATGTCGGCAAGGGTCAAGACGAGGAATCCTGTGCTCCAAAGCGCAGCATAGATGCATGTCGCCTTCACGATCTTTTCTGGCGGAAAATGGGATAGCAGTACCCCGTTCACCTGACTGGCCACAACCATACCGATCGAATTTACCGCGAACAGCCAGCCAAATGTCGTCGGACTGACCCCATAATGACCGATCAAAAGTCCTGGCGAACCTGAAATATAGACAAACAAACATGAACCGTTGAAACCGGCCGCCAGCATATAGCCAAGCAATTGGCGATTGCCCGCAAGCAGCTTGAGCGCCCGCAGCGGATGTTCGCCCCGGGCGCTCGTGGCGGTGCCTTCGCCACGCGATTCCTGCATCCAGAACAACACAGCAAGCAAAACGACCACCCCGAATCCGGCAAGCACGTAGAAGATTGTCTGCCAAATGCTGAAAACCAGAATATAGCCGCCAATAAGCGGCGCGAGGATCGGCGCGAGCCCAAAGACCAGCATGATGTGCGAGAACATTTTTGCCGATTGCGTCGCATCGTAACGATCCCGAACGATTGCCCGCGAAACCACCATGGCGGCACAGGCGCCGAGGCCTTGCAGCAGCCGCAATCCTGTCATGGCCTCGACACTCGTCGTGAAGGCGCAGAGGATCGAGGCGATGATGTAGACGCAAATTCCCGCGATCAATGGCGGCTTTCGCCCGATACGATCAGAAAGCGGCCCAACGAACAATTGGCCAAGCGCCATTCCGATCACAAACGCTGCCAAGGTCAATTCGATCACACCATGCCCAGCACCGAACTGTTCGGCGATGACCGGCAAAGCCGGAAGATACATATCGATTGAAAGTGCCCCGAACGCGGTCAACGCGCCAAGAAACACAACCATGCTGATCGTAGGCTTTGACATATAGATGCTGAGCGACCACCTGAAACGGTGGAAATCCTTGGTGGGCGGTGACGGGCTCGAACCGCCGACCCTCTCGGTGTAAACGAGAGGATTGGAGTGCATAGCCTATGTATTACGTAACTTCCATTAGGCAAAAACCGTTAACTGGACAACAATATGATACGTTCTGCGGACCATTTGCGGACCACTGAGGTTTAAGGAGTTGGCTTTAAAAACCTACAACGGTGCAACCCGTCCGTCGGTTCAAACTCCACCCTTTCCCTTGTAAATGGGTGTTCTTGGCATTTAAGCTGTTTTACGCTGCTGTGCAGAGCGAACGGATAACAGCTCAGTAAGGGCGCTAAAGCTTACCGGTCTGGAGATGAAATAGCCCTGCGCATAGTCGCAGCCGAGGCTACGCAGCAAACCGAGCGTTGCCATGTCCTCTATGCCTTCGGCGACGACCATTAATCCGAGTTCGTGCGCAAGGTTGATTGTTGATCGCACCATGATCGCGTTGCTTTGATCCTTGCAGAGCGTGGTAATGAAGGACTTGTCGATCTTCAGTTCGTGCACCGGTAATTCTTTCAGATAAGACAGCGTCGACTGACCGGT
>JBFKAE010000167.1:0-6164 GCA_041621755.1 Sphingomonadaceae bacterium | reverse complement strand
GCGCGTCGAATTGATGGGACTGGTGCCGCACGGCGACATTCCTGCACTCATGGCCGCAGCCGACGTCTTCGTTCACGCATCATCAAGCGAAGGTCTCGCCAATGTCTGGATCGAGGCGCTGGCGAGCGGAACGCCTGTCGTCACCAGCAATGTCGGCGGCGCGTCAGAGGTTGTCAGCGCACCCGAATATGGACGGCTTGTCGACGATGCAACGCCCGAAAATCTGGCCGCAGCGGTGCAGGCTGTCCTCGACAACCCCACCACACCCGACGCCATCCGCGCGGGCGCCTTGCGCTTCAGTTGGGCACGCAATACCGAAATGCTTTACGACCACCTTTGCAAGGTCGCAGGGCGCTAAATCGGCAGCAAATACGCGCCGACCTGACGACCTTCAGCAAGCAACAGATTATACGTCCGCGCCGCTGCGTCTGATGCCATAACCTCGACGCCGACGCCCTTGCCGCGCAAACGTTCAAGCATATCGAAATCGGGCCAGCGCAATACGCTTCCGGTCCCGATCAGAATGACTTCAAGCGGCGGGTCACAACGCAGCATCGGATCGAACACCGCATCGGCTATCTCCTCTGCGGCAGAGACAACGCCGCCCGGCCAGATCAGGATAGCGCCGTCCCGCGCTTCCCCATCGACAACGAACTTGCCACCCTTGAAGCCTTCAATGCGTACGGTGCCCGCAGGCGGTCGGTAAGCGTCGAAACTCACCGATCAGGGCCGGGCAATGCGTTCCGCGCCGGACGCATCTTCGGGCACGAACGTGTCAGGACCAACACCTGTCCACAACAATAGCGGCCCTGCCACGTAGATTGACGAATAGGTACCGATGAAAACGCCAAGCAGCATAGCAGCGGTAAAGCCGAACAGCACGTCGCCACCCCAGATCAGCAGCGCGCCCAGCGCAAGCGCCATCGTCACCGACGTCATCACGGTCCGTGCCAACATCTCGTTGATCGACAGATCAAGAAGCGGCAGCATCTCCATCTTGCGATACTTGCGCAGATTCTCGCGAATCCGGTCATAATTGACGATGGTATCGTTCAAGGAATAGCCGATTATCGTCAAAATCGCGGCGACGATGTTGAGGTTGAATTCAAGCTGCGTCAGCGCGAAAAACCCCAGCGTCAAAAACACGTCATGCACCAGCGAAAGCAACGCGCCGACGCCGAACTGCCATTCGAACCGGAACCAGATATAGGCGGCAACGCCGAACATCGCGAGCACACCAGCGAGCGTCCCCGCCCGGATCAATTCACCCGACACCTTGCCCGAAACCGTTTCCACCCGACGAAAGCTGACATCGGGATAATCGCTTTTGATGCTGTTTTGCACCTTGTCGACAACGATCTGTACGGCATCCTCGCGCTCAGCCTCGGGTAACGGCAGACGGATCGAGATAATCTCGGGCGCGCCGAATTCCTGAATATTGCTGTCACCAAGGCCAAGCCGGTTCACCCTGCCGCGGATATCGTCAATGTCCGCAGGTTTTTCGAAACCGACTTCCATCATCAATCCGCCGGCAAAATCGACACCGTAATTCAGGCCACGAGCCAGCAGCAGAGCTACCGATGCGATGGTCAGCAACGTCGTCAGTCCAATCGCTACATATCGCCACTTCAAAAAGCCGATATTGGTATTGTCTGGAACCATTTTCAAAAGGCGCATGATCGCGTTGTCCTAAATCGTAATCGTGTTCGGCCGTTTGCCACGTAGCCACAGCGCAACAAACATGCGGGTGACGGTGACCGCGGTAAATACGGACGTGATAATGCCGATGGTCAGCACCACAGCGAAGCCTTTGACCGGCCCTGAGCCAAGCCACATCATGATGACTGCCGCGATAACATTAGTGATATTCGCGTCCCAGATCGTCCGCGACGCCTGACTATAGCCGGTCTCAACCGAGCTCGCGATGCCACGCCCCTTGCGCAATTCTTCACGAATGCGTTCGTTGATCAAAACATTGGCATCAACCGTCGCGCCGACCGTCAGCACAAATCCAGCAATACCCGGCAATGTCAGCGTTGCACCGAACAGCGACATGACGGCAACGATCAGCACCAGATTAAGCGCTAGCGCGATATTCGCATACACGCCAAACCGGCCATAGGTCATGATCATGAAAATAACGACGGCGGCAACCGCAATCAGCGAGGCAATCATGCCCGCGCGGATCGAATCAGCACCAAGATCAGGCCCGACAGTACGCTCCTCGACGACCTGAAGCTCCACCGGCAATTTTCCTGAACGCAGCAGGATCGCAAGCTCGTTCGAGCTTTCCGCGTTGAAACTGCCTGAAATAATGCCCGAACCACTCAAAATCGGTTCATTGATGCGCGGCGCGCTGATGACACGATTATCCAGAACAATGGCAAAGGGTTTGCCGGTGTTTTCCTGCGTTACGCGTGCAAAACGGCGTCCGCCGGTGCTGTCGAAACGAAAACTGACTACCCACTGACCCTGCTGCATCGTCTGCTGCGCATCGATCAGTTGATCACCCGATACGATAGAGCGGCGTTTCACCGCCATCGGCTGTCCGGTTTCCGCATCGGGTAAAATCTCGCTACCGGCTGGTGCCCGGCCCTTTGCGACCATTTCGGGGTCGGCGGCAACATCGACCAGCTTGAATTCAAGCTTTGCGGTCTTGCCAAGCAGGGCCTTCAGCGCCGCCGGATTCTGCAATCCTGGCACCTGCACGACGATCCGGTCACTCCCCTCGCGGATGATTGTCGGTTCTCGCGTGCCCAGCTCGTCAATACGGCGTCGTATCACCTCGACCGCCTGCACCATCGCGCTGTCGAGCTGCTGCGTCAGTCCAACATTGCTCGGCGTCAGAACGATGCGGTTGCCATCTGTAACCTCGACCGAAAAGTCGCGCTGACCCGTGACACCAACCGGCGTCGAAAGTTGCCGCAGCGTGTCGACGGCGCGGTCAACATCGCTAACATCGCGGACAAGGAAACTGACGCGGCCATTGCGAATGCTGGTATCGCCAATTGAAATGCGCCCGCCATCGGCGCGGCGCAGTTCACCCGTCGCATTGTCTTCCAACGCGATAAGATTCGATTTTCTCAGTTCCTCGACATTGGCTTCCAGCAGGATGTGGCTGCCACCGCGAAGATCAAGACCAAGATTCAGCCGCGCTTTTGGTGCCCAGTCCGGCCACGCCGCAACCTCCTTTTCAGGAAAGGCATTGGGCAGCGCGAGGATAAACCCCACGAGCAGAAAAGCGACGATCGACCATATCTTCGTCTTTGAAAATTCGAGCATTGGGCTTGGTACGCTTTTCTCTATGCGGCGTCGTTGGCAGGTTTGCCAGTGGGCCCACGCACTTCCGACAAGGTCGAGCGAACAACCTTGACCTTGTTCCCCGGTGACAATTCAACTTCGAGTTCGATATCGGATACTTTAACGACTTTACCGATCAAACCGCCGGCCGTAACAACCGTGTCGCCCTTTTTGACCGCTTCGATCATGGCGCGATGTTCTTTCACACGCCGTTGCTGTGGACGGATCAGCAGGAAATAGAAAATAGGGATGATAAGAAGGAACGGCATGATCGCGTTCAGGAACGATGCACCGCCGCCTGTGGCGGCTGCTGCACCTTGTGCATAGGCTGGAGAGATAAACATCGTTATCAAGCTTTCAATATTGGTGTGCCCTGATTTGGCGGGCGACTATACAAATGCAAGAGCGATACGCAATGAAAACGCCTGAAACTCAAAAAAAAGAAACGCTGGAGCGCATCGCATCGGCACTCGAACGGCTTGCCCCCGACCTGTCGGCTGACTCGGATATGCTGGACGCACCCGCTTATATCTGGCGCGATGCTCGCCTGCGCGCGGTCGAAAAGCTCGACGCTCAGCCTCTTGAGCTTTTTGTCGGCACCGAGTCGCAGCGCAATGCACTGCTTGAAAATTCGCGCCGCCATGCAGAGGGCCTGCCCGCACACGATGTTTTACTCTGGGGCTCGCGCGGCATGGGGAAAAGCGGCATGGTCAAAGCCGTCATCGCCGATTTGCAGGCACGGGGTAAGAATATTGCGCTGATTGAAGTCGAACGCGACGATATTATCGACATTGCTCCCCTGCTCCGTCGCCTTTCTAAAATCGACCGTCGCTTTGTGCTGTTCTGCGACGATCTCAGCTTTGAGACCGACGAAAGCCATTATCGTCGCTTGCGTTCCGTGCTTGAAGGTGGTGTCGAGCCGCGTCCGGCCAATTGTCGTTTCTATGTGACATCGAACCGCCGCCACCTCGTCCCGCGCGAAATGCGTGAAAACGAACTCCACGACAGCATCAACGCCCGCGATGTTCTTGACGACCGGCTGGCGCTTGCCGATCGTTTTGGTCTCTCTCTTGGATTTCATGCCTGTGACCAATCGACGTATCTTGCTATCGTTACAGCTTATGCCAGTCGCCATGACCTTGAATTTGACGCGAAGGATGCGGTCGCTTGGGCAACCGGACGCGGTGCGCGTTCGGGGCGTGTCGCGTGGCAGTTCATTCAGGAACTCGCTGGTCGACAAGGCAAGACGCTTTAGCATGATGACGCCACACATCGTTACGGAGGGGCTATGGACCCCGCACTGATCAGCGCAGGCATTCTGATCCTTGCGCTCGTGCTTTTTGTCAGCGACCGCATCCGTCACGACCTTGTCGCCGTCATCGCACTTTTTGCAGGACTTGTGTTTGGCGTCATTGATCCTGAAACCGCACTCAAGGGCTTTGCAGATCCCGCTGTCATCGCGGTCGCCGCCGTTCTTGTCGTTGGCCGCGCGGTTGAACTTAGCGGCGTGGCATCGGCTGTCACCCGCACCATAATCCCACACGGCGCGCCTTTTCAGGTGCGGCTGATCATCATCATGCTCGTCGGCGCAGTGCTATCGGCATTCATGAACAACATCGCCGCGCTCGTTATAACCATGCCGATCGCCAGCCAGATGGCGATCGACGCCAAGCGCTCGCCAACGCATGCGCTGATGCCGCTTGCCTTCGCCACCATCCTTGGCGGCATGACGACGCTGATTGGTACACCGCCGAACCTGATCCTGTCATCAATACGCGAAGCCCATCTTGGAGAACCTATGGGTTTTTTCCAGATGACGCCGCTCGGCGCGACCGTGGCAGCAGCCGGGCTGGTCTACATGTCGCTTATCGGCTGGCGGCTACTTCCCGAACGGCGCGGCGCACGGCGCGCCTTTCTCAATCCGTGGCGGGTTTACGAAATGGTCCTCCCTGACGAACCGATGAGCGACGCGGACCTTCGTCTGGCGCTGCGCAAAGCCGGAGCACGCCTGTTGCGCCGCTACAGCAGCGACAGTGGTGTCTGGGGACCTTATCTCCCCATGCGACGGCATGAACGAGCGCTGGTCATTTCGCGCAAGAACCCCTGGACACTTGCTGAAGAGTCCGGCCTCGAAGCCGCAGCGGAACGTGACCCCTCACCCGATGCCATCACCATTCGTGCAGCGGTCGCACATGGCTCGAATCTGATCGGGCACCGCTATGACGCCGTTGCCGCCCGTACCGACAATCGCATTCGCGTCGTCTCCAGCGGACCACGCGCCGCACAGACGCGCCAACCGCTGTCGATGATGCGGATTGAAGCCGGCGACCAACTGTTTTTGCATGGCGCGGCCAATGAAATCGGCTCGTTCATCACGACCGCCCGACTGCTTGAAATCGGACGGCACGATGCAGGTCAGGTCGAACCGGCACGCGCGGCCGCCATTCTTATGATCTTTGGCGGCGCGATCCTCGCGACCGTCGCCTTTGGCATCAGCCCCGCTATCACATTCTTCGGCGCAGCCGCCATACTTGCCGCGACAAGGCTGCTGGCGCCAAGCGAAGTCTACCGTGCAATTGACTGGCCGGTTATCCTGCTTCTCGCCGCCATGATTCCCGTCGGACAAAGCTTCGAGGAAACCGGTGCCGCAGCATATGTGTCGAATTTTTTGGGTGAACAATTGCAGGATCAGACGCTGTTCGTCGCGCTCACCGTGCTCGGCGGCACAACGCTGCTGCTATCGACCGTACTCAATAATGTGGCGACGGCGATCATCATGGGACCGCTTGCGATTCAGGTGGCGGAGATTCTCGACTTTTCGCCCGACGCGGCGCTGTTGATGATTCTGGTCGGGGCGTCGTCGG
>JBFKAE010000166.1:0-6195 GCA_041621755.1 Sphingomonadaceae bacterium | reverse complement strand
TGCCGAGGCCGGATTGGAAATGCCGACCGAAAGCCCCGAGGCGCGCGAGCGGGCAAAAGCGTCGGCGGGACTTCATGACGTCACTTCTTCTGCAAGTGACTGGTTTGTCAGGCAATTGCGCGGCGAAAATGGTCATGATGCGCGCAAATATCTTGAAGATCGCGGTCTTTCGCAGTCCACGGTCGAGGCGTTTTCGATCGGTTTTGCGCCCGACAGTCGCGGCGCGCTGAAATCAGCGCTTTGCGACATTGAAACATCAAAACTCATCGCGACAGGTTTGCTGATCGAAGCCGAAGGCCGCGAGCCCTATGACCGGTTTCGCGGGCGCGTCATGTTCCCGATCCGTGACCCGCGCGGGCGCGTCGTCGGCTTTGGCGGGCGCATACTTGGCGCGGGCGAACCGAAATATCTGAACTCGCCCGACACGCCGCTCTTCGACAAAGGTCGCCTGCTCTACAATCTCGACAAGGCCGGGCCTGCCGCGCGAAAGTCGGGACAGATGGTCGTTGTCGAAGGCTATATGGATGTCATCGGCCTTGCCGAAGCAGGCTTTGCAGAGGCCGTGGCACCGATGGGCACGGCGCTGACCGAAGACCAATTGCGGCTATTGTGGCGTGTTGTTCCCGAGCCCGTGCTCTGTTTTGATGGCGACAGCGCCGGGCGACGCGCGGCACTGCGCGCGGCGACCCGTGCGCTGCCGCTACTGGAACCGGGAAAATCACTGCGTTTCGTAACCATGCCGCAAGGACAGGACCCCGATGACCTGGTGCGCGCAAAGGGCATTGGCGCTTTTACCAGCCTGATCGAAGGCGCAAGCCCGCTCATCGACAAATTATGGCGCGCGGAGACCGAGGGCGTGGACATGGCGACGCCCGACCGGCGCGCGGCGGTGCGTCAGCGGCTTTTCGATCATGCCCGATCGATCGAGAATGGATCGGTTGCACAGCTTTATCAAAGCGAGTTCAAGACGCGCTTTGATGCAATGTTCAATGCAAGACGGTCGGGAAATCGCGCAGCCCCAGCTGTTGCGGGCGCATCGAGTGAAATGTGACTGCGCGGGAATCGCCCGCTTGCCGACCTCGAAACACGGGCGATTATCGTTGGTTTGCTCGAACACCCGGGACTTGCCGACGTGCATGGCGAAGCCATTTCCGAGCTGAGAATCGACGACGCGAACCTCTCGCGGCTGCGTGCGGCGATATTTGCTGCAATTTCGGCGAATCACGATCTTGACAAACCTGCGCTTGCGCACGACTTAGAGACACAAGGGCTCGGTCACCTTGCGGAAGATATCAGGCGTATGAATCGCCTCGATTTCAGCTTCACGCACTCCCGGACGCCCACCGCGATTGCGGAACAGGACTTGGCATGTGTTGTCGGCCACCTTATGGCGCTGCAACGCATCGATGAGGATTTGGCGGATCTGCGCGCGCGCTACGATTCGCTCGTCCAGTCGGAATTTGAGGATCAACAACGACTTCGTGCTGAACGGGCGCGGGTCGAAACGGAACTTATCGAGCTGGCCGAGACACGTCGTGGGGACGGCGCGATCGGGTAGCCGGGCACGAAGCGGAACATATATGGCCATCAAGACAAAAGCGGCACCAAGAGCAAAAGACGATAATAACGACCCGTCAGATGCGCCGCTCATTGATATGAACGACGCCTCGGTGAAAAAACTCATCGCCAAGGCAAAAAAGCGTGGCTGGCTGACGTTTGAAGAGCTGACCGATGCATTGCCACAGGATCAGATGTCATCCGAACAGATCGAGGACGTCATGTCCGCGCTCTCGGAAATGGGCATCAACCTGACGCAAAGCGACGAAAGCGACGACGACGGCGACAGCGACGACAAGGATGACAAGAAAGCCGAGAGCAGCGACGATAGTGACGGCGCGCCCGAAGGCACGGAAAACGAAAACGATCCCGATGCGCCGCTGCCGATCCTGCAGAAGAAAAAAGAAGTGCTCGACCGGACCGACGATCCGGTTCGCATGTACCTGCGCGAAATGGGCGCCGTCGAGCTTTTGAGCCGCGAGGGCGAAATCGCCATTGCAAAGCGCATTGAAGCCGGGCGTGACACGATGATCGAAGGGCTGTGCGAAAGCCCCCTCACCTTCACATCGATGATTGCCTGGTCCGAGGCATTGAACGCGGGCGACATGCAGTTGCGCGAAATCCTCGACCTCGACGCCATGCTCAACAGCGGCCCGTCCGACGAGCAGGTCGAGAGCGGTGATGAGAGCGATTTGCCATCGGGCGTTGAAATCAAAGAAGACGATGACGAGCCTGAGGAAGAGCCTGAAAAGGATGAGGACGAGGACGAATATACCGAAAAACGTGCGAAACCTCAGAAAGAAGACGACGATGACGAGGAGAACACGCTTTCCCTCGCCCAGATGGAAGAGCAACTGACGCCGCAGGCGCTTGAACAGTTTGCCGAGATCACCTCGCTTTACCAGAAATTCCTCAAGCTTCAGGAAGCCCGCCTCGAAGCCCTCAATGCCGGCGACGATTACCCGGACACCAAGGAAAAGCGGTATCAGGAGCTGCGCGAAGAGCTGACCGCAAAGGTCGCCAACGTGCACTTCCACAATGCCAAGATCGAATTCCTCGTCGACCAATTATACAGTTACAACCGCCAGTTGATGTCGCTTGGCGGCAACATGTTGCGCCTTGCCGAACGCTATAAAATCAGCCGTCGCGCATTCCTCGAATCCTACATGGACAACGAGCTTGACGAGGGCTGGCTGGCCGGCGTCGCGCAGATTGACGACAAATGGGCCAATTTTGCAAAATCCGAACGCGGCACTGTTGAAAAAATTCGCAGCGAGATCGCCGATATCGCCCAGCTGACCGGCGTCGATCTCGGTGAATTCCGGCGTATCGTCAATATGGTCCAAAAAGGCGAACGCGAAGCCCGCATTGCCAAGAAGGAAATGGTCGAGGCCAATTTGCGCCTGGTGATCTCCATCGCGAAAAAATACACCAACCGTGGCCTGCAATTCCTTGATCTTATTCAGGAAGGCAATATCGGCCTGATGAAGGCTGTCGACAAATTCGAATATCGCCGCGGTTACAAGTTCTCGACCTACGCAACATGGTGGATCCGGCAGGCAATCACCCGTTCGATCGCCGATCAGGCGCGCACGATCCGTATCCCCGTGCACATGATCGAAACCATCAACAAGCTGGTCCGCACGTCGCGCCAGATCCTGCACGAGATCGGCCGCGAACCGACTCCCGAAGAACTGGCGGAACGCCTGTCGATGCCGCTCGACAAAGTCCGCAAGGTGATGAAGATCGCCAAGGAACCGATCAGCCTTGAAACACCGATTGGTGACGAGGAAGATTCGCATCTTGGCGATTTTATCGAAGACAAAAATGCTGTCATTCCAGTCGATGCGGCCATTCACGCCAATTTGAAGGAAACCGTCACCCGCGTGCTGGCTTCGCTGACGCCGCGTGAGGAACGTGTTCTGCGTATGCGCTTTGGCATTGGCATGAATACCGATCACACGCTTGAAGAGGTTGGCCAACAATTTTCTGTGACGCGCGAACGCATTCGTCAGATCGAAGCCAAAGCGCTGAGAAAATTAAAACATCCGACACGCAGCCGAAAGATGCGCAGCTTCCTCGACACTTGAAGATTTGTTTTCTTACCCGATAAATTAAGCCTCCCTTTACACGAAGCGGGATAGGGTCGTGGCCGTCGGCGCCTGTGCCACGACTCTGTAGGCTTATCTGGGATAGTATAAACAATGACACCTGCGGCTGCGCCGATCGAAAATCTGGACAAGCTACAGCAATCGCTGCGCGAAGCCGAGGCGCTCGACGACGCGATCGCTTATGCCGCCCATGTTTCCGAAGCCGTACAAAATAACGGCGCTGCAGCATCATCGCACTTGAAAGCGCTTGCTGAAAACGCGCGAGTCATGGCGAACGCCCCGCAAGCCGTTGCCGACTGCGTGCATTTCCTGACGATTTTGCACGGCCAGGCTCCCAGCCTGTTCGATATCGCCCGTTCAGCCGAATCGGGCGTACCGAAAGATTGGCTCGACCAACTTTCCGAACAGTTTGAAAAAGACCGCCGATGGCTCAGCCGATTAAACGCGATGACGGGTATATTGGTCGATCGCCAAGGTCTTTCGCCCGCTGAACAAATCGTCCGCGATCAGCGTGAAGCCATGCTGACGCTGGCGCAATCAAGCCGGAGGGGTTGTGCGCTCGGCGCAGCGGTTGCGCTTGCTCATGACTGGGACATCATCCGGATCGGGTTGAGCGATGCGCTTGGCGTCGTGAACAATGATAATATCGAGCCACCAAACGGTATCTGGCTGGTTGGTGGCAATGTGCAAGTGCTTCGCGAAGCCGGTGAAGCCGCCAGTCTGCGCCGTGCAGTCGGGTTTGGTGCAATGCAGCTAGCCAGTCTGCACAGGCAGTTTTTCGATCTGCTTGAAGCCCGGCACGCGCTTCGCCAGTCCTGACCCATAAGCCTATTCAATCGGGTGGTTGCCCCCACGCTCGCCTATCTCTAGCTAGAATGACAAAACGTTATAGCGGAGAAGAATATGCGTTTCGATGGAACCGACAACTATGTTGCAACCGATGATTTGAAGGTTGCAGTCAACGCGGCAGCGATGTTGCGTCGGCCTCTGTTGGTGAAAGGCGAACCGGGAACCGGAAAAACCGTTCTTGCCGCGGAAGTTGCCGAAGCGATGGGCGCACCGCTCATTGAATGGCATGTCAAATCGACAACCAAGGCCCAGCAGGGCCTCTATGAATATGACGCCGTCAGCCGCTTGCGCGACAGCCAGCTTGGCGATGAACGCGTACACGACATTTCAAATTACATCCGCAAGGGTAAATTGTGGGAGGCGTTCACTGCCCCACGTCTGCCGATTCTGTTGATCGACGAAATCGACAAGGCCGATATCGAATTTCCAAACGACCTTTTGCAGGAACTCGATCGCATGGAATTCCATGTTTACGAGACTGGCGAGACGGTGAAGGCCGAAGACCGTCCCATTGTCATTATCACGTCGAACAATGAAAAAGAGCTTCCCGACGCTTTCCTGCGCCGTTGCTTTTTCCATTATATCAAATTCCCCGACCGCGAGACGATGCAGGCGATCGTCGACGTGCATTTTCCCGAGATCCAGAAAGAGCTGGTGCGTGAGGCACTGTCGGTATTTTACGACATTCGCGATGTGCCGGGCATGAAGAAAAAACCCTCGACGTCCGAATTGCTAGATTGGCTGAAGCTGTTAATGCATGAAGATCTGCCGCTTGAAGTGTTACAATCGCGCGACCCGAAGAAACTGATTCCGCCACTGCACGGTGCGCTATTGAAGAACGAGCAGGACGTCATGCTGTTCGAGCGTCTGGCGTTTCTCAACCGACGCGAAGGCAATAAGGGCTAAGGCTTGTCAGGAAGCCGGCAACACAGCCGACTGATTCAGGATTAAACCATGTTTCTGAACTTTTTCGACGAACTGCGCGCCGCAAAAATCCCGGCCAGCCTGAAAGAGCATCTGCTTGTGCTCGAGGCCTTGAAAGCTGGTGTCATCGACCGGACGGTGGAAAATTTCTATTATCTGTCACGCGCCGCTTATGTGAAGGATGAAGCGCTTCTCGATCGTTTCGATCAGGTTTTTGGAAAGGTTTTCAAGGGTCTTGAGACGCGTTTCGATGAAGAGACCACGGAAATCCCGGAAGAGTGGCTGAAGAAACTGGCCGAACTTTACCTCACCCAGGAAGAAATGGATGAGATCGAGTCCCTTGGATCATGGGACGAGATCATGGAAACGCTGAAAAAGCGGCTCGAAGAACAGGAAGGCCGGCATCAGGGCGGCAATAAATGGATTGGCACCGCTGGCAGGTCGCCTTTTGGCGCCTATGGGTATAACCCCGAAGGCGTCCGCATCGGTCAGGACAAGGGCCGTCACGGCAAAGCCATCAAGGTCTGGGACAAACGCGAATTCAAGAACCTCGACAATGACGTCGAACTCGGCACGCGCAATATCAAGGTCGCGATGCGCCGTCTGCGCCGCTTTGCCCGCACGGGTGCCGCTGACGAGCTTGATCTGGATGCAACGATCAAGGGGACGGCACGCAAGGCCTATCTCGATATCGTCATGCGCCCTGAACGCCACAATGCGGTAAAGGTCCTGCTGTTCCTCGACGTCGGCGGGT
>JBFKAE010000165.1:0-6210 GCA_041621755.1 Sphingomonadaceae bacterium | reverse complement strand
GCCCATCAGCGGTCAATTCATGCCCCGGCTGCGGACACTCCAACTGGTTTATCGGCCGTGCGACGGCGGAATGCGCCTTCTGCGACACGGCCTTGCCATTGCAACAGACTGGCAGCGCCGGACACATGGATATGATCGAGCTTCCCGTTGCGGCCTGATGGCGCAACGTCTATCGGGCGAGTCACCAGGGGACTCGCCCGATATTATTTTCACAATTGCCCGCGGTGCTGCGCCTCTGCCGCCGCGCCGATCGCTTCATAGACGCACGCAAGGTCGTCCTCGCCGATACAATAAGGCGGCATGACATAGACGAGATTGCCCATCGCGCGCAGCAACAGCCCCCTGTCACGGAAAAAGCCGGTCAGGCGCGGTCCGATTTCCGACAGATAGCCATCATCGTTTTGTACGAACTCCATCGCCGTGATCGTCCCGATCTGACGACAATTCCGCAGTGCGGGCAGATCGTGCAATCGCGCCAGCGCCGCGCTCTGCCGCCGCGTAAGGTCGGCAATACGGTCAAGCACCGGCTCATCGCGCCAGATATCGATATTCGCCGCCGCCGCCGCGCAGGCGACCGGATTGGCCGTATAGCTCGACGAGTGATAGAACATCCGCGCACGATCGTCCGATTCGTGCGCTTTGAAAATCTCCGCCGTGGCCAACGTCACGGCAAGCGGCAGCGCTCCGCCGGTCAATCCTTTGGACAGGCACATGATATCGGGCACAATCCCCGCCTGATCGCAGGCAAACAAACTGCCCGTCCGCCCCCATCCCGTCATCACTTCGTCGGCGATGAAGAGAACGCCGTGTCGGCTGCAAACCTCGCGCAGCGCCTTTAATGTCTTCGCGTCATAGATCAGCATCCCACCCGCGCCGAGAATGAGTGGCTCGACAATGAATGCCGCAGGCGGCTCGTCACCCGCGCACATCGCTTCTAGCGCGTCAATGGCCTGCTGTTCTTTGCCTGCCACAGGAAACGGCACCGTCCCGACGTCAAACAAGAGTGGCGCATAAGCCTGATTATACACACCGCGCGCGCCAACTGACATAGCGCCGATCGTGTCACCGTGATAGCTGCCCTCCATCACCAAAATGCGATGCCGCGGCTCGCCGCGATTGAGCCAATAACCAAGCGCCATTTTAAGCGCGACTTCGACACTGGTTGAGCCGCTATCGGAAAAAAACACATGACAAAGCGGATCGGGCGTCAATTCGACAAGGCCCCGTGCCACGACTTCAGCAGGTTCGTGCGACCAGCCCGCAAAGATCAACTGATCCAGCTTCTCTGTCTGCGCGCGGATCTCCGCCTGAATACGTGGGTGGCAGTGGCCGTGCGTTATCACCCACCAAGACGATATGGCGTCGATATAGCGCGTGCCATCCACCGTGTAGATCGCCGCCCCCTCAGCGCGTTCGACAAGCGGGATCGGCTCATTCAGCCCATGCTGCGTAAAGGGATGCCAGACGGGCGAGGTCACAGACTGAACACCTCTTTGTCAAACCCTTCAGCGAAGGCCTCCGCCAACGTACGGGCATGCAGGTTTTCAATATGCGGCAATCGTCCCAACACTCTGACGCCCGAAAATTCGCTGATGGTGCGTATATTATCGGGATTTGCATCGCCTATAAACGCTATACCAAACACTGGCACATTCCGCACCGCAAGCACTTCAAGCGTCATCAGCGTGTGATTGATCGTACCAAGCCCGGTCCGCGCGCAGACGATGACCGGCTGACCCCAGCGCGCGAAAAGATCAGCGGTGAGCGTCTGCCGATCAAGCGGCACCAGCGCCCCCCCTGCCCCTTCGATGACGAGCACCCGATCGCATGACGGCACGTCCAGACTGGCAGGATCAAGAGCCACTCCATCCAGTTCAGCCGAGCGATGCGGCGACAAAGGCTCGCTCAACCGATAGGCTTCGTTCAATATCCGGTCTGCGGGCAGACCCGACAGCGCACGCACTCGCTCACTATCGGTTGACGACGCCAAACCCGACTGCACCGGCTTCCAGTAACAGCCATCAAGCGCGCCGGCGAGCGCGGCGGCAAACACTGTCTTGCCGATATCGGTATCAGTTCCCGTCACAACAAAAACGCTCATCGTGGTCCCAATATATCCGACAAGTGCTCGGCAAGGGTGTCAATCTTCGCTTTGTCCACGTTGAGAGTCAGCGAAATTCGCAGTCGCGATGTGCCTTCGGGCACGGTCGGCGGACGAATGCCACGCACATCGAACCCTGCCTTTTGCAGCGCACCTGCCGCCGCCATGGTCTGCACATCGTCGCCAAGGATGACCGGCATGATCTGCGATCCCGATATCACCGCCCAAGGTTTTAAACGCTGTACCGCATGATCGACCAGCGTCTGCAACTTCATGCGTCGCACGTCATCTGCAGCCAGCCGGATCGCATCCATTGTCACTGCCGCCATCAGCGGCGATGGCGCGGTCGAAAAAATAAAGCTGCGCCCACGATTGACCAGAAAATCCATCAACACTTGCGGACCGCAGACAAGCGCACCTTCCGTACCAAGCCCCTTACCACAAGTCCGCAGCGTGATGACATTTTCAGCCCCGTCAAGATGAGCGGCCAGCCCTCTGCCCGCGGAGCCAAACACACCCGTCGCATGTGCCTCGTCGACCAGGAAGAACGCCTCATGATGTGAAGCCAGTGCGGCAAGGTCATCAAGCGGCGCGCGATCCCCATCCATGGAATAGAGGCTTTCAACCGCAATCCAGACACGCCCGGTGCCTCCCGCCTGTCGCCAGTTCGCGATTGTTTCGGCAAAACTGTCCACATCATTGTGCTGGGCAGCGACAAATTCCGCGCGGCCAAGCCGCATACCGTCATGTACGCTTGCATGGATCAGCACATCATAGACGACAAGATCGCCGCGCTGCGGAAGACTTGCAAATATTGCTCCGTTCGCCGCAAATCCATTGGCGAAATAAAGTGCCGCTTCGCTGCGAAAATGCGCGGCGGCAAAGGCTTCGAGCGCTTCATGCGCCGGGCAATTGCCGCGCAACAACCGCGACCCGCCCGCCCCCACCGGCACACCGCGCGCAATGGCAGCAGCAGCAGCAGCGTTCAGTTCGCTTGAACCCGCAAGTCCAAGATAATCATTCGACGAGAAATCAGCACCCTGCCGCGCGATCAGCTGCCGACGTCTGCCAGCATCACCCAATGCGCGAAGCTGCGCCCTATGCGCGCCGGTTATGGTCAGCCTGCCGACTTACGCGATTCGCGTTTACGCTCATGCGGGTCGAGGAAACGCTTGCGAAGACGGATGACCTTTGGCGTCACTTCAACCAGTTCGTCATTTTGGATATAAGCGATTGCCTGTTCGAGTGTCATGCGCTTGGGCGGTGTAAGGCGAATACCCTCATCCTTTCCGCTCGCACGAAAATTGGTCAACTGCTTCGATTTCAGCGGATTGACCTCCAGATCCTGCGGTTTTGCATTTTCGCCTATCACCATACCTTCATATAGCGCATCACCAGGCGATATGAATAGTATGCCACGCTCTTCTAGCATGTTGAGTGCATAAGGTACGGCACTGCCTTTCTCCATCGAAATCAGCACACCATTCTGACGACCCGTGATCGTGCCCTTGTAGGGTCCGTATTTTTCGAACAGGCGGTTCATGACGCCCGTGCCGCGCGTGTCGGACAGGAATTCGCCGTGATATCCGATCAGCCCCCGCGACGGCGCTGAAAAGGTCAGCCGTGTCTTGCCACCACCCGATGGGCGCATATCGGTCATCTCACCCTTGCGCAGCGCCATTTTCTCGACAACTGTGCCAGAATGCTCATCGTCGACATCAATAACGACGGTTTCATAGGGTTCCTCACGTCCTCCCGGCCCATCTCGGTACAAGACGCGCGGACGGCTGATAGACAGTTCAAAACCTTCGCGGCGCATGGTTTCAATCAAGACGCCAAGCTGCAATTCGCCGCGTCCTGCAACTTCAAAACTGTCCTTGGAATCGCTTTCGGTGATGCGGATCGCGACATTGCCTTCGGCTTCGCGTTCCAGCCGGTCACGGATCATCCGACTCGTCACTTTGCTGCCATCCTGCCCGGCATAGGGACTGTCATTGACGGCAAAGGTCATCGACAGCGTCGGCGGGTCGATCGGTTGTGCATCAAGTGGCTCGGTCACCACAGGATTGGCAATGGTGTTCGACACCGTCGCCTTGGTAAGGCCTGCAATTGCCACAATGTCGCCCGCCTTTGCGGTTTCAACGGGCACGCGCTCCAGACCCTGAAACGCGAACACCTTGGTGGCGCGGCCATCTTCGACAACCTTGCCGTTCACATCGATTGCGCGGATCGGCATATTGACGTTGAGCGTACCGCTTTCAATTCGGCCGGTCAGAATTCGTCCAAGGAAATTATCGCGGTCGAGCAGCGTCGCAAGCATCTTGAATTCGCCCGTCGTATCAAGACCGGGCGCAGGCACATGATCGCGGATCAGCTCGAACAATGGCGTCAGGTCACCTTCGCGTACATCTGGACTCGCGCTCGCGAAACCGCCGCGACCGCTTGCGAAAAGATGCGGGAAGTCGAGCTGCTCGTCCGTTGCGTCGAGCGCCATGAACAGCTCGAAACACTCGTCGAGCACTTCATGCGCGCGGGCGTCCGAACGATCGATCTTGTTGACGACAACAATCGGCTTCAGGCCAAGCGCTAGCGCTTTTCCAGTGACGAACTTGGTCTGTGGCATCGGCCCTTCGGCCGCATCGACCAGCAGGATCACGCCATCGACCATCGACAGGATGCGCTCAACCTCGCCGCCGAAATCGGCGTGGCCGGGCGTATCGACGATGTTGATGTGCGTGATGTCACCACTCGCATCGGCCCATTCGACCGACGTGCACTTGGCAAGGATGGTGATCCCGCGTTCTTTTTCCAGATCATTGGAATCCATCGCCCGCTCTTCAACGCGCTGATTGTCGCGGAATGTACCGGACTGGCGGAAAAGCTGGTCGACGAGTGTTGTCTTGCCATGATCGACATGCGCGATGATGGCCACGTTGCGAAGGCCCATAGGGGTATCTTTCAAATGTAAGGTGATTCTATCTTGGCGCGCGCTATACAGCGACTGCTGCAATGCAGCAAGGTGTAGCGGACATATTCTACGCGCGGCGTTGTAACCCACATTCAATTTCAAACGAAGATCATATCGAGTAGCCGGACGATCCGGACGCTCGTGAGAAGTTTAATTTGGGAGACCCACATCATGTCCACTGTTAACCGCCGCGCTGCTTTTGCTGTAGCCGCTTCCGTCATCGCAGCCGTCGGCGTTGCCGGTGCCGCGCAAGCCGGACACCATGAAGAGAAAAAAAACGAGAAATGTTATGGGGTTGCACTAAAGGGCGCCAATGACTGCGCCGCCGGGCCGGGCACGAGCTGTGCAGGATCATCGACCGTCGATTATCAGGGCAGCGCCTGGAAATATGTCCCGGCGGGCACCTGCGTCGACTTGGGCGGCTCGCTCACCGCCAAAGACGGCAATGAAGCCCCGACCCCAAAGGCTGGCTAAGGCGTCCGCGTCCCAATGGCGACTGCCGCGACATTGCCCCCTCTAGCGGCAGCGCCAGCAGGGCCCATCCCGGCAAAGGCCGGGGTGGGCCTTAAGCCCGACCATTACCGCGCAATCGCCGATGCGCCCGACGCAGCGCCTGCATGGTTTGAAATTCACCCCGAAAATTACATGTCAAGTGACGGCGGGCCGGTACACAGCTGGCTGACACGCATGGCGGAAATCCGTCCGATATCCTTTCACGGCGTCGGCATGTCACTTGGATCGGCAGACGGGCTGGACCCCGATCATCTTGACCGGTTCGCACGCCTTGTCGAGCGCTATCAGCCCGCCTTCGTCTCCGAACATCTCAGTTGGTCGCGGATCGGCGGCATGTTTTTTCCCGACCTCCTGCCCATGCCTCTGACGCGTGAATCGCTGGACCTTATGGTCCGCCACGTCGATCAGGCCCAGAGCCGCATTCAGCGGCACATGCTGATCGAAAACCCATCAACCTATCTCGAAGCCGAAGCCGCCGACTATGACGAGCCCGCATTCTTCGCCGAACTGTGCGCGCGGACGGGCTGCAAATGGCTACTCGACGTCAATAATATCGTCGTCGGCTGCACCAATCATGGCCGCAGCGCAGAAGCCTATATCGATGCCGTCAATGGCGCACTGGTCGAGG
>JBFKAE010000164.1:0-6388 GCA_041621755.1 Sphingomonadaceae bacterium | reverse complement strand
GCATTGGGCCGCTTCTCGAAAGCCACAAGCACGACATCGGCGAGATGCTGCAAGAATCCCTCGAGGCCGAAGGACAGGCTCTGGCGCTCTACAAAGAGCTGTTGAAGGCAGTCGAGGGTCGGTCGGTCACGCTCGAGGAATATGCACGCAAGATGATTTATTCAGAAGAACTCCACGCAAGCGAGGTCAACAAGATGCTCCGGAAGCCAGGCGAACTGGCAGTTTTCGAAGCTGACTGATTATCTGCTTGAAGCCTTGGCGTCAGCACACCCGTCATGATCATGACGCCCTAGCGGAGGAACCGCAGTACCAAAGAAAGCTCGCGCCCCGAGACGTCGACGCCGTGTAGCTGTGCGCCGGCAGACGTGAGATGGCCATTCAGTTCGAAAACTGCAGAATCGGCACCGCTGAATACGGCATTGTCGCGCTCTCCATGGCAATGCACTTCAAAATGCAAGGTAACTGAATCACCGCCAAACATGCGTCCAAAAAATGCGATGCCGCCTTGGCCGCCGGAAATGTAATTACCGCGTTTAACCAGAACGCCGCTCGTCTTTGCGTCCCCAATCGCATAACCGGCAGCATAAACGCCGTCCTTGAGTCCAGCGTCGCTCGGTTGCGAAAGTTCTTTTGGCAAGCCATGATATTCGACCACGATTCACCTCCTGTTGAGTCACCAGCAACGTAGCACAAATGGCGTCTGTCGGCACTGATTTAGGCTTATCCAATGCAAAGCGGCGGCTTGATCGGAGCCCTTTTATGACAGCGTCCGTTGAGTGATAACGGATGCCGCTTCAGCACTTTGTGGCACTGCTACGATGGTGCGTATAAACAATTCTGCGCTGCGTTTTTCTCGCTTTGCCAGACGATGGCTTTAATGGGACGCGCTGGGTCATCGTCGGCGCTGCTTCATAGTCTGTGCACATTTCAGTCAGTGATAGATACATCATGATCCGGGTCGAACGTAATGCATATTGTAATAAAAGAACGATCTCACTGGCGCAGGTGAAGCGATCCAGTACCAGGTCTGAATCTTTAAGCATATCGAGCAGCAGGCATTCGTCGGCACTTGGCGAGCGACCTCGACCAACGATATAGGGTCTCTCCAAGGCGCATTCATAAAAGACCATAAGGCTGTCGAAGACGGGTGCCAGCATTCCGCATCGGTAGGGTGAGAGCACCGCGTACAGACAGGGCGTAACCGGCTTGCCATCATCCTTCGCGGACCGCCAGCATTGTCCTGCCTCCAGAATGAGGTTCCAGCGTCTTCCGGCGTCTGCCTCGACAATAACTGCGTTTGCCTGAGCCATTGAACAACTCCTCAGCCTCGCCGGCATCCCGGCGACCACCCACAGCTCGGATCACAACAGGTCCAGTATGATCCGACCTGTGAAAGCACCCTGTTCAGGGGTTCAATGTTGCTGTTCGACTGGTGGAGCGTCTGTCCCACTGAGATCCGCATCGTATTTTTGCGTTGTGATAGGAACGGATTCCCTCATCTCGCTGGTTGTACCGGTCGCTTTGCCTATGATGGCATTGAACCGGTTCATTTGTGTATTGGCATTCTTAAGTATAGAACGACCGATACTCTCTTCGACTTGCATCAATGCGCCAAACAGGCTCTGGTCTTTCGCAGCTTGTGTCATCTTCTGGCCAATCGCAATTGCGCGCGAGGACAGTTCCACGGCTGATCGCGCAAGCTGCATATAATTTTCAGCGATATCGCCCGCCGCTTTGGACGCTGTTTCTCTATTGCGATCCATGACTTCGCTAACCTCATTCAGCGCCTTGAAGTTTAGTTGTGCCCGCGCCCGTGCGTTGTCGAGACCATTTTCGTAAAGACTCGTCATGAAGCTCAGCCAGAGCGTTGATAATGAAGTGGCGGGATTATCGGTCATTGTGTCTTTCGATGTGTTTTTTGTCATCATGTTTGTCCTTTTTTCACGTTGAGGGGGGTGAGACAGGCCGTGATCTTTGCCGCCTTGCAGCTGGCATAGTTGTCCTTCATGAGATAAATGTCCGGCCCCTCGGGCATCTCCGCGTCAAAACGCTTGAGAAAGTAAAGGACCTCGGCTGCCCCGCGCAGCGAGCACGGTACCTTCACATATTTCCTGCTACAAACGGCCCGGCAGCGACTCGTCCTTCGCTGGGGGGAGGGAAGGCAAGCGGGACTGAGCATTGTCGCGCTGCCGGGCAAGTTGCAGAATTAGAACGGTCCCTGGTGCTCAGCGGATAGCGATCTTTTTCTGTTTCTCGCGTGCTTTTTGTGCTTTGGGCAGGTTCAGATGCAAAACGCCGTCCTTGAATTCGGCAGCAACCTTTGCACTATCCACGGCGCAGGGCAGAGTGAAGCTGCGTTGGAAACTGCCATAGGATCGTTCGATCAGATGGATGTCGGCATCCTTCATCTCGTGTTTGCTCTGCTTTTCGCCCTTGAGAGTCACGACATTGTCGGAGACGCGTACATCGATATCACTCTTGCCGACGCCCGGAAGTTCGGCAGTGACTTCGAAGGCCTCGTCAGATTCCTCGACATCGACACGCGGTATGACCGTCGCGCCATTTCCCGTACGTCCTATAAACGGTCCAAAGCCGTCGAACAGGCGTTCGACCTGCTGCTGCAGCGATTGAAACGGATTTCCCGGAAGACGCGATTCAATATTTCTTGCCGCTGGCAGCGAATATTCTCGTTCCATGACCTATAATCCTTTCATATTGTCCATCATTTGTGGTGCGCGGAAACCGCTTTCAGGACCTCGGTGGTGAGCGACTCCGATGACTTCGCGGCGACATCGCCAAGCCCGAGAAGTCCGACCAGCCGCTTATTCTTGTTGATTACGGGCAAGCGCCGGATTTTCCGCTTTTCCATGATGTGTACGGCCTCATCGGTCTCTTCGTCGTCACGGCAATAGGCAATACCGTTCGACATGACATCACGCGCTGTCATAACCAATGGATCTTTGGGCAATTATATACTTTACTTAGCAAGGTGGCTGTGGCATAACATTCCCAAGAGGAACGAAGCCATGAACATCACCGACAAAATCTTTCACGACGAAGCCGCAGCAACCGCACATATCGAAGCGTCGCGCTGGCTTGGTGAGCCGAATTGCCCGCATTGTGGCTCGGTCAACGTCACCCGTATGAAGGGCAAGACGCAGGCTGGCATGTTCCTTTGCAACGATTGCCGCGACAAATTCACCGTGCGTACCGGGACCGTCATGGAACGCAGCCACGTTCCCCTGCACAAATGGCTTCTCGCTACGCAACTTCTTGCCTCTTCAAAGAAGGGCATGAGCGCGAGCCAGATTGGCCGTATGCTTGGCGTTACCTACAAAACCGCATGGTTCCTTTGCCACCGTATCCGTGAAGCAATGGACGGCGCGACCGGCAATGACCCGCTAGGCGGCAAGAACAAAGTTGTCGAAGCCGACGAAACCTATGTCGGCGGCAAGCAGCGCAACCGTGCAAACCGCGACGTGAAGCCCAAGAAAGCCGTTGTCGCCCTTGTGGAACGCGAAGGCCATGTTCGTAGCTTCCATGTCGCCAACGTCAACGCCAAGCACCTGCGCGGCCTGATCGTCACCAACGTGGACCGTTCCTCGCACCTTATGACCGATGAAAGCCGCGTATACACCCGCGTCGGCAAAGAATTTGCAGGCCACAGTTCGGTCAATCATAGTGAGAAAGAGTACGTCACAACCGGCGGCTTCAAGCACTCAAACACTGCCGAAAACTTCTTTTCTATCTTCAAGCGTGGTGTGATCGGAACCTATCACCACATGAGTGAAGCCCACCTTGGTCGCTATACCAAGGAATTTGACTTCCGCTATAATACACGCTCGCTTGACGACACGGAACGCGCAGCCCTTGCCCTCAAAGGCATGGAGGGCAAGCGTCTGACCTATCGGCGGACTGATAAACTCGCCGCCTAAATTCGCGGTAACGTTCATCCAGATCGGGACGCAGCGTAAACGCTGGACCTAGCCGGAACGCATCGTGAACACGTTGCACTAGACTCCCAAGTCCTTTTTCAATTACAAAGACATTGATCGTCCTGAAATGAAGAAGGCCCGACGTTCCCGCGTCAGGCCTTCAGATCAGGGCGAGCCTCGCAAAACTTGTCTGGCGCGCGAGGCTCGGGTACTCCCCTGAGGGTCTTTTGCCCCTCTTCGTATCCCGCGTCAAGCGCCAGTCGACGCTATACGAAAAGGTACTTAAACTATGGCGAACAACAACGGACGCAATCGCGTCCACCTGACTGACGACCTCATCCGTGCGATCTGGCACCGCCTCCGTGGCGGGGAATACCAGCATCACATCGCGGCTGACTACGGCCTTAACCAAGGCCGCGTGTCTGAAATCAACACTGGCAAGCGTGGTGGTAACATCACCGGGCTTGGCGCGGCTTAACGCCGATTGGGGGCAGGCTTCGTCTTGCCCCCTTTTTCTTTATGCGGCTTGTGTGGTGTCGCCAGCATCCGCTTTAACGTAGCTTCGCGGCGGGCGTCGGTTTCCGCTTCTGTGAAAACATCATCTGTGGTTTGATTGGACTTGGTCATGGCAAAAAATGATAACACTGAAAAGGAGTTATTTCAAAGGCTAGTCGAAGCAAGCAATATCGAACTTACTCAACAAGAATGGATTGATGAATACCAGAGATCTATGCGTAGTTTGATTGGGTATTGTGTGACCGCCTTTTCGCAACTCGACCAATGCACAGACGAGCTATTTACCCTACTCTCCGTTAAGCATGGGATGAATGCGCGTCCTGCCAGCCTTGTAGCCTTAAACCTACCTCTACGTTCAAAGTGTACATCAATTTTGTGCCTAGCGCACGAAGCCGAACTCAAACCAAAAATGATGAAGCGCCTTGTTACGATAATCAATCAGATACAGGGCGACCTCCGCAACCGCAGAAACCGCTTACTTCACGACACTTGGGATACCAATCAACTCGAAATTCTGCGTCGAAAGCGCAGCGAGATTCATATCAAAACACCACAAGCGTTCACCTATGCTCTGGATATTCCAGAGCATCAGGTTGTTACCCAAAACGAGCTTTCTGGCTTTACCGAGGATTGCCTGGGGGTTTATATAGAAATAAATAAAATAATTAAGGAGTTATCTCGTCATTGGGAGATAAAGCAGCCCGAAGTACAAGCGTGATAACATCAGCATCGGCATAAACAGAAGCGCCGTCAAACCCCACTATCTTCCTGTACACACTAACGCCCGCGTCAACCATATCGGGCGTAATCTCAATTTCCAGCGCCGGCCTGTCGGGCTCTATTGTACGAATCATTGGATGCTAACTCAAGTATATAGTTGCCGATCTTTGCCGTTGGAAAAGGCGCGTATAGCAATATCGCGATCGGTGACCATTCCGATAAGCCGATCATTTTCAGCGACCGGAATGGCCCCGATATCCTGTGAGCGCATTAAGTTCGCCACATTGGCGAGCGGTTCGTCCGGTCTTACCCAAGTCACGCCGCTATGCATGATGTCCTTTACTCTCATCTCGGTTCTCCTTTGCTGCGCTGACGCCCTTTGTGCCTGCAAATTTCCTTGGCCCGTTGGCGTCATAAGGTTACGCACTCACTTTTCAGGGCATATTCAATTATCCGCTGTTGGGCTGCGCTGCCTCCTCGCTCTTGCTCGTGACAGCTTCCGCAACAACAGGCGCGACCAGAGGTTTGATCACCTGTCGCGTTATGTCTTGGGTTGTTTTCAGCCATGCTTTGCCGATCACCGCTGCTTGTTCGGTCATCGCGCCACTATTGTAGGCATTGATCCGCTGGGCAATCTGTTCAGGCGTAGCCGCCAGGTTGCGCGACATGTCGAGCCAATTATTCAGCGCCAGCCGATACATTCGGCCGGTGGATTTGGAAAGCTCATCGAGTCCGTCCATCGCGACCCGTGCCGTCGCCGAAACACTATCGATATTGCATCTCGTCAGCTTGCAGGACTCGTCAATGAGCTCAAGTGCGGTATTCAGTTGTGTTTTGGTGTGGTTGGAGATTTCGTCCATGCTCTTGTCGCAGTAGGTCTGAACGACTTGTGGCAGCGACGAAAATGTATCCGTGAGTGGCGAAGTGTTTGATGTCTTGTTGGCCATGTTCATAAAATCCTTTGTTGAAGCTGATATGGTCGACAAATCGCTACTCATCGGCACGCGCTGTTGGGGTGGTGACTTCGATGCGATCTTTGACGATCAGGAATCGAGGGTCTCCCATATCTGTTTGAGCAGCTGTTCCTTTTCTGCGGCTGATAGCTTGGCTCGTTGCGGTCGTGGAGCAGATGCAACCCATGAGGGATGAGGCGGTCGCGGCAAGCTTCGCACTTGTGAGAGTATGCGTCTAGAATTTGACGCGACTGTCCGAGTGTT
>JBFKAE010000163.1:0-6457 GCA_041621755.1 Sphingomonadaceae bacterium | reverse complement strand
GTGCCGGTGGCGCTCAATTCGGGTCTGGTCTGGCCCAAAAAGGGTTTTTTGAAGCCTGCAGGCACGGTTACCGTGCGCTTTGGCGCACCGATCCCGCCCGGCCTGCCGCGCAAGGATTTTGAAGACCGGTTGCACGCTGCGATCAACGAGTCCGTCTGATGAAGCGCGTTCCGATATGGGTGGCGTTGGTGCCGCTTCTCCTTGGGCTTGGCGCCTATTGGCTATACTGGAACGGGGAGGCGCAGGCGTTCAGGGCAGCGGTTGCGACGCTCGTCCCCGAAGCGCCCACGCCTGAAATCGGTGGATTCCCATATCGTATCGAAGCGCGTCTGCCCGCGCTTTCATGGGGATATCGGGCCGATGGCGTCACAGCGTCGCTGGAAACCGGGCAGGTGGTGGTCAACCGGCAGCCGTGGCGTACAGGGCACGCTGTCATTGCGGCCGAAAATCCCCGATTATTGTTCGCACTGCCCGGTCTTCCGACCGCATTGCTGTCGATTGAAGGGGCAAGCGCCCTGGCGAGCGTGCGGCGACCCGATGCGATTATCGAGCGGCTATCGATGCATTTTGAAACCGCGAATGTCCGCTTGCCGCTTGTCGCGGGCGTGTTTGCGGCCAAGGGGCTGGAGCTGCATTTTCGCGAAACGCCGGGCAATGCGCCTGCGGGCAAGTCGCCGGCCTATCCTGCGCAGGCCGAATTGCGGTTGCTGGGCGAAATCAATCGCTCCGGCGGGCCACATTTCATGATTGAGGTTCCGATATCTGTGACAGCGCGTGCACCGCTTGCAACAGTGTCTGCCTGGCGCGATGGCGGGACGGTCAATGTCGAAGGCGCGCGGTTGCTCGCTGTTGATGGCAGTGCGATCGCGGGTATTGATGCGACGATTGCGCCGCTGCCTGATGGGCGACTTGCGATCAGTGGCACCGTCGACACCGATTGTCCCGAGACGATCCGCGCATTGTTTGAAGGTGTGCGGGCGGGCAAGGAATATCGATCACGCCGGAGCGTTCGCATGGCGATAAGTGGTTTTGCCGGGGATGCGATCGCGCTTGGTGCGCCGCAGGGGCCTAGGGGTGGTCCCGCCCGAAGTCAGGCGCCCCCGTGTCCTGCCCTGCATCAATGATCGTACGGCGGATCTCGCGGGTGCGGCTGAACAGATTGTAAAGCGTGTCGCCATCGTCCCAGCGAATGGCGCGCTGCAGGGCGGTTAAATCCTCGGTAAAGCGCTGGAGGACGCTCAACACCGCGTCTTTGTTGGCAAGGAATACGTCACGCCACATGTCGGGGTTCGATGCCGCTATGCGGGTAAAATCGCGAAAGCCGCCTGCCGAGTATTTTATGACTTCAGAGCGCGTGACATCTTCAAGATCGGATGCCGTGCCAACGATCGTATAGGCAATAAGGTGCGGCAAATGGCTGGTCACGGCAAGCACAAGGTCGTGATGCGCAGCGTCCATGACCTCGACGTCGCTGCCAAGCCTGCGCCAGAATTCGGCCACGCGCTCCGTCGCGGTTGGCTCGACGCTTTTATCGGGCGTCAAAATGCACCAGCGTCCGTGAAAAAGTTCCGCAAAACCGGCGTCAGGTCCCGAGTTTTCCGTGCCGGCGACGGGGTGCGCGGGGACGAAATGAACATGGTCGGGGAGCAGGGCGGCGATCTCTGCAACAGGACCCGATTTGACCGAGCCGACATCGCTGACCACGGCGCCCTCTGCAAGTTCATCGGCAAAGTCGGGGACAAGCGATTGCATGGCGCCGACGGGCACGCAGAGGATGACAAGGTCGGCGTCGGTCACTGCGCCGCACGGTGTGTCGGCGATATCGTCAAGCAGGCCCAGCGTTTCAACGCGGGCACGGACATTGGCATCGCTGTCATAGCCGGTCAGCTGTACGGTTGGCATATGGGCGCGGACCGCACGGGCGATCGACGAACCGATAAGGCCAAGGCCAATCAGCGAAACACGGGAAAATGGCAACATGTCAGTCCGTCTCTTCAATATAGGCGCGCAGCGTGTCGATCGCCGTGCGGGTTTCGTCTTCTGTTCCGATCGAAACACGAATAGCGTGTCCGAGGCCCTGATCGGGAAGCCAGCGCGTAAGAACACCGCGCGTTGCCAGATAGGTATAAGCGGCCTCGGCGTTATGTCGACCATCGGACGGGAAGGTGACAAGCACGAAATTCGCCGCCGATGGAACGGCGCGCAGGCCTGCATTGCCCATTGCAGCGATTTCGGTCATGAAAAGTGAGCGTAGCCGGGTGTTTTCCGCGCGGCAGTTTTCAATCCAGTCCGTATCTGCCAGCGCCTCGACCGCGCCAGCCTGCGCGGCCGATGTCACGTTGAAAGGCGCGCGAATACGATCGAGCGTGTCGATGATCGCTTTGGGTCCATAGGCCCAGCCGACGCGCGCGGCGGCAAGGCCGTAGATTTTCGAAAATGTTCGCGTGGTGATGACGTTTTCGTGCTTTGCGGCAAGCGCGATGCCGTCCTCGTAATCCGCCGTGTCGACATATTCGGCATAGGCCGCATCGAGTACGAGAATGACATGCGGGGGCAACCCGGCGTGCAGGCGCTCAACCTCTGCACGGTTGATCATGGTGCCCGTCGGGTTGTTGGGATTGGCTAGATAGAGCAGCTTTGTCCGTTCCGTCACTGCGCCAAGCAGCGCATCGACGTCCGCTGTATAATCGCTGTCTGCAACTTCGATCGGCGTTGCGCCGACGCGCTCGGCAGCAAGCGGATAGACCATGAAGCCATGGCGGCTGTAGAGCACTTCATCGCCCGGCCCTGCGTAAGCGAGCGCCAGTAAATACAGGATATCATCCGAGCCCGTGCCACAGACGACGCGATCGACATCAAGTCCGTGATGCGCGGCGATGGCGGCGCGGAGCAGCTGGCTTCTGCCATCTGGATAGCGGTGCGTGCCGTTTGCGGTTGCGGCCATCGCTGCGGTCGCCTTCGGGCTGGGGCCAAAGGCATTTTCGTTCGACGATAATTTGATGACGCGCACATTCCCGGCAGCCTTGGCCCGGCCCGGGACATAAGCATGGATGGAAGTGATCCAGGGCTTGGCAGTGGGGGCAGTCATTTTCTGTTCTTTCATGTTTGACGCAAAGTGCAGACCGGATTGGCGAAGTTCGCGCATTGGTGCAAGCGGCTGTTTGTATTTTGCCTTGCAGAGCCGGTCTTTGCGGTGGCAAGCGTGCATGCATGGGTACGCCAGCAAAACCGGCCAACGCATTCATGGATGCAGCACTTGCAGAAGCGGCGAAGGCAGCCGAGCGCGGCGAAGTCCCCGTTGGCGCGGTGATTGTCGATGCACACGGCGTCATCATTGCCGCGGCCGGAAACAGAACGCGTAGCGCTGCAGACCCGACCGCGCACGCCGAAATGCTGGCCATTCGTGAAGCATGCGAATCAATTGGCAGTGAACGGCTGATCGACTGCGACCTCTATGTAACGCTTGAACCCTGTGCGATGTGCGCAGGCGCGATCAGTGCGGCGCGGGTTCGGCGATTATATTTTGGCGCGTCCGATCCCAAAAGCGGTGGCGTTGAACATGGCGCACGTGTGTTCAGCGCTTCGACCTGCCATCATCATCCCGAAATTTACGGTGGCATATCCGAACTGGCGGCCCGAAAACTCTTGCAGACTTTTTTCGTAACCCTTCGTGGAAACACAAAATAAACGAATTGGAACCAAAAGGAATATATAGCGTTTGATACCGCGCTACCTGTAAATCTGCCATGTGCAAATTATGGGATTCGTGTATTTCGGGGTCGTCACCGGCAGGGACGAAAGAAATGTCATTCTCCAAGGTTCAGGCGTTTGTAAAGGACGCCAAAACGGCCAAATCATATGAAATGTTGGCGGCGTCCATGAGTGATGTCTCCAAAGACGTGGGATTCGACAATTTTGCGCTGATCTATGCACCACGGGTCAACGCGTCGCCGGCCGACTTTGTCCAGTTGACGACATATCCGGAGGAATGGGTCAATGTCGTCAAGTCGCGGGCATACTGGATGGATGATCCGATTTTTGTTGCTTGCGAACACGCGAATGCCGGATTCGAGTGGACGCACCTCTCCGACATCATTCGCATCAATGATCGCCAGCAATCCATGATGGAAAAAGCGGGCAATTTTGGTCTGAAGAACGGGTTTACAGTGCCGATCCCACGATGTGGAAACATTGTTTCACTATGTTCGTTTTCTGTCGCGAACGAGCAGGAGGTCGAAGCCGTCAGCGCTGTTGCAGCGCAAGCGATTGGATGGTTCGCGCATGAAGCCGTCTGCCGTCTTAATGAGCGTATGCTGGCACCGCGTCTTGAAAATATTCGCCTCACCCCGCGACAGGTTGATTGCATGGTGCTTTTTGCGCGTGGCAAAAGCGATGCTGCAATCGGCCAGATCCTCGGCATCAGCCGCCGAACCGCAAACGAACATATTGAAAACGCAAAGCGTCGTTTTAATGTGTCGACGCGCCAGCAATTATTGTCCCGCGCACTTTGGCACGGTCAGCTAAGCTTTGCCGATATTTTGTAAAGTGTGCCCTTTTGGCAATACGGCCTTAGAGCATGAAGTGTTGTCTTTAGGGGCTGCGGTTTATTTTATTTTTACTGTTTTTTGAACATTTGTTGTTTCAGTAACTTAGGTATAAATCTGGCAGGTGTTTCAGTGTACGTGGCGCTCGGCGGCGTCGGCGAGGTCTTCCCTACGCCCGGCTTGCCCGCTAGGTTGAAGCCGACATATGACCACCAGTATCGACCCCCCCGACAGTGATGACGCGCTTCTGCCCCTTGCCAATGGGGGGCGGGATACGAAACAAGCCCGTTCTACAAAGAGACAGCAGCGTATCGCAGAGGCGGCGATCGTCGTTATTGCAGAGCATGGTGTCGCCGGGCTGACCCACAGGCGAGTCGCGCAACAGGCGAAGGTTTCGCTGGCGGCAACCACTTATTATTATCAGGCCAAGCGTGACATCGTCGTTGATGCGACGCGCATGTTATTGAACAGCCAGATCGACAAATATCGCCAACTTGCGGAACGGTGTGAGCGTAACCCCAAGTCTTCATTTCGCGATGTTGTTTTGCAGCTGATGATCAATGCTGCCGGACAAGACAATATGAGTGCGCGCGCATGGTGCGAGATTATTCTGAACGCGGCACGGTGCTCCATAGCGCAGACGCTGTGTCAAGCGTGGTTTGAGAACCTTAAGGATGCATGGCTGCGCATCGCGACGGCGTTGGGGGTTCCCGACCCAGATCGTATCATCATGCCTGCAATCGATATCGTCGCAGGGTTGCTTTTCACGATCGTGCCACTTCGGCTTTCCGAGGCACAAATTCGTGCGGCGTTCGAGGATGGAGACGATCCTGTTCTGGCGTGGTTACCCGATAAGTTGACGCCTCCTGCGGAGGTATCTGCAGAAACCGAAAAACTGGGCAAAAAGGCAGAAGACACGCGGGAACGCATTCTCGCCGCTGCCACAAATATTCTGATCACCGATGGTGATGCGGCCCTGACATATCGCAATGTCGCGCTGTCGGCCGGCTTGAGCCCGGCGGCACCAACATATCATTTTTTGTCAATTGAGGAGCTGTTGACTGCTGCGAAAAAGCGTCTGCTGAAAGATTCATTGGATCAATTCCGGCGCGTTCGTGACAGCGTTAACAAAGACACGGTCGATGGTGACCGGTTGGTAGATATCGTCACGGCGATTTTTCTGCGTCAGGCGACCGAATATGGGGCGCTGACACTTGCCAATTATCCGATCAAGCTGGAGGCGCTGCGTGACCCGGCAATGTATCAATTGGTACGGGATGCGGTCGAGGAGCATTGTCGAAATTGGGGCGTTTGGCTGGACATATGCATGCCGCAGGCCCGCGGGAATGAGAGCATCATATTGTTAGGCCATTTTTCGGGAAAAATGCTGCGCATCCTTGCAACAGGAGCGCGGACCGATGATCTGGCGAATGTTCGCAAAGAATTCGAGACTGATTTAAGCTTGCTGGCAAGCGGACAGCATTGGGCGTTTTTGCCGCGTTAGGCCGTGTTCGATTTTGAGGAAATCAAAGTCGCAGTCTAAATGTTGTTTGCCTCATATGGCGTTGCTGATCTTCAGCTTCGGGCTGTCAAATATTCCATGATAATCGACGTTACTCTGTCTCGGTTGCGGCAGCAGAATCCCCATGTTCGATCTTGTATGTCGCTTTTGCAGCAACGAACGGCGTCGCGCTGGCATGCGCGTGTGCTGCAAGCAAGCTGCTTTTTCTGGCTTTCTGATTGACAGGCAGGCGGTATTTCGCAATGCTGCACTGCAACGAAATTTTTATTTTCGTTAATGTATTGCTTTAAAAGTAATTATTTTATTTTTGGGCAACGAAGCCCTCCATTTTTGACGCAATGCGGCGTCGCTGAGTCGAATGTCCAGATGTTCTGGATACGCTCGTCACGTC
>JBFKAE010000162.1:0-6490 GCA_041621755.1 Sphingomonadaceae bacterium | reverse complement strand
CTCGGCGGCATGACCGGTACGGCGGCGACCGAAGCGGCAGAATTTTACGATATCTACAAGTTGAACACGGTCGAGATTCCAACCAATGTTCCCGTGCAACGCGTCGACGTCGACGATGAGTTTTATAAAAATGCCGAGGACAAGTTCGGCGCCATCGTCAAGGCCATCCGCGAAGCGAGCCTCAAAGGTCAACCGGTTCTCGTCGGCACGGTCTCGATCGAAAAATCCGAAATGCTCGCCGACCATCTGAAAAAGGAAGGCGTCGAGCATAATGTATTGAACGCCCGCTTCCACGAAAGCGAGGCGCATATTGTTGCACAGGCAGGCCGTCTGGGCGCGGTCACCATCGCGACGAACATGGCCGGGCGCGGTACCGATATCCAGCTTGGTGGCAATGTCGAGTTCCGGGTCGAGGATGAACTGTCGGAGATGCCCGACGGCCCCGAAAAGCAGCGCGAGATCGAACGTATCGAAGCGGAAGTTCAAAGTGAACGCGAGGCCGTGCGCAAGGCTGGCGGTTTGTTCGTTCTTGCCACGGAGCGTCACGAGAGCCGCCGTATCGATAACCAGCTACGCGGGCGTTCGGGGCGTCAGGGCGATCCCGGCCTGTCGCGCTTTTACCTTAGCCTTGACGACGACCTGCTGCGCATTTTCGGCCAGCAGTCGATGCTCAACCGCATGATGCAGTCCGGGCTTGAGGATGGCGAGGCGATTGTCCATCCGTGGATATCAAAGGCCATCGAAACCGCGCAGAAAAAGGTCGAAGCCCGCAACTACGACATTCGCAAGCAGTTGCTGCAATATGACGACGTCATGAACGATCAGCGCAAGGTCATCTATGAGCAACGCGCCGACGTCATGGATTCAGAAACGCTGACCGATGTCATTGTCGATATGCGCCGCGACACGGTTGAGGATCTGGTCAACGACAATTGCCCGCCGGGCAGCTATCCTGAACAATGGAATGTCGACGGCCTCAAGACCGATATCGTGGCGACGCTTGGCCTTGACCTGCCGGTCGACGCGTGGATGAGCGAAACCGCGATCGATCAGGAGATATTTGTCGAGCGCATTTATGAGGCTGCGTCTGCCGCCGTCGAAGCGAAGACCGCATCGATCCCGGCCGAGACCTGGACACAGATCGAAAAGAATTTCCTGCTGCAGGCGATTGATCATCACTGGAAAGAGCATCTTTCGACGCTCGACGCGCTGCGCGCCGTCATTCACTTGCGCGCCTATGCACAAAAACAACCGATCAACGAATATAAGCAGGAAGCCTTTGCGCTGTTCGAGAAAATGCTCTCGGACATCCGTGTCGAAGTCACCAAGATGCTCGCCCATGCTCAGTTCGAGATGACGCCGCCAGAACAGCCGAAAGCCCCGTCCGAATTCATCACGACGCATATCGACCCGTTTACCGGCGAGGATGACAGCTTTCCCTATGCCGAAACGCCGGGACCGCGTCAGGGCGCCCTGCCACCGCTGCCCGAAGGGACCGGTCGCGTGGGTCGCAATGAACAATGCCCGTGTGGATCAGGCCGTAAGTACAAGCACTGCCACGGCGCGGCCGCATAGCGGAGACTCCTGCGCCATCATCCTCGCGCAGGTGGGGATGATGCCGGGAGGATGCTTCCGATTCTCACATGTCTGTCATTCCGAGCGACGTCGAGGGACCGCAGGACCGCGGAACCATCGTGCGTCCCTCGACTGCGCTCGGGATGATGGGCCTTTTTGGTGAGGCGGTGGCCGCCTTCGTCGCCATCGGTGTGTGTTGATCTTCGATATGCAGGCGCGCCGCCCCGCCGGGTTCTGGACGGGCGTGCTGGATGTCGACGATTCGGATCGTGGTGGTGTTCCCGGCAGACGGATTGATGAATGTTTTTGTTTGCTGCTTGTGTCGCGGAGGTCAGAAATACTGAAAAAGAGGCGCATCTTGTGTATATAATGCCGGTTCCGGGCATCGCTTGGGAAACGCGCGGAAAGCCGTCATAAAATGCGTTGACCTGCGCAAAGCGCGCGCCTATATACCGCGCCCGTACTCGCAGGCTGGTGGTAGGCGTTCGACCTAGACGCTGTCCTGGAACGGGTTTTTAGAGCTGATAGGCCGAGCAGGTCGCAAAGTTGACGGGTCCGGGTGGGGACCGAAAGAGTTCCTGCCGGGGCTTTTGTATTTGTCCGCACATTGGCGCGGACGCTTTGCATGTGCTGGGTCTTGTCAGTTTTGATATTGAGAAACGAACGATTTTAAAGGGTTGAAGCTTTTAATGCCGACGATCAACCAGCTGGTCCGCAAAGGACGTACGCCGCAGAAGGCCCGTAACAAGGTGCCTGCGCTCGAAGCCAACCCGCAGAAGCGGGGTGTCTGCACGCGTGTCTATACGACGACTCCGAAAAAGCCGAACTCGGCGCTTCGTAAGGTCGCTAAGATTCGTCTGACCAACGGGTTTGAAGTTATCGGTTATATCCCCGGTGAAGGTCACAACCTGCAGGAGCACAGCGTTGTGCTGATCCGCGGCGGTCGTGTGAAGGATCTTCCCGGCGTTCGTTATCATGTGCTGCGCGGCGTGCTCGACACGCAGGGCGTCAAGGATCGCAAACAGAGCCGTTCGAAATACGGCGCCAAGCGTCCGAAGTAAGGGAAGAGAAGAATGGCTCGTCGTCGCCGCCCAGAGAAACGCGAAATTCTACCCGATCCACGGTTCGGGGATATCGTGCTTACAAAATTCATGAACCTCGTCATGTACGAGGGCAAAAAGTCGGTTGCAGAACGCATCGTTTACGGTGCGCTCGATTCGATCGAAGGCAAGATGAAAACCGATCCGCTTGGCGTTTTTCACGAAGCGCTCAGTAATGTCCGTCCGGGCATTGAGGTCCGCAGCCGCCGTGTTGGTGGCGCGACCTATCAGGTGCCGGTTGAAGTCCGGCCCGAGCGCGCACAGGCGCTCGCCATTCGCTGGTTGATTTCTGCTGCGCGCAATCGCAGCGAGCACACGATGGCCGCGCGGCTTTCGGGCGAGCTTATGGATGCATCGCAAAACCGCGGTACGGCGGTAAAGAAGCGTGAAGATTCGCACAAAATGGCGGAAGCCAATCGTGCCTTCTCGCATTATCGCTGGTAAAGAACGCAAGGAATTATCGTCATGGCCCGCAGCCATCCGCTCGACAAATATCGCAATATCGGCATCATGGCACACATTGATGCCGGTAAGACGACGACGACCGAGCGTATTCTTTATTACACCGGCAAGTCCTACAAGATCGGCGAAGTCCATGACGGCGCCGCGACGATGGACTGGATGGAGCAGGAGCAGGAGCGTGGCATAACGATCACGTCCGCTGCGACGACGACGTTCTGGCACGATCACCGCATCAATATCATCGATACGCCGGGTCACGTTGACTTCACGATTGAAGTCGAGCGCGCGCTGCGCGTGCTCGATGGCGCGGTTGCAGTGTTCGATGGCGTTGCAGGTGTTGAGCCGCAGTCCGAAACCGTGTGGCGTCAGGCTGACCGCTACAAAGTGCCGCGCATGTGCTTCGTCAACAAGCTCGATCGCACCGGCGCGAACTTTGACCGCTGCGTGCAGATGATCAAGGACCGCCTAGGCGCGCGTCCTGCCGTGCTGTCGCTGCCGATCGGACTTGAGAGCGATTTTGTCGGTATCGTCGACCTTGTGAAGAACAAGGCGATTGTCTGGCTCGAGGAAACGCTTGGCGCTGAATTTGAAATCCGCGACATTCCCGAAAACATGAAAGACGCGGCCGAAGCTGCGCGCATGGAGCTGATCGAAATCGTCGTCGAGCAGGACGATGCGGTGATGGAAGCCTATCTTGAAGGCAACGAGCCTGATGAAGCTACGCTCAAGAAGCTGATCCGCAAGGGAACGCTCGGCTTTGCATTCGTGCCTGTGCTGTGTGGCAGCGCGTTCAAGAACAAGGGTGTGCAGCCATTGCTTGACGCCGTTGTCGATTATCTGCCGTCGCCGCTTGACGTGCCTGCCATCAAGGGCATCAAGCCGGACACGGACATCGAAGACAGCCGTCCATCCAGCGACGAAGCACCTTTCTCGGCGCTGGCGTTCAAGATCATGACCGATCCGTTCGTCGGTACGCTGACCTTTGCCCGTATCTATTCAGGCAAGCTTGAAGCGTCGTCGATGGTGTTGAACCCGATCAAGGACAAGAAAGAAAAAATCGGCCGCATGTTGCTTATGCATGCCAACGACCGGGAAGACATCAAAGAGGCATTCGCTGGCGATATCGTCGCGCTTGTCGGCCTGAAAGACGTCACCACGGGTGAAACATTGTGCGCACCGAGCGCGCCGATTATCCTTGAGCGCATGGAATTCCCGGACCCGGTTATCGAGGTTGCTGTGGAACCGAAGACCAAGGCTGATCAGGAAAAGATGGGCATCGCGCTCAATCGCCTTGCGCAGGAAGATCCAAGCTTCCGCGTGTCGAGCGACTATGAATCGGGTCAGACGATCATCAAGGGCATGGGTGAACTTCACCTCGAAATCCTCGTTGACCGCATGAAGCGCGAATTCAAGGTCGAAGCGAACGTGGGTGCGCCGCAGGTGGCCTATCGCGAAAGCCTCGCGCGGCCGGTTGAACTCGTCTACACCCACAAGAAGCAGTCGGGTGGTTCGGGTCAGTTCGCCGAAGTGAAGATTGCACTTGAGCCCGGCGAGCGCGGTTCGGGCATATTGTTCGACGACCAGATCAAGGGCGGTAACATTCCGCGCGAATATATCCCGTCGGTCGAAAAGGGCATGCGCGAAACGGCAGAGACCGGGTCAATGATCGGCTTCCCGATCATCGACTTCTCGATTCGCCTGCTCGACGGTAAGTATCATGACGTTGATTCGTCGGCGCTGGCGTTCGAAATCGCAGGTCGCGCAGCAATGCGTGAAGCGGCGCAGAAGGCCGGGATCAAGCTGCTTGAGCCGGTTATGAAGGTCGAGGTGGTGACACCTGAAGATTTCATGGGCGACGTGATTGGCGATTTGAATAGCCGTCGTGGCCAGATTCAGGGTACGGACAGCCGCGGGAACGCACAGGTCGTCGAGGCGCACGTGCCGCTCGCAAACATGTTCGGTTACGTGAACCAACTTCGTTCGATGTCGCAAGGCCGGGCGCAGTACACGATGCAGTTCAGTCATTATGAGGAAGTCCCGGCGAACGTCGCCGAGGAAGTTAAGGCGAAGCTCGCCTAGTTTTGGTTGGCCGCGTTTAAGGCCTGGGACAGAAGATAAGAGGTAATAGAAATGTCGAAAGCTAAGTTTGAGCGCAACAAGCCGCATTGCAACATCGGCACCATTGGTCACGTCGATCATGGCAAGACGACGCTGACGGCGGCGATCACCAAGGTTCTTGCGGAATCCGGTGGCGCAACGTTCACTGATTACGCCAACATTGACAAAGCGCCTGAAGAGCGCGAGCGCGGTATCACCATCTCGACAGCGCACGTTGAGTATGAAACCGAAGCGCGCCACTATGCGCACGTCGATTGCCCAGGTCACGCCGACTATGTGAAGAACATGATCACCGGCGCGGCGCAGATGGACGGCGGCATCCTCGTCGTGAACGCCGCAGACGGCCCCATGCCGCAGACCCGCGAGCACATCCTGCTCGCTCGTCAGGTCGGTGTGCCGGCGCTTGTCGTTTACATGAACAAAGTCGACCAGGTTGACGATGAAGAGCTGCTTGAGCTCGTCGAGATGGAAATCCGCGAACTTCTCTCCAGCTATGACTTCCCGGGCGACGATATCCCCATCGTCAAGGGTTCGGCGCTTGCTGCACTCGAAGGTCGTGACGATGCAATCGGCAAGAATTCCATTCTTGAACTGATGAAGGCCGTTGACGAATTCATCCCGCAGCCCGATCGTCCGATTGACCAGCCGTTCCTGATGCCGATCGAAGACGTGTTCTCGATCTCGGGTCGCGGTACGGTTGTGACCGGTCGTATCGAAACCGGTGTGGTCAATGTTGGCGACGAAATCGAAATCGTCGGCATCAAGGATACGACGAAGACGACGGTGACCGGTGTTGAAATGTTCCGCAAGCTGCTTGATCGCGGTGAAGCTGGCGACAATGTCGGTGCGCTGCTGCGCGGCACGAAGCGTGAAGATGTTGAGCGTGGCCAGGTGCTTTGCAAGCCCGGCTCGATCACGCCGCACACCGAATTCAAAGCCAGCGTTTACGTGCTGTCGAAGGATGAAGGTGGCCGTCATACGCCATTCTTTGCCAACTACCGTCCGCAGTTCTACTTCCGCACGACCGACGTGACGGGCGAAGTTATTCTGCCGGAAGGTACGGAAATGGTTATGCCCGGCGACAACGTCGAACTCGGCGTCAAGCTGATTGCACCGATCGCTATGGACCAGGGTCTGCGCTTTGCTATTCGCGAAGGCGGCCGTACGGTTGGTTCGGGCGTCGTGGCGGACATCACGAAGTAAGCAAAAGCATATCGCCGGTCCGGCGCTTCACG
>JBFKAE010000161.1:0-6529 GCA_041621755.1 Sphingomonadaceae bacterium | reverse complement strand
GTGTCGTTGAAGGTGAGGTGCGTCCAAATATTTCCCCCCGACTTATGGCATTCGGGATTCTTGGCATGGTGAACTGGTCGTATCGGTGGTTTACACCAAGCGGAAGCTTGAGTGCGGCCGAAATTGGCAGGCAATTTGCTGAAATGATATTGCAAGGTGCTCTGATCGAGCGAGACTGACGCTTATCGGTTTTAAAAATTTACTTAACTCCCACACTCTGCTCTGGCCGTAGATCTAGTCAACTAAATGTTGACTCACTTCAATGTCTGGCTAGCTTGTACAGGCAAGCAGTTGAATCAGATTGGGAGGGTCCGGCCATGAGCGATGAAATAGAAGTCGTTGCGGGCAGGTTCGCGGCCACGGATGATGTGGTCGGGGTCTATGATAATGAAATTTTGAAGGCGTATCGACGCTTCAATGCTGTCGGGATGCAAGGCGACGCTATTCCGCGTAAGTACAAGCATCTGATTTTAATTGCAGTCAATGCATCTATCGCAACCATGAACATAAAGGCCATGACTCATCATATGGAGCAGGCGCTCTTGATGGGAACGACAATCGAGGAAATTATAGAAACGCTCGAACTCGCGAGTGTTTTGGGGATACATAGCTGCTCGTCGGGATTGCCGATCCTGCTTGAAGAACTTGATGCGGCAGGGATCGGTCCAGATAGGGTGCTTGATTCAAATAGCGCTGAGATAAAAGAGCGATTTGTTGAAGGCCGCGGCTGGTGGAGTGATTTTCTCGAGACGATGGTTTTGCTGCAGCCGGACCTGCTTGATGCCTATGTCGAATATTCAACTGTACCTTGGATAAAAGCGTCTATTCCACCTAAATACAAAGAGTTGATATATATTGCGATTGATTCTCAGACAACGCATATCTACGAATCCGGCCTACGTTCTCATATTCAGAATGCGCTGAAACATGGCGCGACTGCCGATGAGATTGCTGAGGTGTTCACCCTCATCAGTCCGATAGGATTTGCAACGATGCAAGTGGGCATTGCTGCCTTGGCGAAACTGGAAAAGGGCAGGATTGATGGCTCAAAAGCTTAAATTATCAACGCGCCTTGATGGGCAGTCTTTCGTAGTCCTCGGCGCAGGCGGCGGCGGTATTGGCACTGCAATCGCGATTGCGATCACGCAAATGGGCGGAGAGGTGCTTTGTGTCGACATCGACCCAGCCGAAGCTGATGCTGTGGCTCAGGAGGTGGGGGGGCACGCCTTTGCCGGCGACATTACGAAACGCGAAGTGGTCAATGCGATTTTTGTCAAGGCCGAAGAGCTGTTCGGTGATCGGTTGCGCGGGATTGTCGATATCGTCGGGATGGGATTGGTGCGATCGCTCGAAGACCATGACGACACGCAATATGACCTACAGTTTGATGTGACACTGCGGCATGCATTCCTTGCCGTGCAAATTGGCGGACCAATTCTGGCTCGCAATGGCGGAGGCGCGATCATTCTTATCGGTTCTCAAGCAGGATCAATGGTGTTTGGTGAAGTGCCTGTTTATGGAATGGCCAAGGCAGCGATGCACCATCTGGTGCGCTATGCCGCGACGGAATTTGGTCCGCAGAACGTCAGAATCAATGCAATCGCGCCAGGGGTGGTGGCAACGCCGCGGCTCATGAATGTATTGCCCGAGAAGCAGTTACAGCAAATGGTGGCGAACAATCCTTTGCGTCGGGCATGTTACCCTGAAGACGTCGCCCGAGCGATAATTTTTCTGCTTTCAGAGCTGGGAGAATATATAAATGGCGTGATTGTTCCACTGGATGGTGGTGCCAGTAACTTGCTTGCTGTTGCCGATATGGGCGTGGATTTGCCAGATATAGAGTGAGCCGACTGGCCTGGAAAATGGCGCATTTTTTATCTGCCGCTCTCTTCCACGCTGCGTTCATAAGAAATGATTGTGTCCATGCCAGCTTGAGCATCCATGTGCTTTATGCCGAGTTCTGTCTGCGCCCGCATATTGTCGATCGCATATGGTAGGGGGTTTTTCGTCTGCTTGCCAAAATGCAGATCCGCGTCAGGGATGCGATATTTTACGGCTTCGGCGATATCTCCGAAGCTGACGTCAAGACCACCAAGTTCATAGAGATCGTGAGGGCAAACATCGATTTCAATTGCAGTCGCCAGTGCCTTTGCCGTGTCGACTACGTGCGCTATGCAAACGTGTGTATCTGCTGTGTAATCGACCTTACCCTTCTCTCCACGAGCGGCGGTTACGGGGAAGATGTTTACACCACGGCTCGCGACGGTGGCGCCGGGACCGTAAATTGAAGGGAGGCGCATTGAAATTGCTGCGTTGTGTCCAACCGCTTTATTCACGTCGCGTGCAAAATATTCGCAAAGCAATTTGATAGCACCATATGTCATGAAAGGGGTTACCGGCGAGCTCTCGTTCAGAGGAGTTCGGTTCGCTTGGGTACCATGAACTGCGGTGGAGCTGGGGAAGACCACCCGCCTTACATTCGTTTCTCGGACTAGATTGAAGCAGTTTAGCGCGCCTTCGCCCATCACACGAAGCTCGGCTTTCTGCCGGTCGGGTTTGAGTGAGGGGCGATAAAATGGCCCATAGTAAATTGCTTCAATTGCGAAATCCGTTGCCAATGCACGCATCAAGGCCGTGTCGGAGCAATCCCCAAACCGCAGTTCGATTCGATCCAATATTGGCATAAGGCGTTGTACGTTTTGCCGCAGTTCAAGTGCGACAACCTCATGGCCTCGCCTGAGTAGCTCGGCACACAGCTCCGCACCAACGAAGCCTTCGGCGCCAACAACCAAGCATTTCATATCATTATCCTCACAGCGTCATTTAGACCCGACTTGCTGCGACCCTTAATGACCTCCACCACATATATCAACAATATGTTGACAAACGTGGTGGAGGTCAATCATAGTCGGCGAACTGACTGGGAGGAATGGAATGGCCGAAGGTGCTATAAAGCGGGGCTTGTTAGGGCGGGACAGGTCAGAGGCGCCACCAATTCTGGCAACTGTGAATTACCTTGCCGAAATGGACGAGCGCCCTTGGACCGACGTTATTGATTTTACGAAGACCAACATAGTCCGTGAGGCGGTCGATGTGACGGTTGAGAACGCTTGGCCTATCGTTGGTGACCTGTCGCTTGAAAAGCAGGGGTTTGTTGTTCATTCGCATGAAACGCGCGTGAAAAACTTTCGCGACCCACATGAAGTCCAACGGGTTTACCCGCGGGAAATGGAACGACTTATCGCAGATATGACAGGCGCGGCTTTAGCAATCTCGCCAGAAATGCCTGTAACGAGGTTCAGCGGCGATACGGCCTCGATCCAGCCCGGCTATTATGCCCATCTCGATTTCGTGCCTGATAGTTTGGCTTCGCGAATGCTGGATCGTGGCGTGGATCTTAATGCTCCCGAATTTTCAAAATATAGCCGGGTTTGTGTCTATCAGACATGGCGTGCGCTTTCTGGTCCGGAGCAAGATTCCACTCTGGCGCTTACGGATGGCAGAACGGTGCGCAGCAGTGATGTTGTGGAGTCGGACTTCGTACGATACCAGCAGAAGATTGCGCCGGGTCAGAGCAATCAGAGCGATCAGGACGATGGCTACAATCAATTTGGCCTTTGCAGACCTAACAGGGATCATCGTTGGTATTATTTTCCGAAGCTGAAGCGCGATGAACTTCTGGTCTGGAATGGCATCGATCTGTCTAATGATTCCATGCATGTTCTGCATACTGCGATAAAGAATTCATCTGCCACAGATGGGCCACCGCGCGAGAGTGTGGAAGCCCGAATATACGCCTTTTTCGACTGATTTACAGTCTCAGTGTTGTTCGCGCCGTCTGGCGGTCTATTTTGAGAGATATCCTATGTCCCAATATCAACCTGTCGTTTTTGAACGGAATGGAGAGAGTCTGAATTTTCCCATTCATGGCCAGTGCGATGATCGTTTCAGTGGGGTGCTTGCTGACTTTCAGCAGAATTATCTGGCGATAGACGGGGACGTCGAGGAAGTGGGTTCGGCTGCATGTGTTATGATCGATGGGGAGCCTGTCGTTGATCTTTGGGGCGGCTTCAAGGATCGCGAGCGGACGCGCGAATGGGAAGAGGATACGCTTGTTGCAATCCGTTCGAACAGCAAGGGGTTGTGCGGTATTGTTGCTAACAAGCTGGCCGACGAAGGGGTAATTGACTTGGATGCGCCAGTTGCACGCTATTGGCCGGAATTTGCTGCAGGCGGTAAGGCGGATATGCCGGTGCGTTATATTCTGGACCACCGCGCGGGACTGCCTGTCCTGACAGACCCGCTATGGCCCGGTGCAATTTATGACTGGGAAGCCATGACCACAGCGCTTGCCGCGCAAGAGCCGCTCTGGGTGCCGGGCGAGGAAGCTGGCTATCATACAATCACACAAGGCTTTTTGATCGGTGAGATTGTTCGTCGTGTAACGGGGATGACCATCGGACAATATGCCAGAGAGCATGTTACTGGTCCAATCGGTGCTGATTTCTATTTTGGACTGACACCTGATGAAGAGGCGCGATGCGCCGAGTTTCTGGATATTATCGAGGGAACGGTCTACGATCCCAAGGCACCTGCCAGTCCTTTTGCCGCGCGGCTGCGACAGCAGTTTCCGCCCGGTGTACAAGCCAGTACGTCACAGTGGCGTCGTGCTGAGGTGCCAAGTTCGAATGGGCATGCCAATGCTCGCGGGATGGCGCGTTTGTGGTCGGCCGTCCTTGGGGTCGGTAAGCACACCATTCTTTCTATGCCCGCGCGCAATCGGATGATGTCGGTGCAGCATGAGTTGCACGAAATGGTTGGCAATCGGACGATCAGGCAGGGCATGGGCTGCATCGTGAACTCGCCGCCCTGGGCGTATTTTGGTCCCAATTCGAAGGCATTCGGTTCACATGGGTTCGGCGGTTCGGCAGTGATGGCGGACCCTGATCGCAACCTCGTCATTGCCTACGTCATGAACAGCCCTCATCGGTCCCTCTCGACTGGCATCCGGTCGCGACGGATTATCGATGCAACTTACGAGGCCTTATCGTCATTGTAACTGATGCCGCAATGGTTCGGGACCCGCACACAGACTTTGTCAACAACGAGTTGACAAAGTCTGTGTCATAATTTTAATGTTGTGTTAGGCGAGGCGAGGCGAGAAGCGCGAAGCCTCGCTTTTTGAACTGCAGGAGATAGGATTGGATCATGCGGGCAAATGAAGCGGTTGAACTCGATAAGCTGGAGCTTGCTTTTCTTGATGTTCAAAGTGAAGAATACATAGCCGATCCATTTGGCACGATAGCCCGGGCGAGAGCGCAGGACCCGCGAGGCGGCCGGCTGTTAAGAAGCGTGTACGGTGTTGAAGTGGTCGATTACGATCTGGGTCGCGAATTGCTGACAGACAAGAAAATCGTCACTCCGCACGCGAAGCACTACCGCGAGCGTGGGGCAGGGCCGCTTTTGCTCAAATTTATGGAAGAAGGAAAGCTGACCGCGCAGCAAGGTAAACAGCATTTACTGCATCGCCGTGTTCTAAACACACGTCTGACGCCGCAAAGCGTCAAAGCGCAGCGCGAGCTTTACTTTCAGGTTGCGAACCGTCTCACTGATGGCTTTATCAAGAAGGGGAAGTGCGAGCTGATTTCGGAATTTACGCATCCTTACCCAATCGAAATACTATGTCGTGCCTTCGAGATCGATGTGGAAGATATTCCCATCTTCGATTCTGTTGCGCGGGACTTGCCATTCCTGAACGCGGTGCCGCTTACTCCCTACGTCGAGGCTATCGAAAATTCACTCAAAGTGCTGTCCGAATACACGGCCAGTCTGGTTGATCAGCCCGCGCCGCAACGTAAGGGCTTCATTGCGGAGCTGGCTGAGCATATCGAGGTGGAAACGCTCACTCGCGACGAAATCGTCTGGAGTTTGGTAACCTTATTGCAGGCAGCCCATTACACCACGCGCAACCAGATTGCGTCTGTGGTTCGCGCTCTCATCGAAAACAATGTCTGGGATGAAGTCGCGCAAGACGTTTCGCTGATTCCGGCGGCGGTTGAGGAGGGTATGCGCTATTATCCGGTCGTGTTATCCATAGCTCGGGTCGTGAACGAGCCCGACTACGTGATCGATGGTGTCGAGCTTCCTGAAGGAACGGTTGTCCGTTTCAACATGATTGGATCAAGCCGGGATCCCAACAGGTTCGAAAATCCGGACAAGTTCGATATCTATAGGAACGTTGGTCGGCGCATCCCATTTGGATATGGCGCGCATAAATGCCTGGGCCATGCTATGGCAAGAAGTGACATGGAAGTTGCGCTTGAGGTGCTGATGAAGCGTCTCAAAAATCCGCGTATTACCGCTACATTCACACCTGAAGCTGTGGGCTCAGTCTGGGGGCCGGGGGCTCTTCATCTGGAATTTGAAAGCTAAGCGACGCCTGCTTAGCCCTGTGAGCGGTTTGTCAAGTTCACATATAAGCAGCCAACATATGGCTGACGAATATAAGGCTCGAATTTAAGTTTCAACT
>JBFKAE010000160.1:0-6568 GCA_041621755.1 Sphingomonadaceae bacterium | reverse complement strand
TCTTGTCGCGCTGCGTATGCGCGGTGCGCTCGCACCCCTCGCCATAACCATGATTCTCGTGACGCTTGCACCCGATCCAGCGCACGCAGCCGACGATCTTCAACTGGCGTATATACGCAGCGGCAATGCCGCGCTCGACGCCATGTCGGCGCGCGGGCTTGACGTGCTCGGTCGGACATTAAAGGCCCGCACTTCGGTTGCCCCCGCCGAACCCGTGGCGGTGGACCCCGCTAGCGATAATCTTGGCCGGTATCCCGTCCTCTATTGGCCGGCAAACGCCGTGCGTCACATGTCGCCTGCAACGGCGAGCCGCATTCGCGACTATCTCGCACGTGGCGGCCTTATCCTGTTCGATTTCGGCAAACCACTCGGCGCGGACAGCGGTGCGCGTGCTTTGCTTGAACCGCTCGGCCTGCCGCCGCTCGCAGAAGTCGGGCCGGATCACGTGCTTTCAAAAAGCTTTTATTTTCTCGACAGTTTTGCAGGCGGCGCGCTTTGGGCCGAAAGCGGTACAGAAGGCTCCGCAGGCCATGTCTCGGGCGTTATTATCGGCGGCGGCGGTTGGGCGGGATTATGGTCGGGCGATATTGTGACCGCGCCGTCACGGCGCGAACGTGCGCTGCGCTTTGGCGTCAATCTTGTCATGTATGCGCTTACCGGCACGTACAAGGCCGATCAGGTCCACACCGGTACACTGCTTGAACGGCTCGGAAAGCCGAAATGATGTTCCAGTTCGATCCGCTATTGCCGCTCTGGCTGTTCGCGGCGTTGGGCCTGTTGTTTGGTGCCGGGTTGGCGCTCAGTTTCGTGCGTGCGCGCCGTATTCTCTGGCCGCGCGCGATTGCCATTGCCGCCATTCTCCTCATCATCGCGCGTCCGACACTCCATGAAGACGTGCGTGCAAAAAGCCCCGACATCGCCATCGCACTCATCGATCGCACCCTCAGCATGAGCCTCGACAAACGTGGAAAAGACGCCGCCGATGCACTGGCCAAGCTTCGCAAGGCAACGCCCGACGTCATTTGGCGTGTGTCCGAAGTCGCGCAGGTCTCCGGCCACCCCACGCGCCTTGCCGAGGCCGTCACCCGCGCCACCGCAAACATACCGACGCACCAAATTGGTGGTATTGTTCTGCTTACCGACGGTATCACCGCCGACGCGCCTGACGTCCTCACAAAAGCGCCGATTCACCAGCTGATTGCCGGCGACCCCGACTTGCGTGATCGCCGCCTTATCGTTCACCGCATCCCCGCCTACAGCGTCGTTGGTCAGGATGCCGAAATCACCATCCGCATTGATGACGGCCCGGGCGGCAAGGGCACGGCAAAACTGCAAATCGAAGACACAGTCGGCACGATGCGCGCGCTCGATATTCCAGTCGGCAAAGATTATACATTGAAATTCCCCGTCACCCGTCGCGGCGCCACGCAGATCGCGCTTTCGGTTGAACCCCTGACAAATGGCGAAGTCACACGCGTCAACAACCGTGCGCTCGTTCACCTCAACGGCGTCACCGACCGGCTGCGCGTGCTGCTCGTTTCAGGCGTACCCTATCCCGGCGGTCGCGTCTGGCGCGACATATTGAAAAGTGACGCGAATATCGACCTCGTACACTTCACCATCTTGCGCCTGCCGACCAGTTTCGACAGGACGCCGCCCGAACAAATGTCGCTCATCCCGTTTCCGGTCGAAGAATTATTCGAAAACCACCTACCCTCCTTTGACCTGATCGTGTTTGATCGCTTTGGACTCTCGGAGCTGCTGTCGCCGATCTATTTTCAGCACCTCGCCGACCGCGTGAAATCCGGCGGCGGTCTGCTGGTCGTCACCGGCGATGAATTTGACAGTCGCGGTGGCCTTGCCCGCACCCCGCTTGCGCGTCTGCTGCCTGCAACGGTGAACGGGCCGGTCATCGAATCTCCGTTCCGCCCGACATTGACCGATACTGGCCGCCGTCATCCGGTCACATCTGTTCTGCCGCAAATATGGAAAGGCGGCGACTGGGGGCGCTGGGGTATGCAGGCCGATCTCAGTGCGCGCAGTGGGCAGGTTCTGATGCAGGGTTCATCGCGGCCCCTGTTGATTCTTGACCGTGTCGGCAAAGGCCGCGTTGGCATGCTTGCTTCAACCCATGTCTGGTGGTGGTCGCGCGGCGTTGACGGCCTTGGCCCGCGCGACGAACTGCTCCGCCGCACAGCGCACTGGCTCATGCGCGAACCTGACCTTGACGAAAATCAGCTCGACGTCCGTTCCAAGGGACGCGCAATCAGTATCACCGCGCGTGGCATCACTCCGTCGACCCACGCCGTGCTCACGGACCCGAATGGGAGCACACGCGACATTGAGCTTCGCGCCGGTGACAACATCACAAGCGCAGCCGTCATCGCGCGCGAGGATGGCCTGTTCCGGGTTGAAGTCAACGGGGACCAGCGCTTTGTGCTTGCAGGAGAAACCGCCGAATTGTCCGAAATCCGTCCACGCGAGACACCATTATCAGAAATAGTGGAGAAAACCGGCGGTGGCAGCTATTGGCTGAAGAACGGCGTCCCGACTATACGCCGTGTCGATCCCGACGGCATCAAATCAGGCGCGGATTGGCTTGGCCTTGTCGAAAATCGATCGGGCGCAATCATTGCCGTTCGCAACCGCGCGATGATCCCGCCACCCTTTGCACTGGCGCTTATCGCTGGCACTCTGATTTTTGCCTGGTGGCGCGAACGCGTGTGATCGCCTAGCCTGTCCTCCTGACAACAGGAGATGTGGCCATGAAACTCTATGACATGAAACAGGCACCGAACCCGCGCCGTGTCCGCATTTTTCTCGCGGAAAAAGGCATTGAAATTCCAAGCCAGCAAATCGACATCGGGGCCGGTGAAAACCTCAAGGCGCCGTTCCTGGCCATTAATCCACGCGGCACATTGCCGACGCTGCAATTTGATGATGGCAGCATCATCGATGAATCGATTGCAATATGCCGCTATTTCGAAATGTCGCAGCCCGAACCGAATTTGATGGGCCGCGATGCTATGGAGGCCGCCATTATCGAATGCTGGCAGCGACAAATGGAATTTGACGGCATCATGTCGGTTGCATCGATATTCCGTAATACAGCGCCCAATTTCGCCAAGCGCGCCCGCCCCGGGAGCGGCCCCGATACACCGCAAATCCCTGCGCTCGCCGAACGCGGCTCGATACTTTTATCCGCATTTTACGAGTCTCTGAATACCCGCCTCGGCGAAACGGAATTTATCGCGGGGGATCGCTATACGATCGCCGACATCACCGCCTTCGTCACGGTCGATTTTGCGAAATGGGTCAAAATGCGTGTGCCCGAAGCGCACAGCAATACACAGCGCTGGTATGACGCTATTTCAGCACGGCCCAGCAGCACGGCTTAATCCGAAGACACTTCCGCTTCATGCTCCCGGCGGATACGTCTGAACCTGAAAAACCGCCAGATCGCGAGCGCCACAGCGATAATCGCAAGACCGACAAGGATGACTTCAGGTCCATAAGAGGAATCCTGGACGGTCTCGCCCTTGGCTTGTTCCGTGACGCGCGTCTCGACCACGCTTTTCGGTACATCGACCGAAACAACGTCGCCGGTTGGATATTGCATCTTACTCCTCCTTAATAAGGAGGTCGCGCTAGTTCAGGCGACTGTCAAGCTCCGCGATGGCTTCATCGGTGAGGCGAGACCGGGTTTTCGCGTCGGCAGAACCGGCAATAATCTTTGCTGAAGCCGCAACCGCAAGATCAGCGGCGCGCGCGCGCAATGCAGCGACTGCGTTGCGTTCGGCTGCTGTGATCTGCTCTTCAGCGGCGCGCAGACGGCGTTCGACGATCGCCTTACCGTCGGCCTCGGCCTTGGCGACGAGCGCAGCGGCTTCTGCCTCTGCACTTTCCAAGATCGCTTTGACATCGCCTGCTGCAGCTTCTGTACGCTTGGTAGCGTCTGCCAGCATGGATTCGGCACTGGCACGCAGCGATGATGCTTCTGCAAGCTGCGCCGAAATCTGCTCTGTGCGCTTGTCGAGCGCGCTGACCGCCGCCTTGTGGACCTTCAGGTAAAAGAGCAGCAGCAGAAAGAGGACGAAGCCGACGCCGACCCAAAAGCTCGTGTCCAGATAAAACGGAACAGCCTCGCCCGCATGCCCGGCAGCTTCACTGCCCGTAAGAAGCATCTGCACAATCATGCCTTTTGCACCTCTGCCAACGCGGCTTTCTGGTCAATATCAAGCCCGGCAACGCGGCTCACAATTTCGCGCGACGCCTCGGCAGCAACGGTTTCGATCTCGCCAAGTGCGGCAGACTGCGCCGTATCGATACGCGTCTTTGCTTCTGCCAGCAGGCTGGACGCGGCCTTGCGGGCCTCATCAAGTCGAGCGCTGGTCTTGGCGCTGGCTTCGCCTTGAGCGCCTGCCACCAACTCACGTGCTTTCGTCCGTGCTGCCGTAACCGCTGCGTCGTGTTCGGCTTCGACATCCCGCGTCCGCTTGCGCGCCGCTTCGGCACTTTCGAGGTCGCCGCCGATCGCGCTCTCACGCGTCCCGACGATCTTTTGCAAGCGCGGCGCAACGTAGCTCCGCACGAACAGCCATAACAAACCGAAGGTCACCGCCAGCCAGAATAGCTGCGATATCCAGGTCGACTGGTCGAGTTGCGGCATTGCGCGCTCCTGCTTACGTCTGGTTTTCTAAAGCTTAGCCGAAAAGAATCAGCAGAGCGATCAGAAGGCCAAAGAGGCCGGTTGCTTCAGTCAGTGCGAAGCCAAGCAGAAGGTTCGTACGCTGACCTTCGGCTGCCGAAGGGTTGCGCATTGCGCCTGCAAGATAGTTGCCGAAGATCGAACCGATACCGGCGCCAGCGCCGACAAGAGCGATACATGCAAGACCTGCACCGATATATTTTGCTGCTTCAACTTCCATTGTAAGTCCTTTCAGATAACCCGTTTAACGATGTGATTAGTGATGCGCGTGCAGTGCGTCGTTCAGATAGACGCAGATCAACACGGTAAAGACATAGGCTTGCAGTACCGCAATCAGCACCTCGAGCGCGGTCATCGCGACAATGCCGATCAGCGGCACAATGCCAAAAACGCCGAGCGAAATAACGAAGCCCGCAAACACTTTCAAAAGCACGTGCCCTGCCATCATATTGGCGAACAGTCGCACCGAAAGCGTTATCGGACGAATGAAGAACGACACGATCTCGATCGGCACCAGCAGGATCAGCATCGGGATCGGTACGCCAGACGGCATGAACATTTTCAGGAAACCCGGTCCCTGCTTGATGAAGCCAATGATCACAATTGCACTAAACCCGACCAGCGCCATCGCCAGCGTCACAATGATATGGCTGGTCACGGTGAATGAATAGGGCACCAGGCCGACAAGATTCGCGAGCAGGATAAACAGAAATACCGTCAGCATGATCGGCACGAACTTGCGCGCCTCTGCGCCGGCGCTGCTCACCAGCGTCTCTTCAATTGTTTCATACAGCAATTCGGCAAGGTTCTGCCAGCGTCCGGGCACCAGCGACATCTTGCGAACACCAAGGAACATGATCCCGGCGGCAAGCGTCAGGACAACGACCATCCATATGGATGAATTGGTGAACGAAATATCATAACCGCCGACTTCCAGAGGAATCTTCGGTACAATTTCGAACTGTTGAAGCGGGTTTGCCACAAATCGTTCCTAGCGCTCACTCATCTTTGCCTTGGCGTTTGTCTGCCGCCTCGGCTTCGGTCCACTTACGGTCGTATTTTTCGACCGAACGAAATACATTACGAAGGCCCGCCGCGAAACCGAGGAGGAAACCTACGATCATAATCCACGGGCGTGTGCCCAACCAATCGTCGAGGGCCCAGCCGATTGCCGCACCAACTGCGACGCCGACCACCAGCTCTATCCCGATGCGAAAACCGATGCCCATGGCTCGGCCCGCGGTTCGGGTCGCTTCGTCCCTGATCTGCCGCTCGCGCCGCAGCTGTTCCAGCCGGGCATCAAGCTTCTGTTCTTCAAGCTCGTCGGACACCGGCGAATACCCCCACTGTCGTACAGCTATAAAACCGACGGACGGATGTCCGACAGATCGTTCCTCGAAAGGCGTGGCCTACCTAATAAGGACGGCCTATGCGGTCAAGCATCCTCATCACCGGGTCATAAATTAATTTCTGCACTGCACAATCGCAGCTTCTGTCCGAACGCTTACTCTGCTGCAAGCAGCGTTTCTGCGCTGCCAAGGTCAACCGAGACCAACTGACTGACGCCCTTCTCGCCCATCGTCACACCATAGAGCCTGTGCATGCGGCTCATCGTCACGGCATTATGGGTAACGATCAAGAATCGCGTGTCCGTCAGCACCGTCATACGGTCGAGCAAGTCGCAAAAGCGTTCGATATTGGCATCGTCGAGCGGCGCATCGACCTCGTCAAGGACACAGATTGGCGCCGGATTGGTCAGGAACAGCCCGAAAATCAGCGCGCACGCCGTCAGCGCCTGCTCGCCGCCCGACAGTAATGTCATGGACTGGAGCTTCTTGCCCGGCGGTTGTGCCATGATTT
>JBFKAE010000159.1:0-6614 GCA_041621755.1 Sphingomonadaceae bacterium | reverse complement strand
TTCGGCTTCAATGCCAGTCCCACTTATGTTGACATTAATACATACAGTTTGGACTTTCGCAACGGTCAGGAGTCGCAATATCTGCTGCGGAATGCGTGTTCGGTGCCCGTTCGGTCATTGGCAGAAATCGCCTAAAACTGAAGCAAATCGATCACACCAATGTTCAAAGTCTTCAAAAGTGTCCTACACTATTGAAGACTGTGCGGGCTTGGGTTAAGCTTTCAAAGCACGCCGATCGAAATTTTATTGGCCTAGTGAGTCGTGGCGTCAGACTTGGTCCTGGGAGGAAAGTACAAATGATTCGAATTATGCCGACATCATTCCATGGTCGCCTTCGGGGCGTCTCACTGTGCAGAATGGCGATCGCTATGTGCGCAGGTTCGAATATTGCCCATGCTCAAAGCGAAGCCCAAACGGGCCTGAACGAAATTGTGGTGACCGCGCAAAAGCGTGAGCAGAACCTGCAGGATGTCGGTGTCTCTGTGTCTGCGTTGTCTTCGGAGATGCTGACGGAAAAGGGGATCACGAACGCCAAGGACATCGCGAAGGCGGTTCCCGGCGTGGTTTTCGACGCCACCGCTGGCGGCGGGATCAACGCGAACCTGACGGTGCGCGGTGTTTCGCAGTCCGACTTTTCCTCGATCCAGGAATCGCCGAACTCAATTTATATCGACGAAATCTATCTGGGTTCAGCCAACGCCGCGGCCTTCCCGCTTTATGATCTCGAACGGGTGGAAGTGCTGCGCGGTCCGCAGGGAACCCTGTTCGGTCGCGCATCGAGCGGCGGCCTCGCCAGCTTCATCACCAAGAAACCAAGTGACACCTTCGACGGTTATGTTGAAGCGGGCTATAGCCGGTTCAACAGCTATTATGGCGAGTTCGGTTTTGGCGGACCGATTTCGGACCGCGTTCGCTTCCGGCTGGCGGGCAAGACCGAACACAGCGATGGCTGGTTCCGCAATCTTGCGCCTGGCGGCGAAGATACGTTCGAAAAGAAGTTTTATGGGATTCGCGGCCAGATCGAGGCCGATGTCACCGATGACTTCACCGCGCGGCTGTCCGTCAGCTACGATCGCAGCCCCAAGCACAACGAAGGCATATACAAGGCCTACACCTTCTACGACGATCCCGTGACGGGTGCGCCGACGCCGTTGCCGGCCGATGTCGATTTTTACGGAACCGGGCCGGGCAACGACTTCGCTGGGTATCGGGACACCAACCCTGACGGCCAGACCGGCACGTTCAACAATGTCGGGTTCCTGTCCAACGAGAAGTTCTCGCCCACTCTGAACCTGCAGTGGAAGGTTGGGGATGCGACGATTACGTCCCTGTCGAACTACACGCGCTTCGAATATTCCTACAACGAGGACTGCGATGGCGGCCCGGTCGACTTCTGCAATTTCCCGCTTGCGCAAAAGCTGGACCAGTTTTCACAGGAGTTGCGGGTCAACGGTTTTGCCGGCCCGCTGACCTACACGGCCGGACTGTTCTATCTAAACATGGATCAGAGTGCCCCGCAGAGTTTTTCCTTTCCCGCGCTTGCCGGGACGGACTTCTCCTTCTCGGATTTCAACACAGTCGAGCAACAAAGCGAATCCTACGCTGCCTTCGGTCAGCTCGAATATGAATTCACCGATGCGCTGAAGGTCACCCTGGGCCTGCGTTACACCCATGACGAACGGACCATCGATTCGAAAGTCTATTTTGTCGAGCTGGGCAATGGCTATTTCGGTGGGACGGGGACCACGGTCTATGATCCGCCGCTGCAAGTCTATGATTACAGCCCCGAAACGGTAGGCGATCTGGCGACCGTCAGCGACGACTTGTGGTCGGGAAAGTTGCAGCTGGACTACAAGCCCAGCGACAATGCGCTGTTCTATGCCAGCGTTTCGCGCGGCGCCAAGGGCCCTGGGTTTAATACCAATGTCTCAGGCAACCTCACCAATGCCGAAACGCCGTTCGGGAGCGAAAGCCTGTGGGCGTACGAGTTTGGTTCAAAGCTTGACCTCATGGACCGCCGCCTGCGCCTAAACAGCAGTGTGTTTTACTACGACTACTCGGATTTCCAGGGCTTTGCATTCAACGGTCTGCAGGGTGTCGTCGGAAATTATGACGGCTACTTCTATGGCGGTGAGCTGGAGCTTACCGCCCGACCCGGCGCGGACCTGACCCTGAGCTTCGGGGCTGCATACCTGGAATCGAAGCTGCGCGACGTGCCGACAGCGCGAAGCGGTCTCATCGATCAGAAAAGCATCCTCGCACCACGATGGACGGTCAACGGTTCAATCAACAAGGACATATATATTGGGGCCGACCGGCTGTCGCTGAACTGGTCATTCGATTTTGTGGACGATCGCTTCGCCTCTATCGACAACAACCTGGCGACTTTCGTCGAGGGGTCGTTCGTCCACAATGCGCGGATTTCCTACCATCTCGAGGGGCCGGACATCGTCCTGGCGGCATTCGTGAACAATATCTCGGACGTGGACCGGGAAAACTTTTCCTACGATCTGATCGCCTCGACCGGTTCGGTCATCAAGAGCTTCGCGCCGCCGCGCTGGTGGGGGGTTTCGGTTCGCAAGAACTTCTGACCAGTCAGAGCTAACTGATCTGACGAAGGGGGTGGCCAGGGAACTGGCCGCCCCCTTTTATATTGGGCGATGCGGGGGAGGTGCCGTGCAGTCCTCTTGGCGGCTCGCCAAGGACCGGCGCTGTGAACGGGAGGCGGGCGGCTAGGTAGTGCAGCTACCTTCCTGCACATTGCGCGTTCGCATCGGCTGAACTTCTGGAGCCAGCTACCAGAGAAGGGGAGGCAAGGGGCCGGACCGACCCAGGAACGGCCTTCGGCGTGCGTCGAGCAGGTGATTTACAGCCAGTGAGAGGCGCTATCGCCCAGGTTTTGCTTTGTTACCCGGCAATGGCCCCGGATCTTTTCAAACGCCACCTCAAGGCTGCCAGCAGCAGGACGAGCGAGAGGCAGCAGGCCAACAAGCTGCCGGAATTGACCAGCACGTAATCGCCGGTCACGAAATTGCCGGCAATCGCGGGGCCGATTGCAATGCCACCCAGCGTGCAGGCATTCACCAGCATTGCCGCACTGTCCGATTGATCTGCATGGGTGACCGCGGCGAACTGGAACGGGGTGAGGATATTCCAGCCGAAGCCGAAGAGGGAGGCCAAGAGAACAAATTCCCCTACCGGCTTGACGACGATCAGAAGGATGATCGACACCAGCAGCAAAGCATAGCCGACATAGAGTGGTCGTATGAAGCCGGATCGCGATCCAACCACGGCCGCCACGACTCCACCTGCCATGCCAGCAATCAGGACCGTCGAAAGGCTGGATTCAACGGTCGCCGGATCCCCGCCCCACGCAATCCCCATATAGGCAAGGAAGCCGAAGATGGCGCCGGCCCCGGCGAAATAGAGTAACGCGGAAAAGATCGCCAGCCAGCCGGGCCCGCTGATCGCTTGCGGATGTGGGACCACCGCTTCGCCCGCGGGGGCCGTTTCGGCCCCGGCAGTGCGCGGAAGGAAGTAGGAGAAGACGAATCCGAGAACGGAGACGCCGGCGATAAGGAGAAACAGGCCTTCGGTGCCACGCGTGTCGGCAATGGCGCCGAGGATCTGTATGCCGACCGCGCCGGTGCCCAGCTGGAAGACGTTGAACCAAGCGAGGTTGCGGGCCTCGTGGTTGCCGCTGGCAAGCACGGCATAGACAATCGCCATCGAAATGCCCGCGCCAGTCCCGGCAATCGTTCTGGCGGCCATCAAGTAAGAGAACTGTTCCGCCTGGCTTGAGAGGATATTTCCCGTGATCAGCAACGCGATCCCGGCCATAGCTACGATACGCCAGCCATGGCGGGCAGCGATCGCGGGAAACATGGCGCAGATGATCGTGCCGAGCGCGATGCCGCCCATGTCGGCAAAGGCGATGTACCCGGCTTGCGCTTCATCGAGTTGCAGGGTGCGTCCCAGAACCGTGAGGAATACGGGCAGCGTGTTGACCACCAGCGCGCAGAGCGCCCCCAGCAGCACGGCCGAGCCGATGGCGACGATCTTGGCGGGGGGGGCGGTCACTTGTGTGCGCCTGCCATCGGCACGATGCGCCCGTCATTGTCGAGCGCGCGTTCAAAAGCCCGATAGGAATACCAGGTCTGGACGGTCAGGAAGGTCCAGACGAACAAGGCGATCGTGTAGAAGTTAAACACCACGTTCGTTGCGTCACCCGGAATGACGTAGAAATCGTAGATCATGGCGATCAGCTGATTGGTCAGCGCGACGAGCACCATTGCGCCCGCGTGACCTCGCTCTCCAAGCGCGTAGAGCCGATAAGCGAAATAGACCAGGAAGACGGTGAACAGGCTCCACATGAACAGCAGGAAATAGGGCAGGTACGGCGCAAAACCTTCGGTCAGTACAAGCAGGGTCGCGACGGAGCTGAGCGTGAAGAAGAGGATGTCGGCCTTCATGCTGGGGTGGTAGCGATGCGTCAGCACCATCAGCCCGGCAACGGTGATGATCGGCAGCCCGAAAGCGCGCGAAAACGTGTCAAGGAACACGACGCCGACATAATTGATCTGGGAGCCGGTCAATTCGTAGAGCATGAAGTTTCCGGACGATAGGGCTAGAAGGAACCACTCGACCCCGACCAGATAATTCCCGTTCCTGCAGAACTTGATCCCGTAGATGGCTCCGCCTGCAACCAGTGCGAGGGCACCAATGCATATGCTCAGCAGTCTGACATCCATAACCGTAGTCCCTGCTCTATGTTTCGACCTATTTGCCCGCTGGTGAGAAGGCGCCCTTCTTCTCATAGGCGTCCCAGGATTCGTTGGTAAGGTAGGCGAACAATGCCTTTGCATCGGCATCGCTCATATCCTTGAACTGCGGCATCCCGCCGCCGTTCTTCGACATGGCGCCACCCTGAACGACCGCTTTGAAATAGGCGAGGTCGGGCGGCGGGTTGTAGGCAAGGTTCGGAATTCTCCCGCCAACGGCATTGCCGTTGAAGCCATGGCAGTCAACGCAGCCATAGGTCTCATAGACGACCTGGCCCCTCGCGGCGAGCGCCGGGTCCTGCCGCTCGGATGGCGGGCGGCTTGCCTCCATCGGCGTAGCGAGCGGGGGATATTTCGCCGTTCCGCCCAGCTTGAAAGCGAGCAGACGAGGAGGTGTACGTGATTCCGGTGTCGAATTGTATTTCGAAAAGTACGAGCCGGTTGCGGCGGCCGCACCATTGCCGGTTGGGACAATCACATATTGCTCGCCTTCGACCATCACGGTCGATGGCGCGCCGCGGATTGCGCCGCCTGTCTGTTGGCTCCAAAGTACCTTTCCAGTCTTGGCATCGAACGCCTTCAGATAACCGTCGGCCATGCCTTGGAACACGATTCCGCCACCGGTGCTGAGAATCCCGCCATTGATCGGGAATTCAGACTGGACGCGCCACTTCACCTTATTGGCGATCGGGTCCCACGCAACAAGTTCGCCATAGGACTCCCACTTGTGATCGCCCGAATTGCCGTAATAGAAGTCCATCAACAGCCCGCCGATGAGGGCAGTGGGATCATTCTCGACCTTGGTCGGCATAACCATATTGGGGATGTAGAGCAGATTGTTCTCAGGGCTGAAGGCCAGCGCTTCCCAGCCATGGCTTCCCGCGAGGCTTGGTAGGACGATGTTCGCTTCGCCCGGACGCAGCCAGTACTGGCCTTCCGGATCGGGTATCGGGCGGCCATCGGCATCGAGACCCTTGGCCCAGTTCATATCCGTATAAGCGCTGCCGGAAATGAATTTCCCCGTTTGCGCATCGAGCACATAGGCGAAGCCGCTCTTCGGCACGCTCAGCACGACACGGCGGCGTTCGCCGCCGAGTGGCAGATCGGCAACCATTATGCCGACCGTCGAATCGTAATTCCAGCCGTCGTTCGGGGTCTGCTTGAAGTGCCACTTGTATTCACCCGTGAGAGCATCGACCGCGACGATTGAATTGGTGAAAAGTTCATCGCCCGCGTCGGCCGCACGCTGGGTCGGGTCGAAGGGTGAGGGGCCGCCAACGCCGATATAGAGCTGGTTAAGCTTCGGGTCATAGGTCACCGCGTCCCAAACGCTGCCGCATCCATGGGACTTTTCGTACCAGTCGGTGCCCCAGGTCTTTGCCGCCATTTCGTAAAGTTCGCTGTCCTGGCCATTGGCCGGATCGCCGGGAACCGTGTGGAAGCGCCAGCGCCGCTCGCCGGTCTTGACATCGAAGGCGTCGACGAAGCCGCGTGTCATGCCCGAATCCATGCAAGCATTGCCGATGAAGACCATCCCGCCGCCCACGCGCGGCGCGGCGGAGATGCCGTACATCTCTTCGGAATTGCACGATTGCGCTTCCCAGACCTTCTCGCCCGATTTCTGGTCCACCGCCACAAGACGGCAGTCGCCGGTTGCGATGATGACCTTGTCGTCCGACAGCGCGAGGCCGCGATTCATCCGTCTGCCCCAGTAACCGCTTAGCGACGTGTTCGAGAAATCGGCGGTGTCTTCGTATGACCAGACCAATTTGCCGGTTTTGACGTCGTTGGCCACGATGAGGCCGCTGGGCCCGCCCTGAAAGACGATGCCGT
>JBFKAE010000158.1:0-6766 GCA_041621755.1 Sphingomonadaceae bacterium | reverse complement strand
TACGGTGGATGCCGCACGGATATGACCTGTGGCTATTCGCCAAATGTTCGTTGCCACCAACCTCTACGCGGTGGACCCGATGATTCCCCTGCTTCGCCGGTTGACGGGGATTGCGAGCCGTCATCGTTCGCGGCCTGCGGTACAGGCGCTGCACTTTCTGCATCGGATGCAGGTGCGGCCGGTTCTTCAGCCTTCTTGGCCTTGGGTTCTGCCTTCTTGCGTGTGCGCTTGGGCTTTGGAGCCTCGTCCGCCACGGCAGGTGCTTCGGATTTCGCCTCGGCCTTGGCAGGTTTTTTCGCGGCGGGCTTGCGCGCGCGCGTAGCGCGTTTGGGCTTGTCTTCTGCAGGCGGTTCAACAGCGGTCGCGTCGACGACTGGCGCGTCCTCGGCGACTGGCGCGTTCTCGGCGGCTGGGGCCTCGACAGGCTCTGCCTTTTTACGGCGTCCGCGCTTTGGCTTTTCAGGCGCCGCTTCGACGGGTTCGTCTGTGCTCATCGCTGCTGGTTCGACCTGGGCAGGAGCCTCTGCGCTTTCAGCCTGTTGTGTCTCGGCCTGCGCTTCGTCGTGGCCTTCGCCTTCGCGCGGTGCTTCGCCATGCCTGCGACGACCGCCGCGGCGGCCCCTGCGGCGGCGCTTGCGCGGTGCTCCATCGTCTTGGCGGGCTTCGGTTCCGTCCTCTTCTGCACCGGTCGAAGCGTCGGCGTCACCATCGTCTTCGGCATCAGAGCGGTTTTCTGCAGGGCGCTCGTCGTGGCCTTCACGGTGACCATCACGTTTGCCGCGACCGCCGCGCCGCCGCCTGCGCGAGCGTCGGCGGGGTTCGCGATCTTCGGCCTGTGCGGCCGCGTCTTCACTTTCGGTGTCGTCGTCGTCGATTTCGTCTTCAATATCCTCGTCGTCAGCTTCGACAACAGGAACCGGGATTGCAAGGTCGACAGAGGCGACCGGTGGCGGGCCGCTGGCATCGATGTCATATTCGCCCATATGGAGATCGGGATTGGGCGTGACTTCGACCGAAATACCATAAAGCGCTTCGATCTCGGTGATTTGTGCGCGTTTGGTGTTGAGCAAATAAATCGCGACTTCGAACGGCAGTCCAAGCACGAAGCGGCTGTTCTTGCCGCGAAGCGCTTCGGCTTCGATAATGCGGATTGCGCCAAGCCCTGCGGATTGCACGGTGCGGACGATGCCCGCGCCTTCGCACGTCGGACAGACATGCGTCGAGGCTTCAAGAACGCCGGTGCGCAGACGCTGGCGGCTCATTTCCAGAAGACCGAAGCTTGAAATCCGGCCCACCTGAATCCGTGCACGGTCGTTTTTCAGTGCTTCCTTGAGTGCGCGTTCGACCTTGCGGTTGTTCGAATGGTGATCCATGTCGATAAAGTCGATGACGACCAGACCGGCCATGTCGCGCAGGCGCAATTGCCGGGCACTTTCCTTTGCCGCTTCAAGGTTGGTCTTGAAGGCGGTTTCCTCGATATTATGCTCGCGGGTCGACTTGCCCGAGTTGATATCGATCGACACCAGCGCCTCGGTCGGGTTGATGACGAGATAGCCGCCCGATTTCAGCTGCACGACCGGCTGGTACATGGCGGCAAGCTGCGGTTCGACCTGATAACGCTGAAACAGTGGCACCGGATCGGTGTAGAGTTGAACTTTTTTGGCGTGGCTCGGCATCAGGAGCTTCATGAAGTCCTTTGCCGCCTTGTGCCCATCGACCCCGTCGACGAGAACTTCGTCAATATCGCGATTATAGATATCGCGGATCGCGCGCTTGATAAGATCGCTGTCCTCGTGGATGAGTGCAGGCGCGGACGAGGCGAGTGTCGCTTCGCGAATTTCATCCCACAGTCGTGTCAGATAATCGAAGTCGCGCTTGATCTCCGTCTTGGTGCGGCTGAGACCAGCGGTGCGAACGATGCACCCCATGCCCGTTGGCAGCTTCAGCTCCGAGACGATGGACTTCAGGCGCTTGCGATCGGCCTGATTGGAAATCTTGCGACTGATCCCGCCGCCATGATTGGTGTTCGGCATGAACACGCAATATCGGCCAGCAAGGCTGAGATAGGTGGTGAGCGCCGCGCCCTTGTTGCCGCGCTCTTCCTTGACGACCTGGACGAGCAGGACCTGGCGACGCTTGATGACCTCCTGGATCTTGTAGCGTTTGCGCAAATTCTGCCGCTTTTGACGCAAGCCTTCCTTTGATTCTTCCTCGTGATGATCATCATCGCCCATCGGGGCGTCATGGTCATGGTCGTGATCGTCATCGCCATTATCAGCATCGTCATCCTCGGCGCCTTGCGCGTCGGCTTCGCTTGCATGCTGGGCTTCGATCTCGGCGTGATGCGCCTCGGCCGCTTCGCGCTCTTCAGCGAGCAGGGCTTCGCGATCTTCCTTCGGGATCTGATAATAGTCGGGGTGGATTTCGCTGAAGGCGAGGAAGCCGTGACGGTTCCCGCCATATTCGATAAAGGCAGCCTGTAACGACGGTTCGACCCGTGTCACTTTTGCCAGATAAATATTGCCCTTCAACTGCTCCTTTTGAGCAGATTCGAAATCAAATTCCTCTATTCGGTTGCCTTGTGTGACGGCGACCCGGGTTTCCTCCCGGTGGCGCGCGTCGATGAGCATGCGCATTGACATTTATTATTCTCCGAACACCGGGACGGGCGGCAAGCGCCAGTACATGCGGTGTATGTGTGACAGGAACGGCATCCGCCGCCCGGATTGTCCGGGCTGCGCCAACATTCCAATGGTTGGAAGCGAAACGGGCACACATGTCGGGGCGCTGTGATCCAAGGGCAAAAGCCGTTGTTTTTAATTCAAAGCGTCGCATTACCGACATGCTGCCAAAACCTCAATTGTCAGCACGGGGAAGTGTTCGGCCAAGTTTTGCATAATATGCACCTGGCGAGCGCAATCCGGCTGTTCCGCGATATTCGAAAACCCGGGAGTGGGTTGACGTACCGCTGACGCGGTCGCCCCGGCAAATCTGCCGGTCGCGAGCCCCGCTTGGAATCGGTGCTAGCAGCTTCGCGTTGCAGGAACAACACAAAGCGTATCTGTTTTATGCAATTCCCTTGAGTGGCGCGCATATTAACCGTAGGATTCGGCTGTATTATACGCTTTTCGGGCGCGTCGATATCGGTGGCAAAGCCATTTGGGAGCAGCATGGGTCTGATTTCGAGCCAAATTCACACACGCATTTGTCGGGCGTTTCTTTTTGGGGTGTTGGCGCTTTTTCTGGTCGTTCCAGCCGCGTCTGCAGCGCTGTTGAAGAACGTCGAGGTTGCGGCTGTCGGCGACCGGGTCGCCGTTGAAATTATATTCGACAGTGATTTTGCTGCGCCGTCATCCTTTGCGCTCGACGGGCCGCGGCGTCTGGTCATCGATTTGCCCGGTGGAGAGGCTGCAGGGCGATCCTATGAGGGGGCGGGGGTTCTCTCGTCTGTGCGGACGGCCCAGTTTTCAACCGACACGGCGCGCATCGTGCTTGACCTTGCCGGGCCAGCGCGGCTGGCCACCAGTTCTGCGTCAGGCGGCACACTGCGCATAAAGATTGAATCGATACCCGCCGATGCCTTTACAAAACTCGCCACAGGCGGGCGCGTGCGCTTGCCGGGATCTGCAGCGCCCGAGCCGCAACATGCAAAAGCGCCTGTGGTGGCGGCTGTGGCGCTTCCGCCCGTCAAAGCCGTACCAAAGCCTGATCCAAAGCCCGAGCCAGTTGCGGTTGCTGCTGCGCCCGCCAAGCCCCGGCCACAGCCGCGCGAGGCTGCGCCTGCGGGTCTGCCGGTCGTGGTGATCGATGCCGGGCATGGCGGCAAGGATGTCGGCACGATCAGCGTTCTTGACGGAAAATATGAAAAGGACGCCGTTCTTCAGATCGCGTGGGCGATCAAGAGGGAGTTGGATGCGTCGGGCCGGGTGCGGGCGATCCTGACGCGCTCTGATGATCGCTATCTTCGGCATCGGGACAGATTCGCGGTTGCGCGCAAGGCGCGTGCGCAGCTCTTTATTTCGGTGCACGCCGACAGCGCGCCCGTTCCAGAGGCGCGTGGCGCGACGGTCTATACATTGTCGGAAACCGCGTCGGACGCCGAAGCAGCGCGGCTTGCTGCCAAGGAAAACCGGTCGGATATTATCGCGGGCGTGGACCTTGCGCCTGAAACCGGGGAAGTCAGCGATATATTGATCGACCTTGCCCAGCGCGAGACGATGAACACATCGGCGCAGTTCGCCGCGATCCTGCAACGCGAGATGCGTCAGGACGTCAATGTCCGCAGTCATTTCCACCGTTTTGCGGGATTTCTGGTGTTAAAAGCCCCCGATGTGCCATCGGTCCTGCTTGAAACCGGCTATTTGTCGAATATGGACGATTCGAAATTCCTGTTCTCGTCCGCGGGGCAGCAAAAGATTGCGAGGAGCGTTCGTCGTGCCGTCGAGGCCCATTTCCTGCGGCGTTTGGCGCAACGCTGAGCGAACGCCGCTTGAGGCCACCGCCCGTACTGCTATAGGCTTTTTCAATGAGCATAGACGCAACAGACGATGCCCCTGGACGGGGCGGGTTTCGGGATTGGCCGCGATGGGCGCGGGTCATGGCCTATACGTTTGGCGGTCTGGTCCTGTTCGGCGTTCTCTCGATCCTTGCCGCTTATCTGATCTTTGCGCGCGATCTGCCTGATGCGGCGGCGCTTGCCGAATATGAACCGCCACTGCCCAGTCATGTGCGCGCCATTGACGGAACGCCGTTTACCAGCTTTGCGCGCGAGCGCCGGATTTTTCTTGATTATGAACGGACGCCAAAGGTTCTGATCGGCGCCTTTGTGTCGGCCGAAGACAAGACGTTTTTCTCGCATCCCGGCATTGACGTTCCGGGCATTGTTCAGGCCGTCATCACCAATATTCAGGCCGCCGGGACTGGCAAACGCCCGGTCGGCGCGTCGACGATTACGCAGCAGGTTGCAAAGAACCTGCTGCTGACGAACGAAATCAGCTATGTGCGTAAGATCAAGGAAATTTTCCTTGCGCGACGGATTGAGCAGGCGCTCTCCAAAGAAGAGATTCTTGAACTGTATCTCAACCAGATTTTCCTTGGGCGCAGCGCCTATGGCGTTCAGGCAGCGTCCTTTGCCTATTTCAACAAGCCGGTCGACGAGCTGAGCATTGCGCAGACGGCGTTTCTGGCTGTGCTGCCCAAAGCGCCTGCAAATTATAATCCGTCGAAGGACAAGGGCCTGAGGCGTGCGATCGCGCGGCGCAACTGGGTGCTGCAGCAAATGGCGGATAATGATTATATCACCGAGGCCGAGGCCCGCGCCGCGCGGAGCGAACCGCTTGTCGCCGTCAACCGGGCAGAAATTCCACGCGACCGCACCGGCGAATATTTCGTCGAGGAAATCCGTCGCGATCTCGTCGAAAAATATGGCGAGGAAGGCACGAACGGGATTTATACAGGCGGCCTCTGGATACGCTCGACGATCGATCCGGTGATGCAAAAGGCTGCCGAGCAGGCGTTGCGCGATGGCCTTGTGCGCTATGACCGTCCGCGCGGCTGGCGCGGGGCGACCGACAAGATCGATCTGGGCGAGGGCTGGCAAACCCGGTTGCGGCAGATCAACCTGCCGGTCGGCTATGACGACTGGCGGTCGTCGGTGGTGCTATCGAAATCGGGCAATATGATCGTGCTTGGGTTTCAGGATGGCAGCAAGGGGCGCTTGCCTGCCGGCAACGCGAACCTGCCGGTGCGCGGTGTCGGTGTGCCTGCGTTCAGTCGGCTTGCGCCGGGCGATGTCATTCCAGTGAAGCGCGTGCGCGGTGATGAATACACGCTGCGGCAAATTCCCGATGTCGGCGGTGGTATGGTCGTGCAGGAAGTGAGCACTGGCCGGGTGCTGGCGATGGTTGGCGGTTTTGACGCGCGGCGTTCGCAATATAATCGTGCGACGCAGGCGATGCGGCAGCCCGGGTCAACGATCAAACCCTTCGTCTATGCCGCGGCGCTCGACAATGGGTTTACCCCGGCATCGATTATCGTCGATGGCGAATATTGCGTCTTTCAGACACGTTCGCTCGGCAAGAAATGCTTCAGGAATTTTTCAGGCAGCTATGCCGGGGCGCAGACGATGCGCTGGGGGCTGGAGCAATCGCGCAATTTGATGACTGTGCGCCTCGCGTCGAACACCGGCATGGAAAATGTCGTCAAGACGATCAAGGACATGGGGATTGCCGATCTGTCGCCGGTGCTCGCCATGTCGCTTGGCGCTGGCGAGACGACCGTGCTGAAGCTGACCAACGCCTATGCGATGCTGGCAAATGGTGGCAAGCGGCAGGCGCCGGTGCTCATCGATCTTATTCAGGACCGGCACGGCAATGCGATTTACCGCGCCGATAACCGGGTGTGCGAAGGTTGTAATGCGGCAGGCTGGCGCGGCGAAGCGATGCCGGTTCCTGTCGACGCACGGCCACAGGCAATGGACCCGAAGACGGCCTATCAGGTGGTTCACATGCTGGAAGGCGTCGTCAAGCGCGGTACGGCTGTACGCCTTCGCGATCTTGACCGACCGATGTTTGGCAAGACCGGCACCACCAACGGCCCGACCAATGTCTGGTTCATCGGCGGTACGGCGGATTATGTCGCGGGGCTTTATATCGGTTTTGACCAGCCGCAGAATCTGGGTAGCTATGCGCAGGGCAGTTCACTCGCCGCGCCGGTTTTCAAACAGTTCGCGCAGGAAACCCTGGTAAAAACGCCCAAGCGCCCCTTT
>JBFKAE010000157.1:0-6847 GCA_041621755.1 Sphingomonadaceae bacterium | reverse complement strand
GTTCATTTCAAGAAAGTAGAAATCGTACCGCTCGGCATCCATCAGGAACTCGACTGTGCCGGCACCGCGATAGCCCAGATATTTGGTCAGTCGAACGGCTGCTAGGCGAAGTGCCTCGTGCTGCTCCTCGGGGATGTCGGGCGCTGGCGCTTCCTCGACCAGCTTCTGGAATCGCCGCTGAATGGAGCAGTCGCGCGTGCCGAGGTGAATCGCGTGCTCTCCATCGCCCAGCACCTGCACCTCGACGTGGCGACCCCGTGTGATGTAGCGTTCGACATAGACGCGTGGGTCGCCGAACGCGGCTTGTGCCTCTGCCATCGCCATGGCGACCTGTGATTCGAGGTCCTCGGACCGATCAACCCGCTTCATGCCTCGACCGCCACCGCCGGAAACAGCCTTGATTAACAGGGGGTAGCCGGTTTCCTCTGCGCGCTGCCGCGCTTCGACGACTGTTTCCGCTTCGCCACCCGGCACAACTGGCAGTCCTGCCGCAACGCCGACGGCGCGCGCCTTCAACTTGTCGCCCATGTCGTCCAGACTATCGGGTGTGGGACCGACGAAGATCATCCCCGCCGCGATCACGCGCCTCGCAAACCCGGAGTTTTCGGAAAGAAAGCCGTAGCCCGGATGAACGGCATCTGCTCCGGACTGCACCGCTGCCGCGACCACGCGATCGACGTCGAGGTAACTCTGCGACGACGGGGCGGGACCAAGCAGAATGATCCGATCGGCCACGCGTGCCGGCAGGGACTGGCGATCAGCCTCAGAAACGCCAAGTACCGCCGTGATACCAAGCTTCTGCGCCGTGCGGATGATGCGTAGCGCGATCTCGCCACGGTTTGCGATGAACAGGGTGCGGATCATTGCGGGGTAGCGCGCACGCGCATCAGGATATCGGTCTTGTCGACCATCGTTCCATTCGCGGTGATGATTTCGACAATCTCACCGTCAACACCGGCTGGCACGCTGTTCATGACCTTCATCGTTTCGATTATCCCGATAATCGTGGATGAGGTAATGATGTCGCCAACCGCAACGAAATCGTCGGCACCGGGCTGCGGTGCGCGATAGAACATCCCGGGCAAAGGCGGGCGAACACTGACTAGGCCTTCAACGTCTTGCGCCCCGACAGCCTTGTCCTCGGCTGCGGTCAGAGTTTCAGTCTCGACTTCGCTCGACCGGGTTCGCCAATCCTGAGTCCAGCCATCGCCCGAGCGCGCGATGCGGACCGATACGCGCTTGGTTTGAACGTCGATGTGCTCGTAGTTGGTGCTGTCCAGAATCGCGATGATCTCTGCGACATCTTCAGCTGTCAGAAGCGGTTCACTGTTCATACGTTTGCTCGCGTCTTGGCGACGGCTCGCACTGCCTCGATCAAGGCATCTGCGAAAGCATCGTCGTTGATGTGTGCATCGATAGTGCGGACCTCGACATTGCCCGGCACGACCTTGGTCAGGTAATCGGCAAACAATGGCGGCAGTGTCGGTTCGTAGATTGCACCGGCATCGCTATCGTGGCTTGAGAAGCCACCGAGCGGCAAATAGAAGCGAACCGGCCCGCCAGCGTCACGCACCAGATTGGCCATGTGATCGGCGAGCCGCTCAAGGTCATGCTGCGTCGTTCGTACCGCCGTCAGCGCCGCATTGTGGATATGGAAACGGCGTCCGCCAAAGGGGCTGTCGCCGACTGCCATGGGCGATGGCATGATGTAAAAATCGACATTTCCCGGCGCAAAAATGGTCGGAATGCCACGCTTCAGCCCCGCTGTTGCGCGATCAGGGCCGGCCGAACAAATCCCTTCGTTGAGTAGATCGTTGATCTCGACCAGGGACATATCGACAATTGCAGCTATGTCGCGTTCGCTTGCGATTGCATCGAGCGTCTGTCCACCCGCGCCCGTGGTGTGGAACACCATGACTTCAAAGCCCTCAAGTTCGAGAGCCTCACGCAGGCGCCGCATGCATCGTTCGGTCGTGCCGAGGGTGCTGACCAGTACCAGCGGCTTCGATTCAACCAGCGCCCGATCATAATTCCGCGCCATGCCCGCAACGCCGAAAGCGCCATTTCGAAATATTTCGCGCGATATGCTGTTAAGACCGGAAATATCGCAGACCGAATTCATCATGGTCACGTCTTTGAGACCGACAAATGGCGCGGTGAATCCGGATGCCAGTGTGGAGATCATGATTTTGGGCAGACCATAAGGAAACGTGCGCATGATGGCTGTGCCCAGGGTCGTACCCATCGAGCCACCAACCGACAGGATTCCGGACAGACTGCCACGCTCGTCGGCGGCATGCGCGCACTCGATCGCACCCTCGATCATCACTTCCTGGATCTTGCCCTCATGGCCGATAGCGCGGATCTGCTCTATGGTCTTGCCTGCGGCAGCGGCGATCTCATCAGGTCCGATTTCGGCGCCGCCGACAGTTTTGCGTACGCTCGGATCTAGATGGACGACCTCGCAGCCGGCAGATTCCAAACATGCGCGCAGGAACCGTCCTTCTTCTTCCTTGGTGTCCTGTGTTACGATCAACAACACGCGTGGCTTAATGTTGCTCATGGCATCTCTCTCAATAGGTCAGTCAATGTGCGGTCTGCCCACCATCGACGATTGCAATTTGGCCATTGGTGAATGACGCATCCGACGAACACAGGTGCAGCACGGTTCCAGCGATCTCTTCGGGTTCAGCAGCACGGCCAATTGGGCTTGCCGCAAAGAACGCCTCGCGAAAGGCGGCATCGGCAAGCCAGCGCTCGGTCATGGGCGTAGCCACGAGACCAGGACAAATTGCGTTCACCCTGATCCCTTGGCGGGCATATTCGATGGCGGCGGCCTTGGTGAGGCCGACTACCGCATGCTTTGCTGCCACATATGGCGACATCCTGGGATCAGCGATGACACCAGCAACCGATGCCGTATTCACGATTGCACCGCCACCATTGTCAATCATATGCCGAATTTCAGCGCGCATTGCGTTGAACACGCCTTTTACATCGACCGCCATGACGCGATCGAAATCATGATCGCTGACCTCGTGCAATTGTTCGGTAGATGGAAGAACCCCGGCATTGTTGAACGCGATATGCAGCCCACCAAACGTCCCGACGCAAGCCGCGACCAGCCCGGATACCTGGCCAGTGTCGCAAACATCTGTCCGCACAAACGCTGCTCTTCGTCCGGCCTTGGTGATTTCATCGACTGTGAGCTGCGCCCGTTCATCGATGTCGCCGATCATCACATCGGCACCTTCGCAGGCAAAGGCGATGGCGGTGGCGCGACCGATGCCGGTCGCGCCTCCAGTTATCAGTACGACTTTGCCTTCGAACCGCACCGGCCTAGAATTTCACGCGTGCGGTAACATACCACTCGCGCGGACGGCTGTAGGTTCCGTAGGTTTCGCCCCCGGCAACCTGGTTCTGCCCGGTGGTGATGTAGCGATCATCCGTCAGGTTGGTCCCGCCAACCGAGAGCGACCAATTCTCGCCGGGAGCGCGGTAGGTGATCGAAGCGTTGAGGGCATCCGTGGCCGGACGCTTCAGCAAAATGGTGTTCTCCGTATCGTTGAACAGCGAGCTCGTGTGAGTGTAGTCCGCTGACAACAGAACGCTGCCATGTCCTTGCAAATCGATCGTGTACTGCGGGCTCAGCGTGAACTTCCATTCGGGAGTCTTGGGCAGTGACGATGCCAAGGTTACACCCGTCACGAACGGGGACAGCGAAGTGTATCGCGCGTTCGTGTAGCCAACACCTGCGGCGATCGTCAGATCCGGAACGGGCCGAGCCTGCAACTCCGCTTCAAAACCATAGATCCGGGCGTCACCGGCGTTCTGTAGCGTCGGCGACGTGCCCACCTGGAAGTTCAGCTGGATGCCCTTGTAGTCGGTATAGAAGCCGGCCAGGTTGAACACCACCTTGCGGTCCAAAAACTGTGACTTTATGCCGACTTCGTAGGTCGTCGCCTTCTCAGGTCCAAAAGTCGGGGCAGTCGTGCCAGCGGGTTGCGGGGTCGTCAGACGCGTCGTCCAGCCGCCGGTCTTGTATCCTTTCGCGAACGACGCGTAGATCAGGACATCATTGGTAGCCTGGTATTCGAGCCCCAGTTTGGGCGAGAAGTTATTGAATGACTGCTCGAACCCACCCGCAGGCGCGACCGGATAGACCTGGAAAATGTTGGAAGCGCTCGGATAACAGAAGAGGCCGGCTGGAATGCCTTGCAAGGACGGCACCGCAGCACCGCTATTGCACAGCGCAAGGCGTGTCGCATTGCTTGGCGTGTAATAGCCGTTCAGCTTGTAGAATATGCCGTTCGGGTCGGATTGCAGGCCGGTGAAGCGCTTGTTCTCATGCGTATATCGGCCACCGACGGTGATGCTCAGCTTGTCGGTAACCTTGTAGTTCAGGTGCGCGTATGCCGCATAGTTCGTCGTTGACAGGAAGTTTTGGCCATCGATTTGCAGCAGTCCCGCCGGGAATGTCACGAGATCGTGGAGATTTCCGCCTTCGTTGAAGTAGTAGAGGCCCAGAACATAGCTGAATCGATCTTCGGCCAACTTGCCCGTCAGCTGCAATTCTTCGCTAAACTGATGCTGATTCTCGTCGAAAGACGTGTGCAAAAATGGCAGAGGCGTGCCGTCCGCGTCCAAAGCTGACTGCCAATGGAGCTCTCGATAGGCTGTAACCGACTTGAGCGCAGCTGAACCAAGCGATAGATCGACAGTTAGCGAGCCGCCGTAGCTCCGGAGCCGAGAGAAGCTGTTCCCGTTTGCGTAGGTGGTGTCGATTGACGGCGCAATGAATTGGTCGCCGAAGAACAAGGTCGGGCTGGTTGCAACAAGGCCGCCAAGGCTTGTGCCGTTGACAATGTTGTTGCACACCCCCGCCATGGCGAACGGCGGCAACGCTCCAGCGATGCAGCCATTATAGAGCGGACCGAACACGTTGCTGGGATCAGCCAGGTTCGTGTGGGTTTTCAGAAGCGTATTGGCGACACCGTTGTTGTTCTGGTGCAGGTAATCCCCCGCCAGAGTGAACGACAGGTCGGGCGTCGCTTCCCACAGCAGCTTTCCGCGCAGGCTATACTGGTTTTCTCCGCCATAGGTGTTTGGGTGACCTGCGCCGAAATAGGGAAAATTGTCGGCGATCACACCGTAGGCAAAGCCCGGGAACGTGATTTGCTTTTGGTAGCCTTCATTATTTTTCGTCGAGAAGCTGAACGAAGAATAGAGCCCGGTTGCCAGCGGAATGTTGATCACACCCTTGGTGTCGATACGATTGAAGCGGCCGGCGGTCACCTCGAAAGCTCCGCCAAATTCGCTACTCGGCTTCTTGGTGACAATGGAAATGGCACCGCCGATTGTGTTGCGTCCGAACAGCGTGCCTTGCGGCCCTTTCAGGATTTCGACACGCTCGATGTCGAGCAGATCTTGATTCGCTCCGACCGAACGCGCGAGGTAAACGCCGTCGAGATAGATGCCTACGCCCGGATCGAGGTTGAACGCGAAATCGTTCTGACCGATGCCACGAATGTAGGCTGACAAAACAGCCGATGAACCCGAGAATGGCGTGCCGGCGTCAAGCGTGACATTCGGCGCCAGATTTCCGATCGCGGCGACGTCCGTGACGCCTTTGGCTTCCAGTGAAGCCGCTGTGAACGCCGTGATCGAGATCGGCACCCGCTGCAAGTTCTCAGACCGCTTCTGGGCGGTGACAACGATTTCCCCGATACCGCCGGTATCGGTCTCGTCGCCCGCTGCGGCTTGCTCTTCCGACGAGGCGGACGCCGCTTGTGCGAATGCAGGCGAACTGCCCATCAATACGATTGCAAGCGCAGTCGTGCCCAGAAAACCTCTCTTCATTGTCACTCTCCCCTAACGGTGCTGTGCGCGTTCAAAACAGCGCACTTGCGGGAGGTGATAAGTCACTGGATGGCGGGAGGTCTTTGACTGCTCGGCAGTCGATTTGGAAAATTCGGCAATTATGGCCCTATTTTTGGGCCGATCCGTCTATAATCCCGCGGGGTCACGCCAAATCGCTTCGAGAAGCAGCGCGAAAAATAGGCTGAGTCGGAGAAGCCGCACTCATAAGCCAGATCGGTTATGGTCTGCTGTCCTGGAGCCGATACCAGCCGCTCGCTGGCTTGTTCCAACCGCTGCTCAAGTATGAAGCCACTAGCCGTCGAGGCGATCCTTTCGAACACAGACTGTACCGATCGGGGGCTAACATTCAACGCACTGGCAATAGTCGATGTCCGCAAATCCGGGTTACCAAGATTCGCGCGGATATACTCGATTACTGCCCGTCGCATTTCTGCGGTCGAACCAGACAATGTGTCATCATGCGATTGACTAATGGCCCGCATCGCCAAATCGATGCCGGTGCGGCTCACGCAATCGCGCCAATCGGTGTCGAATTCGAGACAATCCATCTGCTGCCACGCAGCTCGCAGAAATGCCAGCAATAGCTGAGTGCGCTTCAGATCGACCTTCAAACCGGCAAAGCGATCGAGATCGAAGCTGGGGTCACGCGCGATGATCCCCGAAATCGGCAATTCAACTACGAACATCTCATAGGGTGTCAGAAAATCGACTTCGTAGCTTCGATCTGCGTCGCACAGCGCACCTTGCCCAACGTCAACGGTCTCGCTGCGACCCCGCTGCATGTTGATGCTGGTGCCTTCCGATTGGAGATGAAGAAGCACCGAGCCAGATGTTTTTCGTGGTCCGTCGGCAACCCAGCGACTGACTTTGGAAGGTTGAGCCCTGACGCGCACGAGCTTCATGTCGTTGATCTGGCACTGCCAAAGTTCCGCTTCAAAGCGGGGCTTAGGGGCATCGACGACGCAGC
>JBFKAE010000156.1:0-6901 GCA_041621755.1 Sphingomonadaceae bacterium | reverse complement strand
GATGGCGTGCTGATGAACACAGCGATTGCCGAAGCCAAAGACCCGGTGATGATGGCGCGTGCCATGCGTCTGGCGGTCGAAGCCGGGCGCTGTTCCTATTTGGCCGGACGTATGCAAAAGCGACGTTATGCCGATCCGTCGAGCCCGCTTGGCGGTCTTATTTAGGCGCGATCCTGATCGTAGAGCAGCGCGGCGGTTGAATAAGACGACACCGAGAACGGCACGGCGTAGGTCAACAGGATTTTCCAGAGCGGCGGCATCGATCCGGCAAGGAATATATCGCCCTGATTGATGAAGACCAGCAGTGTCCCAACGATTGCCGAGACTTTGCAGGCGCGGCGGAGCGACGTCTTGCTGACGAGAAGCTGTGCAAAGCTGCGGCGGGTTAAAGTCTCGCCATTGTCAGCCATTCGTCTTTGCCAAGCCATGCACGTTTGAACGCCCCCATAGTAGCTTCTGCTCCACGACTGTCTCGCATCTTCTCCTGCGTCTTGGCAAGGCCCCATAGCGCCCATGCATTGCCGGGATATTTGACGAGTGCCGCCATGAAGGCCTCCTTTGCGCCTCGATAGTCGCGCGCCATGTAAAGCGCGCCGCCAAGCGACTGGTTCACCGGATAATACCAATAAGGCGGTTCGGTATAATTGACGCGCGTTTCGGCCTCTGCACCCTTGCGGAAATGGTCAACCGCGCGCTTATAGTTCTTTTGCGCCATCGCCAGACGCCCCTTCGCGACATTTTCCGCAACTTCGAGCAGGGCTTCGACCGGCACAAGCCCGTCGGTCATCGGTTTCCAGTCGGTTTCTGCGCCGATTTTGCGCATTGCTGCAATCTCTGCGTCGAAATTGCCGACGTCGCGGCGCTGCGCGTAAGCTGTAGCGCGGGCAAAATGATACATGGCCTGCACATAATGCAGCCGGGGGTCGGGTGCAGGCAATGCCAGTATCTGGTCGGCTGTGCCAAAGTGCGCGTAGGCAAGATAGGGCGCGGCATCGACAGGTTGCGCCCACGGGACCGCAGCGCTGACATCTGGGCTGAGGATTTTGCGCAGCTTTTGCGCCTGCGCGATCGCGCTGTCCATGTCGCCGGCCATTTGGGCGGAACTGACGATGAAGTGCACATTGTGCGGATAATAGGCATGTCGGTAAATGCCGCCGACCGGAGACGCTGCAAGATAGGCTTCGTCGACCTTTGCCGCATCGAGATTGACGCGAATGGCATCGGCATAGCGTCCCACGCGGTAATAAAGATGGCCCGGCATGTGGACGAGGTGACCGCTGTTCGGGACCAGTGGCTTCGCCAGCCGGTCGGCGGCGGCTTCGGCCTGTGCCGCGATAGACGAGGCTTCCATCAGATGGATATAAAGATGCGCGGCCTGCGGGTGTTGTGGTGAACGCGCGATGACCTTTTCGACAAGGTCGATCGCCGGTGCGATCGCCGGATAGGGGGTGAGGCCACCGGCCTCCCAATAGTCCCACGGCTGGCTCGCCATGACGGCTTCAGCGGCAAGCACACCGATATCATCGTCGAGCGGATAGGTTTTAGCGACATCGAGCATCGCGGCGGCATAGGCCTTGTCGAGCGGCGCGCGCTCGGCGCTTGCGTCTTCGACATGGCGATGTTGCAGCGCGTCTATCAGCGCTTGCTCGCGCGGGCTGGCCTTGCCGCGCAGCGCGACCATTCTTTGCATCGCGGCCCATAATGTATCGTGCGTTACCGGGTCGAAGGGCGCGTTGATATTGGGGCCGAGGGCGTAAACTTCGCCCCATGCGCACATGGCGCAGTCCGGGTCACGCTTGCTTGCGGCGCGGAAGGCGCGCACGGCCTCGTAATGATTATAGCCGTAAAGTTGCGAAAGGCCCTGATTGAAATAGGCGTGCGCCTCGGGCTTTTGCGTGGTGATCGGAAAGCCGACATTGCCCATGCCGTCATAGAGCGGCGGTTCGACGTCGAATTCGGGTTTCCCGTTCGCCATCGCATATTGGACGCGCGCAGGGAGGAGCGAGCGCTCTTTGCCATAACCCTGTCCGCAGGCCTGCAGGAAAGCGTAACTCGGGTCGAGCAAACGCAGAGCGTCAGGCGATAATTTCGCGGAGACCGGGACGGCGGCGGGTGCAACGAGAAAGGCGGAAACGGTGACTGCGCCAAGCAAGGCGCGCTTTGCAATCTTCATGACGGGGCCTTTTCAATAGCATGATGCGACTCATAATATTGAGCGCCCCTCATAACAGAAATCGCGCGAGTCTTGAAGCCGGACTCAAGGCCGTATGTGTTCGAAACTCCTGAGGATATCGATATATAATTGCCGTTTGAACGGCACGATGCGATCGGGCAGTGTGTGGCGCATGGCCCATTGCCAGTCGTTGAATTCGGGGTGTTCGGTGGCGATGTCTATATCGCTGTCCTGACCCAGAAACCGCATGGCGAACCATTTCTGGCGCTGGCCGCGATATTTGCCCTTCCAGATTTTGCCGACGAGATGCTCGGGCAGGTCGTAGGTCAGCCAGTCGGGGCTTTCGGCGATGATTTCGGCTTTGTCTGTGCCGGTTTCTTCGCGCAGTTCGCGAATTGCGGCGGCAGCGGGGTCTTCGCCGGGATCAATGCCGCCCTGGGGCATTTGCCAGGCTTCGGACGGCATATCGATACGTCTTGCGACAAAGACGAGGTTGGCCGGGTTGAGCAGCATAATGCCAACGCAGGGCCGATAGGGGAGACTGGCGTTCATGTCGTAACGCTTACAGGCCCGAAGGTGCGCGCTGCAAGAGCCGGAATCATCAAGGCCTGTCCCGCGGCGCGAACGATGAGGAACACGGTGAACGAAAGCCAGAGGCCGTGATTGCCAAGCGGCGCTGTCAACCAGAGCATGAGTCCGTAAATTATGGCGGCAAACAGCATCGTCATCATCATGGCACGGGTCCATGTCGCGCCGATGAAGACGCCGTCAAAGACGAAGGAGGCGACGCCTGCAATCGGTATGGCGATAAGCCAGACGGCGTAGTGCTGGACGGTGGCTGTGACCTCGGCATCGGTTGAAAAGCTGCCGACTATGGCATCGCCCGCGACAGCAAAGACGAGGGCGAGCAGAGCCGCGACGCCAAGGCCGCGAGAGAGAGTGGCGCGCGTGGTTTGCACGAATGCCGCGCGATCCTTTGCGCCGACGGTTTCGCCGCAGAGCACCTGCGCGGCATTTTCAAACCCATCGAGAAGCAGCGCGGACAGCATGAACATCTGAAACAGAATCGCGTTTGCGGCAAGAATGACCGGGCCTTGCTGTGCGCCCTGACGGGTGAGGAGCATCATCGCGATGACCAGTATCAACGTTCGCATGAAAAGATCGCGATTGACGCGAAACAGCGCGAGCATGTGCGAGGCTTTCAAAAGCGCCGGGTCCTTTGCAGCGCGCCATAAAGCAGCGGCGCGCGCGCTTGGCAGGATCGCGGTGGCAAGCAGCAACAGGCGCAATATTTCGGATATCAACGTCGCTGTGGCGATGCCTTCGACGCCAAGATCAAAATGAAGAACAAACAGTGCATCAAGTCCAACGTGGATGAGGTTGATCGCGACTTCGATGACGAGGACTGTCCGCATTCGCCGCAATCCGATCAGCCAACCGATAAACGCCGCGTTTAACAGCCAGGCGGGTGCGGCCCAGAAGCGGATGTCGATATAGGCCGCGGCATCAGTGCGGACGTCGCCCGCAGCTTTGAGGAAGTCGAGGCCAAGCGGGACGATCAGCGGCTTTGCGGAAAGCAATATTCCGCCAATCAGCAGGGCGCAAAGGCTTGCGCGGAGCAGGGCGGCGATTTTTTCGATCTCGCTGCCTTGACCAACGGCCTGCGCTGTGAGGCCGGTTGTTGCCGAGCGCAGGAAATTGAAGGTGAACAGGATGCCCATCAACAAGCGCGCGCCGAGTTCGACCGCACCTTGCGCCGGGGCATCGCCCAAACGCCCGATAACCCATATGTCTGCAATGCCAATGAGTGCGGTTGCAACGTTGGTCGCCATAGCGGGGAGGGCGATGGACCATATGGCGCGGGCGTGTATCACGGCCTTGTGATAGCCACAGGACAGGCTTCCCGCCTAGGGTTTCTTGTGGATACGCCACAATTTCTACTTTGCGGTTCGCGTGTGGGGCGCTTAAGGATTCTCTGCAAGAATTTATACGAACGATTTGGGATCTCTTGAATGGCGACGCAATTGAAACAAGCTGGGCCGCAGGCGCAGGCGACGGAGTCGCGCGAGGCCGTTGTTGTGCGTTTCGCGGGCGACTCTGGCGACGGCATGCAATTGACCGGTGGCCAGTTTACCTTGTCGACGGCGCTCGCTGGCAATGATCTGTCGACATTCCCTGATTTTCCGGCGGAAATCCGGGCGCCGCTCGGCACGACATTTGGCGTTTCGGCCTTCCAGATCAATTTCGGATCACGCGCAATCGAAACCGCAGGCGACGCGCCCGATATCCTTGTTGCGATGAACCCGGCGGCGCTCAAGACCAATCTTGGCGCCTTGCGCCCCGGTGGATTGATTATTGCCGATACCGGTGAATTCGGGGCGCGGAACCTTAAAAAGGCGGGATACGAAGTCAGCCCGCTCGAAGATGATAGCCTCAAGGATTATCAGGTCGTTGCCTTTGATATCAGCGCGCGTACGATGGAATCGGTTGCAGAATTCGGGCTTGGCAACAAGGAAGCGCTGCGGTCGAAGAATATGTGGACGCTTGGCCTGGCGCTGTGGATGTTTGACCGCGACCGCCAGCCGCTTATCGACTGGCTGAATACCAAATTTGCGAAAAAGCCGGATATCGCTGCGGCGAACGTTGCGGCGCTGAATGCGGGCCATGCTTATGGCGAGACGGCGGAAATCGGTACGTTCGCGCGCTACAAGGTTGCGCCCGCGCCAGCAGAAGCCGGATTGTATCGCACCGTCACCGGCGGCGAGGCGCTGTCGCTCGGCCTCGTGGTCGGGGCAAAGCTTGCCAATCTGCCGCTGTTTTTCGGCTCTTACCCGATTACGCCCGCCTCTTCGTTGCTGCACACGCTGTCACGGCTGAAGGAATATGGCGTGACGACGTTCCAGGCCGAAGACGAAATCGCCGCGGTCTGCGCTGCGATCGGCGCATCCTATGCCGGTAGCCTTGGCATCACGTCATCGTCGGGGCCGGGGATTGCGCTTAAGGGCGAAGCCATCGGGCTTGCCATCATGACCGAATTGCCGCTGGTCATCGTCAATTCACAGCGCGGTGGTCCCTCGACGGGCCTGCCGACCAAGACCGAACAGTCCGATCTTTATCAGGCGGTCTATGGCCGCAATGGCGATGCACCGCTTTGCGTGCTTGCCGCGCGTTCGCCGACCGATGCGTTCGAAGTCGCGATCGAAGCTTGCCGGATTGCGACGCAATATATGACGCCGGTCATGCTGCTCACAGACGGCTATATCGCCAACGCCGCCGAGCCGTGGAAAATGCCCGATATCGAAGATTTCGAAACTTTCCCCGTCACCTTTTACGATACGCCGCCTGCAGAGGGCGAAGCGGTGAAGCCCTATGCGCGCGACGAAAAGCTGGCGCGGGTCTGGATCAAGCCGGGGACGCCGGGGTTGATGCATCGTATCGGCGGGATCGAGAAGAATTTTGACACCGGTCACATCGATTATGCGCCTGAAAATCACCAGAAGATGACCGACACGCGCAAGGCGAAGATCGACGGCATCGCAAATTCTGTACCCGATCAGGACATTGCGATGGGCAGCGAAGGTGAAAAACTCGCCGTTGTCGGCTGGGGGTCGACCTATGGACCGATCCATCAGGCCGTCCGCCGCGCGCGTGAAGACGGCGCGAGCGTTGCGCACATCCATATTCGCAACATCTGGCCGATGCCCAAGAATTTGGGGGCGCTTTTGAAGACCTATGACAGGATATTGGTTCCCGAAATGAACACGGGTCAGCTCAAAACGCTGTTGCGTGATCAGTTCCTCGTCGACGCTAAGCCACTCAACAAAGTGTCTGGCCAGCCGTTTAAAATTACCGAAATCGAAGCCGCAATCGCGCAGGTGCTCGCATGAACGAAATTACCCCATTGAAGCCCAATGACTTCGCCACCGATCAGGAGGTGCGCTGGTGCCCGGGTTGCGGCGATTACGCAATTTTGAAGGGCGTACAGCGGACGATGGCCGAACTTGGCGCGACCCGCGAAAACACCGTGTTCATTTCGGGCATCGGCTGCTCGTCGCGCTTTCCATATTATATGGAGACCTACGGCTTTCACACAATCCACGGCCGCGCGCCTGCGCTTGCGACGGGGGTAAAGCTTGCCAATCCCGATCTTGACGTCTGGCTGATCACCGGCGACGGCGACGGGCTGTCGATTGGCGGTAACCACATGATGCACTTGTTGCGCCGCAACCTCGATTGTCAGGTGCTGCTGTTCAACAACGAGATTTACGGCCTCACCAAGGGCCAATACTCGCCAACGTCGCGCGTTGGCACGCGCACGCCGTCGACGCCTTACGGGTCGGTCGACAGGCCCGCATCGCCCTGCGCCTTTGCGATTGGCGTCAATGGCCGCTTCATTGCGCGCTGTATCGATACCGCGCAAAAGCAGATGCCCGGTATCCTGAAGCGCGCGCATGCACACAAGGGCACGAGCTTTGTCGAAATCTATCAGAACTGCATCGTCTATAATGACGGCGTGTTCGAAAATTTCACGGCAAAGGCCGCGTCGGCGGACTCGCAGATCTGGCTTGAAAATGGCGAGCCTATGCTGTTTGCGAACGGCACCAAGGGGCTGCGGCTTAACCGCGACCATCTGCATCTTGAAGTCGTCGATGTGAAAGATGGCGACTGGCAGGCGGCCGATGTTCTCGTCCACGACGAAACCAACAAGGGTGTTGCACAAATGCTGGT
>JBFKAE010000155.1:0-6944 GCA_041621755.1 Sphingomonadaceae bacterium | reverse complement strand
TCAGCGAACCGGCGATCTCGGTGCCAAATTCCTTCGCCACCTTGGCCAACCTGGTCATCTTGTCGATGTTGTACAGAAGGTCATAGACCCACATACTGCGCACGCCATGCACGCAATTGCGCCGCATCCAAGCATCCATCAGCGCATCGGGCGAGGTTCGGAACGTGGCCATCGCATTTGACCGCATGCCGCTGCGGATCACGCTGCGCGGCATCTGTTCGAGGACCGCGTCCATTCCTGCCCAAGGGTCTTCCTGGCAGTAACGGACCATCACTTCGAAATAGTTTGACCCGCCAAATTCGATGCGGCGGAAACCGGTCCGGTCCAGCGTGGGGGCAATGGGGATGGCCATCCCTGCCTGCATCCGCATCCCCCAAAGGCTCTGCTGACCATCGCGAAAGGTTTCGTCGACAAATTCGATATGCGCCATGTCTAACCGGCCCTCTGTTTCTTGAATGCTGGAAGCAGCGTGTTCTCGAGCCACTTGGTAGTGACCTTGTTGGCACGAAAGTCAGGGTGATCGACGATCGCCTGCAGCAGGGGAATATTGGTCCTGATCCCCTCGACCTCGAAACGTCGCAAGGCGTCGGAAAGCATTTGAGCGGCAGTCGCCCGATCAGCGCCTGTAACGATCAGCTTGGCCACCATGCTGTCGTAATAGGGCGGCACGACGGATCCCTCGATAACGGCGGAATCGACGCGAATTCCGGGCCCGCTCGGCGGCACCCAGCGCGTAACCGTGCCTGGACAGGGCATGAAATCGCGGTCGGGGTCTTCCGCCAGAATACGCGCTTCGATCGCATGCCCGGAGATCGAGATGTCGTCCTGCGCTGGCAGGGTCGCCTTGCCCATCGCCAGCTCCAACTGCAGCTTGATGAGGTCGTAGGAGGATACCTGTTCCGACACAGGGTGTTCCACTTGGATGCGAGCGTTGACTTCCATGAAGTAGAACTCGCTGCGGATCTCGTCGTAGAGAAACTCGACCGTCCCGGCATTGCAGTAGTTGATCGACGCCAGCAGGTTCACTGCGGCCGTACGAAGTTTGTCGCGCAAGCCGTCGTCCAGAATATCGGCCGGCGCTTCCTCGATCATCTTCTGGTAGCGGCGCTGGATCGAACAGTCGCGCTCGCCAAAATGCACTGCCCGCCCTGCCCCGTCGCCAAACAACTGTACTTCCAGGTGCCGCGCCCGTTCGACATAAGCTTCGAGATAGAGCGTGTCGTCGCCGAAGGCTTCGCGCGCTGTGGTCGACGCCTCGTCAAAGGCGCGGCGAAGCGTGTCGGGATCGCGCGCAACGATCATGCCCCGGCCGCCGCCGCCCGCTGCGGCCTTCGTGATGACCGGATAACCGATGCCTTCGGCCACTTCGAGTGCGTCTTCGAGCGATTCGAGCTTGGAGCTGCCCGGCGTGAGCGGCACGCGGGCACTTTCGGCCACGGCTCTGGCCGAAATCTTGTCTCCTACCGCCCGCACCGTCTCAGGATCGGGGCCGATAAAGACGAGACCCTCCTCCTGGCATCGCTCTGCGAAATCGGGCCGTTCGGACAGAAAGCCGTAACCCGGGTGGACATGGGTGCACCCCGTGGCTTTAGCGGCGTGGATGACCAGATCGATCTTCAGATAGGATTCGCGCGAGATCGCCGGGCCGATGACCACCGTCTGACCGGCTTCGCGGGCCGCAAGGCTGTCCTTGTCCGCAGCCGAAACGCCGAGGACGGTCTCGATGCCAATGGCATGCGCGGCACGAATGATCCTGACGGCAATTTCGCCGCGATTGGCGACGAACAGGCGATGTGGCTGACCGGTTGGCTCAGCCATTTGTATCAATGACGAACAGGGGCTGGTCATGTTCGACCATCACGCCATCCTCAACGAGAATTTCGACGACCTTGCCCTTCGTGCCGGCGCGCAAGGTCGTGAAGAGTTTCATGACCTCGATCAGGCACAGCTCGGTCTCGGCTTCGACCTCCTGACCGACCTCGATGAACGGGGCAACGCCGGGCTTGGGCGAACGATAGAACGTCCCCAGCGAAGGAGCATTCACGACCACCTGCCCGACCGCGCGCTCAGCCGTCGGTGTTACGGAAGGCGCGGCATGGCCAGACCCAGCTGGGGTGGGCACAGTCGGAGACGCCGCCGCCGCCACAGGCGCTGCAGATGAGTTCTTTTCCCATACTGGGCCGGCAAGGGCGTCCTTACTGAGAAACAGCCTGGTTCCGCCCAGCTCGATCTCGAGCGTCTTCCACTGGCTCGCGCTGAATTGGTCGATGATTGCCCGAACGTCGTAGCAATCCAGCGCAGGGAACCTGTCTTTATGGCTCAATTTCAGATCCCTCTCTCACTTGGGGCGGCACATGCCATTACGAGGTCGTGATGCGCATATTCCCGGCCTAGCCGACCGCCAGCAATTTGACGGAATCGACCCATGGCTCCGAATCTCTAGCGCACGGCCAGCCAAAGTCAAGATTTCGTCTGCAAAGTTGTAGGACATTAATGGTTGTGATTCTGTTCGCATTCACGTTGTGACGAGCCGTGCGGCCCTGGTCCGCGCCCTAACCGAGCGGCATGCCAAGCGCCTCGGCGACGGCAGGGTGCCTAATCACGCCATCCTCGACGTTCAGGCCCGCACGCAAGTGACGGTCCTGCTTCATCGCCTCGTCCAGACCCAGATTCGCAATCTTCAGAGCATACTTCAGCGTCGCATTGTTGAGCGCGATGGCAGAAGTGCGCGCCACAGCGCCCGGCATATTGGCCACACAATAGTGGATGATGCCGTCGACCTCGTAGACCGGATCGTCATGGGTGGTCGCATGCGACGTCTCGAAGCAGCCGCCCTGGTCAATGGCAATGTCGACGAGTACCGCGCCGCGTTTCATCGTGGCCAGCATGTCACGCTTGACAAGCTTGGGCGCAGCGGCACCCGGGACCAGCACCGCCCCGATGACGAGGTGCGCCTCGGCAAGGGCCTCGGCAATGGCTGCATTCGATGCATAGGCGGTCTTGATCGAGTTGCCGAAGTAGGTGTCCAGTTCGGCCAGCCGTTCATTGCTGATGTCGTAGATCGTGACATCTGCGCGCAGGCCGACGGCCATCTGCGCGGCATTTAATCCGGAAACCCCTCCGCCAAGTATCGCCACCTTGGCCGGCGCCACGCCGGGGATCCACGGCTGCAACTCCCAGCGCGCCCGATCCTTGTTCAAGGCATGTTTTTTCACTGCTAGCCCCAGATCTGCGAGTATTGTTTCAATACCCATTCCTATGAGCACGAGGCGGATCACGGATATCGGCATATGATCGCCCTGCTTGGTTCTTGCCGCCTCGATCGCAGTGAGCGAAGCGCGCGCAGCGGCACTGTCGCCCGATAGACCCTTCTGCGTCAGCTGGAGGAGGAACGCTTCTGCCGCCGTAATCCGCCGCTCACGACCATCCTCGCGGACCGTGACCATCGCTCAAAGAAGAACGAAGCCTTCCTCGCCAAGGGCATGCTCAGCAGCCACATCCATCAGAAGAAACCGCGAGGGCGGGCAATGCCCGAGCACATCGCCAGAGCCAATGCCAAACGGTCCGCTGTGCGCTCTGCGGTCGAGCACGTGTTCGCAGGGCAGAAGCACCGCATGGGGCTGTTCATCCGCACCATCGGCAACGCCGTCCGCAAAGACCCCGCCAAAGGCTCCCTACGCGTCAAACTCAAACGCGCCGCGTGGAGCAATGACTACCTCGTCAAGCTACTCGCACTATTTTGAAATGCGATTGCCCTGGACCAATGTCGCTTCGTTATCGTCCATGACGTCACGAAGGCATGGACGGGGTCAGAAGTCCATAACCATCATTTTGAAACTGCATGATATATCGACTGGACTTGGGGCGGGATTCGAGCGTTGCTGTCTAGCGCCCGGTAAACCGGGCTTGTGTCGGTAGCGGCGGCATTCTGGCGCCGCGCTATCGGAGACCAATAATGACCAGGACAAGCAAGACCACTGCAAAGAAAATTGCCCGGATCAATTCCACTAGTGTCCTCAAGATGAAAATGGAAACGCAAAAGCCAACCCGGCTCGATCAGCTCGAAGCGCTGCTGATGCGGCCCGATGGTGCGACTATTGCCGAGATGAGCGAGGCAACCGGATGGCAGGCACATTCCATACGCAGTGCCATGGCTGTCGCGCTCAAGAAACGTGGGCTCACAATCGCATCAGAAAAGATCGACGGCGTTCGCCGCTATCGTGCTAATGAACGGAGCGCAGCTTCATGAGCAACGCAGTTGATAGGCACATTACCGAGATCAAGGCTATGGGTCTCGATGAACTCCGAAAGGAATGGGGCAGACGCTATGGCAAGCCCCCGCCATTGCGCTCGGCACCGATCCTGCGCAGCCTGCTCGCCTGGCGGTTGCAGGCCGATACGCGCGGTGGGCTCGATACCGACACGCGACGCGCTTTGGCCAGAACCGGCGCATCACAAGCCGAAGGCCTCGACCTTGGTATTGGCGCACGGCTCGCGCGTAACTGGAAGGGCCGCAGGGTCGAGGTCGTGGTCGAGGATCGGGGCTTTCGCTGGGAAGACCAGCTCTACCCCTCGCTCTCGGCCGCAGCGACGGCGATTGCCGGCAGCCGCTGGAACGGGCCACGCTTCTTCGGATTGCGGGATGACTGATGGCAAAGACGCTGCGCTGCGCCATCTATACAAGGAAAAGCTCGGAGGACGGGCTCGAGCAGGGCTTCAACAGCCTCGATGCACAGCGTGAGGCCGGCATCGCCTATGTGAAGAGCCAGGCGAGCGAGGGTTGGCGGCTGCTGCCTGCGCCTTACGATGATGGCGGCTTCTCGGGCGGAACGATGGCGCGCCCGGCGCTGCAAAAGCTGCTCGCCGATGTCGAGGCCGACCGCATCGATGTCGTGGTTGTCTACAAGATCGACCGGCTGACCCGCAGCCTTGCCGACTTTGCCCGCATCGTCGAGCTGTTCGACGCGAAGGGCGTCAGCTTCGTTTCGGTCACTCAGGCGTTCAACACGACGAGCAGCATGGGACGGCTGACCCTGAACGTGCTGCTCAGCTTTGCGCAGTTCGAGCGCGAGGTGACCGGCGAGCGCATCCGTGACAAGATCGCTGCGTCAAAAGCCAAGGGCATGTGGATGGGCGGCAACCTGCCACTGGGCTATGACCTGCCCGAGCCGGGCACCCGTATTCTTCGGATCAATGCAGAAGAAGCTTCAGTCGTCCGCCATATCTTCACCCGCTATCTCGCGCTCGGCTCGGTGCATCACCTCCAGCGTGATCTTGCCGGGTGTGGCATCACGTCGAAGCGCTGGACAACCGCCAAGGGCAATGTCATTGGAGGCTTCCCCTTCAATCGCGGCGCATTGTTCCATCTGCTGAAAAACCCAATCTATCTCGGCAAAATCCGCCACAAAGGCGTGGTGCACGAAGGTGGTCACGGAGCGATAATCACCCAGGACCTGTTCGACAAGGTCCAGCGGTCACTTGACCGGAACACACCAAGGCGACGTAGAATATCGCCCAACGCCAGTTCCTGTCTCACCGGCAAGCTGTTCGATGCCTCGGGCGAGACTATGACCCCTGTCCATACGCGCAACCGGCACGGCAAGCTCTATCGCTACTATGTCTCCGCATCGCTCCAACAAGGGAGGAAAGTGCCGGATGATGGCGTGTTGCGGCGTATGTCCGCAAGCGATCTCGAGAAGTGTCTTTCCGAACTGATCACACGCTGGCTTCCCAATTGCAGCACACCTCTCGACCAGGTTCAGGCAATCCACTTGCGCGAAGATGGACTGCTACTCGATCTGCCCGCGTCCTTGCAGATCGAACTGGCGACCACGCTCGGCAGCGACGCGCAGATCCTTCACTCAGGCGATGCCGGCATCCGGATTCGCGTACCGCTCCGATTTCCCCTGCGTGGCGGCAAGCGGCTGGTCCTGGCGGGCAATGTCCGTCAATCGAGACCAAACCCGAGCTTGATCGCGGCGCTGCGCAAAGCGCATAAAATGCTTTGCTGGTCCAAGGGTATGCCGTCGCTCGATATGTCGCCGAACTCGCCCTATGATCGCAGAATTCTTCGGCTGGCGCTGCTCGCGCCTGAGCTTCAGCGCGATATTCTGACCGGCCGTCAGCCGCCCTCGCTCACGCTCGAAGCGCTCAAGCAGATCGCGATTCCAATCGGGTGGCAAGAGCAGCGTGAAGTGCTCGGCTGGAACGCGGTCTGATGATGACGGGACGTCGCGATGTCATTCCCTGCGCGGCATCAGGATTCCCTGCAACGCGGAATAAATTCGCTGCTCCGGCGCGCAGGGAATTTGCAACTATCGACACGTAATAATCCCAGCATTTCTGCAGGGTTGCAAGCTACACGGCAAGGCACAACACGCCCAAAATCGGGCCAGATCTGAAATATACCCTGTAGAATCCCTGATAAGCAGGGAAACCGGACCGATTTTGAACGGCGCAGAGACTCCCCGCCCCAAAACGGCCCAAAAGAGCGCAGAGACGATGCTGTTTTTCCCCACCAGTTATGGTTTGCCGCAAACTTCGCACGGGTAATCACAGACTTGCAAGGAATCTATAAAAACAGAGAAATATTAACAAGTTACGTGGCGGAGCGGGAAGGATTCGAATCCCCAATACCCCTTGTGATCGTCTTCGACATCATTCTTATGGAACTGGTTCGGTCAAAAAAATTAACGCTCAGAAAACTTGGGGCACTGCTTGGGGCACTATTAATATGAATTAAATTTCATATAAGTAATTTCATTTACTTAATAATATAATTCGATTCCCCTCGGCTCCACCAAATTTCGGATTTGATGAAATAAAAGCAGGCCCTGGTCGGGCAGACAGCACGGGTTGAAACGAACCCTTGCCATACACCCCTGTCCAACCTTTCTCCTACCGCATTCCCCCCCCCAATAATGCCGCTTTGAAAAATATTCTGG
>JBFKAE010000154.1:0-6997 GCA_041621755.1 Sphingomonadaceae bacterium | reverse complement strand
TGACGGAAGGGGCAGCCGTTTTGATGGCGATGATCTGGGAATTTTGGGGCATCGGTCAGTGGCGGGACGAGCGCGGTGTCAACTGGCTCGATACCGGTGCGCATTTTTACGACACGTATGAATGCAGCGACGGCGGCTACATTTCCATTGGATCGATCGAGCCGCAATTCTACGCCGCGCTTCTCGTAAGCTGCGGACTCGGCGAGGATGCGGACTTTGATGCGCAGATGGACCCATCGAAATGGCCTTTGCTCAAGGAAAAATTGACAACCTTGTTCAAGACCAAGACGCGTGACGAATGGTGTGCCCTGATGGAAATGAGCGACGTCTGTTTTGCGCCGGTGCTGTCAATGTCTGAAGCGCCACAGCATCCACACAATGTGGCGCGCGGGACATTTACAGATGTGGCAGGTATGGTGCAGCCTGCACCTGCGCCGCGCTATTCGGATACAGTTTTATCGCAGCCGTGGCCTGCGCCCGAACCCGGTGCGAATACGGATGCGTTGCTGGAAGAGGCGGGCTATAGTGCAGAGCAGGTTGCACAATTAAAGGACAGCGGCACGGTACAATGAAGTTTTTGATTGCACTTCTTGTGGCTGTCGCTCCCATTGTTGCGAATGCTGCGGACAAGCGGAGCGAAGGCTTGCAGGCACTGCAGGACCCCGAACGGCTGGTCAGCATCGGCAATCATGCGCGCGCATCGGGTGATCCGATGTTGGCGCTCAGCTTTTATGACCGCGCGTTGCAGGTGGACCCGGGGAATCTGCCAGCGTTGCGTGCGGCGACCGAAACCGCGCTGTCGCAGAATTGGCCGCAATCGCTCGGGCTTGCGGAGCGCTGGGTGTCGCGTGAGCCAAGGAACGCGCTTGCGCATCTTGCAGTAGGGTCGGGGCTGTTGATCCAGAATCGTCCCACCGAGGCAATGCAGGCGTTGTCGATGTCGGAAGCTGCAGGTGGACCGAAATCGGCGATCGCGCTCCAGCGTGGTATGGCGCTCGATCTTCTCGGACAGCCGCGCGATGCGCAGATATCCTATGCCGCTGCGCTGCAGAATGCGCCTGATGACCTGACGGTTTTGCAACAGATGGCATTGTCGTTTGCGATTGGTGGTGACGATGTTGCGGCGCTGCAATTGTTGCAACCGCATAGCGAAAAGGGGGCTGGCAACCCATCGTTCGAGCGGGCGATCGTACTGATCCACGCACTTGCCGGGCGTACCGAACTTGCGCAGCGTATCGCGGGTGCGGCGCTGTCACCGCAGCAGGCGGCAACGCTTGGCGGCGTGCTTGCGAGGATTGGCTCGTTGCGGTCGTTCAGTGAAAAGGCCGCGGCGGTCCATCTCGGCATCCTGCCGGATCTTTCGCGTCCTGAAAAAAATGTGCCGCAAGTCGCGGTGCCAGCTTTGCCACCGGCTCCAAAAGAAACGGTCAGCCTGCCGCCAGCACCACAGCCAGTTGCAAGGCCACCAGTCGAAACACCTTCACCCGTTGTGACGCCCTTGCCTGAAGCCACGCCACGACTGTCAGCGGAGGCACTCAGGTCGTCGAAAATATGGGTGCAGGTTGCCAGCACGCCCGAGGCGCATCTGTTGAAGGAGGAGTTTGCACGGCTGCGCAGCAAGTCGGGCGGGGTGTTGAAACACTATAACGCCTACGTGCAGCGTGCAGGCGAAGCCAATCGGCTTTTGGTTGGACCGTTTTCCAATTGGGGCGACGCGCAAACTGTCGTCAAGCGCCTGAAAGGCAAGCGTATTGATGGGCTTGTCAATCGGACGCCGAACGGGGCCGATATCGCGCCGCTATGACGTTTGCTGCTTTTGCCTCCGACCCTGCGCAGTCGCGGGGGCGTCTTTATGCCGAAGAGGCAAGCCCGACCCGCGATGCGTTTCAGCGCGACCGCGATCGGATCATCCATTCGACAGCTTTTCGTCGACTGAAGCACAAGACGCAAGTGTTCGTCTCGCCCGATGGCGACCACTTTCGCACCCGCCTGACACATAGTCTTGAGGTGGCGCAGATCGGTCGGTCGGTGGCGCGTCAGCTTGCGCTCAACGAGGATCTGACAGAGGCGCTGTGTCTCGCTCATGATGTCGGGCATCCGCCATTCGGTCATGTCGGTGAAGATGTTCTTGCCGAAAAAATGGCGGCGTATGGTGGCTTTGACCATAATGGTAATACCATTCGCGTGCTGTCGCGGCTGGAGCAGCGTTATGCGCGGTTCGATGGCCTCAACCTGTCATGGGAGACGCTCGAAGGGCTGGCGAAACATAATGGGCCTATTGTGAACCCGGGCTGGGCGCTGGCAGACTATGATGCCGAGCACGACCTGGAGCTGCATAGTTATGCCAGTCTGGAGGCGCAGATTGCGGCGCTTTCCGATGATATTGCCTATGACAATCACGACCTTGACGATGGCCTGCGTGCCGGACTGTTCAGCATCGAGCAGGCCTGTGCCGTGCCGATCGTTGCAGCAAGCTGGGCTGAAATCCGTGAGCGTTTTTCTGGCGTGCGCGAAGATCGGCTTGCCGCTGAGCTGGTGCGACATCAGATCGGACTTATGGTCGATGACCTTGTCGCCGAAACCCGGAAGCGACTTGCCGAATTCTCGCCCGGCAGCGTTATCGATATTCGTAGAGCGGGACAGATGACCGCCGCTTTTTCTCCCGCAATGCAGGGCGCGGAACGGACTTTGAAGCGGTTTTTATATGATAATATGTACTATCATCCCAAGAATATCGCGATACGGGAGCCTGCCGCGCTGGTGATTGGCGGATTGTTCGACAGGTTTTGCGCGGAACCCAACACGTTGCCCGACGATTGGCGCGCGAGCCTGCCCGAGCAGGATCCGGCGCGCGCACGTCATATCAGCGACTTTATTGCGGGCATGACCGACCGCTATGCGCTGCGCCTATACCGCGATCTTGGCGGCGCTGTTGCATTCCCCGATTGGGCGGCGGTCTGAAAATCATTATTGGTGATCACCGGCAACGGCTTTGCGTGACCTTGAAATACATTGTAACGGGTGCGCTGAAATTCGGAAAATGGAAGTTGAATTGACCACGGTTTTTGAAACATACTCGGCAGCTGTTGGCGCTGCGCTTGATGCATTGGAAGCGGCTGGAACACTCCCCGCTGGTCTTGAACGGCGGGCGATCACGCTCGAACCGCCACGTGATATGGCGCATGGCGACCTCTCGACCAACGCAGCGATGGTGCTGGCAAAGCCTGCAAAAATGAACCCGCGCGCAATTGCTGACTCGCTTTCCGCGGAGCTTCGCAAAGCCGAGGGTGTCGCTTCGGTCGAGGTGGCGGGGCCGGGCTTTATCAATATCCGGCTCGATGCGGCTGTCTGGATTGCCGAGCTTGGCGAAATCCTGAAATGCGGCGACGATTATGGTCGTTTTGCTCCGGCCAAGCCTGCGCATGTCAATGTGGAATATGTGTCGGCAAACCCGACCGGGCCAATGCATATGGGGCACTGCCGCGGTGCGGTGGTCGGAGATGCGCTTGCAGCCTTGCTCGAATATGCGGGGAACAAGGTCACGCGCGAATATTATGTGAATGATGCAGGCGGACAGGTCGATGTGCTCGCCCGGTCCGCGCACCTGCGCTATCGCGAGGCGCTTGGGCAAGATATTGGCGAGATTCCCGAAGGTCTCTATCCCGGCGACTATTTAAAGCCGGTCGGTGCAGCGCTCGCGGCTGAATTTGGCGAGACCTATGCCAATGCTGACGAGAGCGACTGGCTGCCGATTTTCCGCAAGCAAGCCGTCGCGGCGATGTTACAGTTGATCAAGGAGGATCTGGCGCTGCTTGGCATTCGCCACGACGTTTTTGCCTCGGAAGCCGAGGTTCAGGCGGCAGGTGCAGCCGATGCTGCAGAAGCCGATCTGCGCGCGGCGGGCTATATTTATGAAGGCGTGCTCGAGCCACCCAAGGGCGAGCTACCCGACGATTGGGAGCCGGTTGAACTGACCTTGTTCCGCTCCACCGCATTTGGTGACGATGTCGATCGGCCGATCAAGAAATCGGATGGGTCATGGACCTATTTTGGTGCCGATATTGCCTATCACAGGCAAAAGGCGGCATCCGCCGACCAGTTGATCAATATATGGGGTGCCGACCACGCTGGCACGGTGAAACGCATTCAGGCGGCTGTTGCGGCGCTGACCGACGGCAAGCCTTTCGATGTCAAGCTTGTCCAGATGGTACGTCTGTTTCGCGCGGGCGAGCCGGTCAAGATGTCGAAGCGGTCGGGCAGCTTCGTGACGCTTGCCGACGTTGTGCGCGAGGTGGGCAAGGATGTCGTGCGCTTCATGATGCTGACGCGCCGTGCTGATGCGCCGCTTGATTTCGATTTTGCCAAGGTTGTCGAACAGTCGAAGGACAATCCGGTATTCTATGTGCAATATGCCCATGCGCGGATTTGTTCGCTGGCGCGGCGGGCGGTTGAGGCCGGGATAGAGATTGTCGATCCTGCGCCCGGTGATCTTGCCCGGCTCGACGCGGCGGAGCTTGACCTTGTCAAGCTTGCCGCACAATGGCCGCGGATTGTCGAGGCGGCGGCCGTGGCCCATGAACCGCATCGGATCGCTTTTTATCTCGGTGATCTTGCCGCGGCATTTCATGCCAACTGGAATCGCGGTAATGATGACCCGTCAAAGCGGTATTTGCTCGCCGATGATCATGGCATTACCAATGCCAGACTGGCGCTTGCGCGCGGGGTCGGGCAGATTATCGCCAGCGGTCTTAGGGTGATGGGCGTAACGCCGGTCGAGGAGATGAACTGATGACGGGCAGACATGGCACATTCCCCGGTGATGATGACGAGGATGCGCTGCCGTGGCTTGAACCGGCCGAAGCTGACTATGATGACGCGCAGGAGCCGCGGTTTCCGGCGCGTGGTCTGATCATTGCGAGCCTGTTGGTTGTCGCGGTCATTGCCCTACTGTGGTTCGTTGCAGCGAAGTTCGGCGGTGAGGATGCGGGCATGACGGCATCGAACGGCGAAATCCCTGTGATCGATGCACCCGATGGCCCCTACAAGGTCAAGCCTACAGACCCGGGCGGGCTTGATGTTCGCGAATCGCAAAGCGTGACGCATGCGGTTGCCGAAGGTGAGGATCCGGGCAGCACGATTGCTGTCGATGCGCAACCCGAAGAGCCAGTGCCACTGAAAACGCCGCGGGCTGCGCCACCTGTCGCCAGTGTCGCCGTGCCGCCTGTCAATGATGATGCCGCTGTGAAACGTCCGCCTACCCCGCAGCCCAAAGTGCCGCGGCCCGTCGTCGAGCCGGAAACAAAGGTCGAGACACCAAAACCCGCTCCACCAAAGCCCGCTCCGCCAAAACCCGTGGTCGAGTCCAAGCCCGTGGCAGCCGCCTCCGGTGGGTCTGTTGTGCAGCTGGGCGCGTTTTCGGACACGGCGACGGCCAATGCCGTCTGGAGCAAATTGTCAGGGCGGCTCAGCACGTTGAGCGGGCTTCGTAAATCGATTGAGCCTGTCGATGTTGGCGGCAAGACGCTGTATCGCCTGCGCGCCAGCGGTCTTGCCGATCGCGCGGCTGCAGATGCGCTGTGTTCTCAGGCAAAATCTGCCGGTGAACAATGCGCAGTTGTGCGTTGAGGTCGCGTTGAAACCGCTTTTCCTGGGGCTGGCTGGGCTGCAACTGAGCGATGCAGAGCGTGCGCTGTTCAAAGCGGCGCAGCCGGCGGGTTATATCGTGTTTGCACGCAATATCGATACACCTGCACAGGTGCGTGCGCTGACGACGGAACTGCGTGCATTATCGGGACGCGACCGGCTGCCGATCCTGATCGATCAGGAAGGTGGTCGGGTTGCACGACTGCGGCCACCGCATTGGCCGGAGTTTCCTGCCGGCCGAAAATTTGGCGAAGCGTTTGGCAAGGCGCCCGTGACCGGGATCGAGGCCGCGCGCATCAATGCCGAGGCGCTTGCCGCGATGCTGGTTGATCTTGGTATTACGGTCGATTGTCTGCCCGTGCTCGACATTCCGGCGCCCGATGGTCACGAGATTATCGGGGATCGTGCCTATGGGCAGGATGCAGATAGTGTTTCCGCGCTTGGCGAGGCGAGCCTGCGTGGTCTGCAGGCTGGCGGTGTGGTCGGCGTTATCAAGCATATTCCCGGACATGGTCGCGCGCTTGCCGACAGTCATCTTGAGCTTCCCGTGGTGCGTGCGTCGCGCGCTGAACTTGAAACCGATTTCGAACCGTTCAGGCGGCTGCGCGCAGCGCCAATGGCGATGACCGCGCATGTGACCTATACAGCGCTTGACGAGGACGCCTGCGCATCGCTTTCAAGTATAGTGATTGGCGATCTCATACGCGGCGAATTCGGGTTTGATGGCCTGTTGATGTCCGACGATCTGGGCATGGAAGCGCTGGATGGCACAATTGCCGAGCGTGCTGCGGGGGTTTTGTCCGCCGGATGTGATATCGCCCTGCATTGCAGCGGTGATTTGGCAGAAAATGAAATATTATGTGATTCTGTGCCAGACATCACATCCGAGGCTTTGCGCAGGCTGGATGCGGCCATGAACTGGCCACAAGCGGGGGCAGGCGGGGATGTTGCCGCATTGATGGACGCGCGTGATCGTTTGCTTGAGGCGGCGGTATGAGCGAGACGCCATCTGTTCTGGAACTCTCCCCGGGGCCTTATGCCGAAGACCGGCTGAACCTCGATATTGAAGGCTGGGAAGGGCCGCTTGACCTGTTGCTGCACCTTGCGCGCACGCAGAAGGTCGACCTGTCGCGGATATCGATTCTGGAGCTGGTCGATCAATATCTGCTGTTTATTGCCGACGCACGGAAGCTGCGGCTGGAACTTGCTGCTGATTATCTGGTCATGGCGGCGTGGCTTGCCTATCTGAAATCCTGTCTGTTGCTGCCGAAGGAAGAGCAGGAGGAGCCGAGCGCAGAAGAGCTGGCGATGCGTTTGCAACTGCGCCTGCAGCGGCTTGATGCGATGCGCGACG
>JBFKAE010000153.1:0-7014 GCA_041621755.1 Sphingomonadaceae bacterium | reverse complement strand
TGGTCGACGCCGCTCGCTGAATTCGATCTAGGTCCGGGCGTCAGGACGCTTCGGACCCTTCAGCTTCTTCGGACCTTCTGGCGTCGCATGTACGGTCCGACGAATGCCTTCCTGTTTCATCATTTTCTTTACCACACGACCGCGCTTCCGGCGACGCTGAAGGATCGCCGCCCGGCTGCGGTCACTATGCTGGATCAACAGTTCGGCGTCGGCGATAGTCTCGAAACTGATTTTCAGATCAATATCCCGCACGGCGGCGCACCGGAAGACGTCAAGAAGTTCGTCGATCCGCCGCTGATCGCTGTCGGCGGTGTTCTTCAGGACGCGGGGTCAAGTCCGCCTGACTACACGCTCGACACCGATCCGGCGACGTCGACAGGGATCGTCAGCTTCACCAATCCTCCGGGCTCGGGCGTTCCATTAACTTGGGGCGGTCGGTATTACATCGTGTGCAGGTTCCGGGAAAAACAGCTAGACGTCACGTTTCAGAACTATGATCGCGGCGTCGCGTCGGTACCGGTGAAGCAAGTCCGGGATTTTGTCTGATGCTTCCGTTCGAAACCGAATTCGCTGCGTTCTTCGCGGAAAGCAAGAAGCCGGGCGCGGGGTTCTGCCGGGTCTGGCGTCTGAAGCTGGGCGACGGATCGTTCATTCGACTGACCGATCATAACAAGACCTTCACCGTTCCCGGCGGGTCCGGCGGTCCGCCCGACGAAACCTTCATTTCGATGGAAGGGTTCACGCCGACCGCGCTTCGGTCTTCAATCGGCGGCGTCGTCGACAATATCAACGCCGAAGGCATCACAAGCGACACCATCGCGGAAAGCAAGGTCGTCCGCGGGTTGTTCGACGACGCCGAAGTCACGATCGGTCTAGCTTCATGGACGAACCCGAGTGTCGGCATTTGGTGGAACTTCCGCGGCTTCGCCGGGCAGGTCGAGGGCAAGGGGACGACGCTTGATGTCGAGTGGCGCAAGCTTACCGACTACATGACCCGACCGCACGGTCGAGCGTTCCTAGGCGAATGTGACGTTCTGCGCTTCGGTGATGCGCGTTGCGGGCTCGACATTGTCGGTCTTGGGTTCGTCCAAACCGGGACGGTGTCGGCGACGACCGTGTTCCCCGACGGCGCGCACAATCCCCGGATATTTGAAATCGACGTCGTTCAGGCGGACGGATGGTTTCAGTTTGGCGACGTCGAGTTCACAAGCGGCGAAAATCAGGGATGGTCGGCGGAAATCATCGGTCACGCTTCTGACGTGATTTCGCTGATCCAAAAGCCGCCTTATCCCGTCGCCGTCGGCAATCAGATCACCGTCACGCGCGGATGCCCGAGAACTTGGGATTTTTGCAACGACGAAGTGAACAACCTGATCAACTTCCGCGGCTTCGGCGCGCGTCAGGGCAAGGTTCTCTACTTCATGCCACCCGACGAAATCCTCGCGGACACGCCTGATGCGTGACGAACTGGTCAAAGAATGCCGGACATGGATCGGAACGCCGGTCTTCCCGCGCGGTCGCAAGAAGGGCTTCGCGGCTGATTGCATTTTTCAGGAAGAAGTTTTTCGCGTGGTCGCCGGATACGACAAGCGGCACGTCGATTATTCCATGATGCCGATCAATCGAGAATTGGAGCGTCAACTTGATGCCGACATGGTTTGCGTCGCTGTCGCTGACGGGAAGCCGATCAAGTTCGATCAGCTTCTTCCGGGCCGCATCGCGTTGTTTGTCGGCAGGAACCCGAACGAACCGCAACACGTCGCCATGATAGCGGATCATCAGAAGGCGGAAGGTGTCAAAACGATCATTCATGCCTATGGAACGCAGCGCACGGGCGGACAGGTCGTCGAGCATACGCTTTGCAGCCGCGAAAGCGTCAGGATGAACGGTGAAGTCCGGTCTATCTTGGGGCTTCTCTGGAAGCTGTATGACGCTCCGGGGGTGACCGATGGGCGTTGATCCGGTAACCCTTGCGCTTATTCAGATCGCGATTTCCGTCGCGCTGACGGCGCTTGCGCAAGCGCTTGCACCGGACATCAAAAACGTCGGGCCGCGTCTCGACGACTTGTCACCGACAGCGGTTCAACCGGGCGTCCCGATGCAACGTTGCTTCAGTTGCACGACGGCAATCGGGACGGTGATTGCACAGACGAAGCTGATCGAAACCGAAAACGAAGAAGAAGTCGGCGGAAAGGGGTTCTTCGGACCATCGGTCAGCGCGACGACGTTCACCTATTCGGTTCACATCGCGGTTGCATTCAGTTCCCGCCAGATCGGCGCGATCACGCGGATAAAGGCGGCTGAAAAAACGATCTACGAACGCGGCGTCCAGAAGTCGCAAGCGGAGATTGACGCGGAAGTCGCCGCCTTCGAGGCGCAAGCCTTCAGCGACGCTCAGACCTTCTACGGCTCGACGTCACCGACGAACCCGGCGACGGGCGGGTCATGGACGCCGACCGAAGTCGACGCGCTGGCGGCGAGCAAGGCGTCGCGCGAAGGGCAATGGTTGCGCAATGATCTGGAAGCCGCGAACGCGCAAGCGACGAAGCATTACGATCAGATCGAGATTTTCACCGGGACGGAAGATCAGGCACCGTCGAGCATACTCGAAGCGCTCGAAGGCGTCGGCGAGGTTCCGGCGTATCGCGGGACGGCTTATTTCGTCCTGAAGTCGCTTCAATTGGCTGACTTCGGGAACCGCGTCCCGCCGTTCAAGATCGAGGTCGCCGACCTAGGTCCGACCGCGCTTCAGGTTCACACCGGGCCGGATACCGGTACGCAAGCGCCGAACCAGTCCGGGCAATACCTGATTGATTATGACCGTGGCAAATGGTTCGCAATGGGGACAGGCGGCGGACCTTGGACCTACATGATCGAATTCAATCTCGGGACGCGGACACAGACGCAAATCCATGACCTGACGATTTTGACCGGGGACGGCGGCGGCGCGATGGACCTTCGCGGGATCGACCGCGCGACCGGTCTTCTGATCGGTTGGCATAACTACAACCCGACCGGACCGGAGAATTCGAACGTTCGGGCGTACGCTTACGACCCGGTTTCGAAGACGGTCGTGACCAATATCAACTACTTCGAAGCTGACTTCGATCAAAGTCCGTCTGACTTCGAGACGCAGCATTACCCCGTGATCGAAAGCGCGAACGGATCGTTCAAGGCTGCGCTGTCGACCGACTTCGACAGCGATGTCCCGGCGCTGGCGCGAAACACGATAACGAACATCCCGGCGATGACCTTCAACAGCCGCTTCACGGGACCGGAAGAAGGCACCTATGAAGGTTCGCCGTCGCGCCCAAAATGGATGACGGGGTCGATCAACGCAGAGTTCAGAAGCGACACCGCTTGGGCTCTATGGGTCAGCTTCGATAACATTCAATTCAGATCGATGACGATCGGGAACACTGGCGTCGTCACGCAGACCAATTATTCGAGCCATAACCGGACCGAATTCCATGCGACAGAACTATTCCTGAAACTGGCGCTGAACTGGACGCCGTACTATGACAGCGCCGACGACACGCTGATCGCCATGATCCAGACGCAGCCGTCGGGCGGCGGACCAATCCGGCATTGGGTCTTCAAATGGCAACCGGCGACCGATACAATCCTTTGGAAGACCGAACTTCCGTTCATGGAAACCGTCACGACCGCTCGCGGGAATACCCGCATCCGTGACGGCTTCCTAGTTCTCTATGGTGACAACTTCCAAGACGTCCAGCGGATCGACACGTCGAACGGTCAGTTCACGAATGAGTTGACCGCGTACGGGACCGACATCGAACTGAATTCGACGTCATGGGATGGGGTCAACGGTTGCCTGAACAGCTACTTCGGCAACGGGACAAGCTTCGACGTGATCCGGTCGTTTTGTTGGGAAGTCGCCGTTCAATGCGGGATTTCCGTCGCCGACATCATCCGCGACGCAATGAATGATTGGACGCCGGATGTGTCGCCGCTGGTCGAAGGTGATCACTTCGAGATTGCGCCGGAACTGGAAACGATCTTGGTTCACGGCGCGACATGGACGCGCCTGATGTCGGCATCGAACGTCGCCGACCTTTGCCAGATTTGGAAGCCGGTCGGATACTTCGAAAGCGGCGACCGGATCAAGTTCGTCCATCGCAACAGCGACCTTGCGGCGACCATCAGGCCGCAGGACATGCGACAGCGGGCAATCGGCGAGGAAGCCGCGGCGAACGTGGTGACGAAGCGCGCTGACGACATCGGTCTTCCGCGCGAAGTCCGCATCAAGTTTTTGGATCACAACCGCCTGTATTCCAGTAACACAGCCTATGCGCGGCTGAAGAACAGCCGATCGAACTTGGTCACCGAACAGGAACTCCCGTTCGCCGGGACGCCAGCGGAAGCAAAGTTCGCCGCTTACATGCTGATGTCGGAAGCCTTCGCGGCCCGGACGCAGCGCGAATTTTCCCTGCCGTTGCCTTACTTCATCTTGGAACAGTACGACGTGATTGCGGTCCCCGGAAACGATGGGTCCGTCCAGCGCTCGCGGCTGACGACGATCGAGTTCGGCGCGAATATGGTCCTGCGGATGACGGCACAGGATCACGTCGAAGCGCTCGACATCGTCTTCGACGCGGAAGGCGGGGTTCTGACAGGCGTCGATTTCTTCCGTCCGATCCCGTCGATCATGCAAGCGCTCGATACCGCTCGGCTGACGGACGATGAAACGCTAGACAATGGATACAAGATATTGGTCGGGCTCGGGGCACCTAGCGCGGGGTGGAAGGGCGGCACCGTCTACAGGGACACGAACAGCGGAAGTTCGCCGCCAGCGTTCGGGATAGACTTCGGCGATCCCAATGACACAAACTTCGTCCCGGTCGTCGATGTAATTGTATCGCTAGACATCGGCGTCGTCGTTCAGGCTGCGAACACGGCGGTCGACGAATTCACCGTCGATAATACCCTTTCGATGGTTGTCGAATTCCAGACCGTGAACCCGGTCTTCAGCGGTTTGACCGACGCGCAGTTCGAAACCGGGTTCCGGAACATCTTCGCGGTCGGGAACAACGTCAAGGGCTGGGAAATCCTTCAGGCGAAGAACGTCGCGATGATCGACGCTCAGACCTTCGAATTCTGGACCTTCCATCGCGGCATGAGGGGGACAGAATGGGCGATTTCCCAAATGGCACCGAATGACGAAGTCGTTCACCTGACGACGGCGTCGCTGAACCGCGACACCTTCACGCAAGCGCAAATCGGGAACGTGATCACCTACCGCGGCGTTTCGAGCGGGATCGACGTCGTCGCCGCGGCTGACTATGACCTGACGGTCGTAGGTCGCCAGTTGATCCTTTATGCGCCGACGCTCGGGCCGGTCTATCGGGACGGCGCGGGCGAGATAACCGGGACGCTGGAAGGCCGGGCGCTTCAGGCGAACGACGCCGGTCAGTTCGACCTTCCGACGGCGGAAAAGGATTTCGACATCGTCATCTTCGACGGTGATCCGGGCGGATCGCCAGCGCCGAATGAAAAGCGCGTCATAAGCCTGACCGACACCGACGCCTTCACCTATACCGTCGCGCAACAGACGACGGACTTCGGGTCACCACAGGCTTCGGTTTTCGCGACGATCTATCAGAAAGACGCCGACGGCGCGCGCGGTTATGGAAGGAACGTGACGATATGACGACGACACCGCTATTCGGCTTCAGGCTGATCGCTGCGAACGCCGCAGAAGCGGCGAAGATCGCCGCCATGAACGAAAACGCCTTGATATTCGAAGCCTTGTTCACGCAGCGGGCGAAGTCACGATCGACTTCGACGCCGCCGGGCTCGCCCGCAAATGGTGAAGTCTGGATTGTCCCGGACCCGGCGTCATCGCCCGCACCTTCGGGGGCATGGGCTGGGCATGGCAACCAGATCACGATTTACTATAACGGATGGTTATTCGCCCTACCGATCCAAGGGCCGCGCTTCTGGATCGAAGACGAAAGCGTCTATGTGCATTATGACGCCGCGTCTTCACCGGCATCATGGACGCCGCTCGGGGGCGTCAATAACGCAATTCATGACAACGTCGCCGGGGAAATCTTCGCAATTACCCTGAAAGGCACGCCGCACGGCAACGACCGCGTGATCATCGAAGACAGCGAAGACAGCAACAACAAAAAGTCGGTTGCGATTTCGTCTATTGGCGGTGGTGGCGGCGCGGTTAATTATGGACGCGCGTCGCGTCAGGCTGTGGTGTCCCTGACGTCGGGAACGAATACGCTGATTTCTTGGGATACCGAAGAAGCTGATGTCGGCGGCTTCATCGATGTCGGCGGCGCAAATCCGTCGCGCCTGATCCTGCCGTTCACGGGCAAATACCGATGGAATATCGAATACGTCATCGCGGCGGCGACGAACCTGACCGGGATGCAATGCGTCCTGAACAAGAACCGCGCCGGGTCGACGACGTTCAATAACGGGGATTTCCCCGGAACCTTCTTGGAAGCGTTTTATGCGGCGGGTTCGTCAGGTCTTCAACGTTCGTGCTATGGTGGCGGGATACTGGAAGCGACGGCGAACGACTATGCCGAGTTGGTCGTCTGGCAGTCCAGCGGCGTCAGCCGGAACACACGGAACGTCCGTGTCACGCTCGAATACATCGGCACATAGGGGACGGCATGGCAAAGAAGAAGTTCAAGCATGAAGTCGACGGTCGCGCGATCGAACTGACGATCGATGCCTACGCGAAGGTCATCGAAGTCCCGACGAAGATGACGGCGCACGAATTCGCGCAAGCGTTGTCGATCGAAGCCGCGTCGCTAGGTCTGACAGGCGACGACCATCCGCTTGCGGCTTGCGAGAACATGCCGGACGGTCGCCGGGCGATTGAACTTTCGACGGGCTGGACCATGTCAGATCAACAGAAGGCGAAGCTGACAAAGGTCGCCTTCAGACCTGTCGGAAAACAGGGGTGATGACGTGCGGACATCGATCCCGGTTAGTTGGAGTTTTCGACGCGGCTGCGAGGTCTTCGTCGCC
>JBFKAE010000152.1:0-7085 GCA_041621755.1 Sphingomonadaceae bacterium | reverse complement strand
GTCGCTGATCCGCAATTCGACAATGGCGAGCAGCGCGCGTGTTGCAACGCCCGCGGCAACTGCAAACGCCATACCGACGGCACCGTCGATCGGTATCCGCCAGTATGAGATGATCGCCCAGACGCCAAGACCAATCAGGCTGTTGACCGTCGGCAACAATTTGTGGCCGATCATTTCGAGCACGGGACTTGCCGGGCCAACAATGGCTTCAACGGCACGGCCCCCGATCAGTACGACAAGGATCGGCAGTGCGGAGACGGCCTCGGGCGTGAATATATGGAGGATCTGGTCGCCAAGCACGACGATAAGCATTGCCAATGGAATGACGACGACGGTCGAAAGTCGCGTTGCGAACGCATAAAGCGGGGCAATGGCCGCACGATCAATGGCAGCCTGCGCCGAGGCAAGCGGGGCGAGCACATACATGAAGACTTGCTGCACAAGCTGAGGGATCGTCGCAATCTTGCGCGCGATCCCAAACAATCCGGCGGCAACCGCGCCGCCATTTCCCGGGATGAGCACGTTCAGCACAAGCGGTGGCAGGTCGATGAAAAAGCGGTGCACGATTCCCGAAGGAAACAGGCCAAGGCCAGAGGTGATTAGCGCCTTGGCGATTGTGCGATCAAGCGGCACCCGCCACAATAACCGCAGATCATAATAGCGTCCGAGCAGCCGCATCGCGAGCGCGGCGGTTATGGCGAGTGAGATGATGTGCGCAGTGACGAGCGCAAGTGCACTCCACCCGGCAAGGAATAGTCCGAATGCTGTGATGAGCCGAGCAAACTGTTCCCAGAACAATCTGAGACGAACTTCGGGGCCGAAGGCGCGGCGCGCCCGCACAGCAGAGGTTGTAACCTCTATAAATGTCCAGAGCGGTAAAGCGGGCGCAAAAATCCGCACGGCCATTTCCATTTTCGCCGTTTCTGCCGGCCCCGCGTTGACGAGCTCGGCAAGCGACGGCGCAAACGTGAAAATGACGACAGCGATCAGAATGCTTGGCAGCACACCGACAAGAAGTGCGATTTTGAGCGCAGAGTGTACTTCGACCTCGGTTTTGGCTTGTGGAATAATGCGTTGCAGCGCGGTTCTCATCGCCAGATCAACGAAGTTTGACATGGTGTTTACCGCTGCCCAAAGCACCGTATAGACGCCGTAAATCGCAACGCCGAACATCCAGACGTAGGCGGGTTGAGCGATGACTTCGACGATTGCGCCAAGTCGGGACAGAGCGACGACGCCAGCGCCCTTTGCAACGTCGTGTTTGCCAACCGGCGTTCCGTTCATTCTTCGGTCCGGAACAAGACGGCTTCACCGACAAGGAAAAATAGTAAAAATGGTGCCCACGCTGCGAGCCAGGGCGGCGCCGCGCCAAATTCACCCATCGCAACCATGAAATTGTCTGCAACGAAATAGGCGAAGCCAAGCGCCATGCCAATGACGGCACGGGCAAACAGCCGCCCCGACCGGGCAAGTCCGAATGCGGTCACTGCACCGAGCAGCGGCATCAGCGTTGCCGACAGCGGCAGGGAAAATTTGTGATAAAGTGCAACGCGCAGCGAATCGGTGTTCCGGCCGACATCTTCAAGCGCGCCTATTGATCGGGTGAGCGTGACAATGTCGGTCTGGTCAGGCTTGGGGGCGCGCATTGTAAAGCGATCGGTCGCGACGCCTTTGGCCGTGACCAGCGTCGGCAGGGTCTCGGTTGATCCCGTCGCAACATCAAAAATCTTTACCTCGGTGAGCCGCCACGCATCGCCGTCTGGACGCGCGGATTTTGCCGAAATGATCTGCTTCAGTCGGCTGCTGTCGCGGACATCGATTCGTACGTCCGTAAGGCGCGTTGTTGCGCCTTTGCCTGAAACGCTGTTCGCATGGATGATCTCTGTGCCCTCACGCACCCATATGTTCGACAGCGGCCCGGAATCTATGACTGCACCTTGCGCATATTCGGCGCGCTGCCAAGCGTTGAGCTCGGCATTGGAACGGACGAGAACAAGCTCGTTAAAGGTAAAGTGCAATACGGCAATGCCAAGTGCTGCGGCCATCATAGGCAGCAGGATTTGATGTGCAGACAAGCCCGCTGCCTTGAAAATGACGACCTCGCTGTTCTGGCTCAATGTTGCCATCGCAACGAGTGCGGCCAGCAGGACGGAAAAGGGCAGAAACTGGGATATGAGCTGCGGCAGGCGCAATTGAACATAATATAAAAGCTCGGCATTGCCGTTGCCTTCAATCGCCAGAATCTTGTTCGATTCGGTCAACAGGTCGAGCGTCTGCAATATGGCGACCAGCCCGATCGCAAAAGCCAATGTGCGGAGCAGGAACATGCGCGCCGTGTAGGCGGCGACCGTTTTTGAAGGCCAGGGCGACCAATGCATCACGATACGATCCTTGCTCTACGCGTGCGTCGTCGCAGCAGCTTCCAGAAGCTGGTCACCACCTTGCCGACATGGCTCGCCACGCGGTCGACAACCGCAATCGGCTGACCGCCGGGGACATAGCTCAATACATAGAAAAACCATATGCAAAGCACGCCGAAGCCGACGAAACTGCTCCACTGGGTCAAGGCAATATCGGCTTTGCCTGCTGCGCCGGCTCGCTCCATAGCTTCTGAAATCTCGTTATAGACGATCAGGATCGCCAGTGCCGCGAAGACGCCGACTGCTGACGTTGAACGTTTCGGTGGCACGGCGAGCGCAACGGCAAGCAAAGGAATAAACAGTACCGCAAAAACCTGCACCAGCCGGCGGTGAAAATTCGCCTGTACGGCGCGGCGATTATCATCGGTTACAGTCTTGCCGCCGCCGCCATAGCCGACGCGGTAAAGCTCGGGCAATGTCAGCTCATTATCATCTGCCTGCGCGCCGCGAACACGAAACACGTCGATTTTCGGCAGATCGATCGGCAGGTCATGCATGCGGAACGACAGCACGCGCGGTTCCTTGTAACCGGGGGCATCGTGAACAAGCGTACCATCGGTCAGCCGCAACAAGATGACGTCGGGGTCGTCCGTTGAAAGGAATGTGCCCTGTGCCGCTGTGACCGACACGGTCTTGCCGTTTGCTGTGACGCCGTGGACAAAAATACCGCGCAGATCGCGTCCCTGATCGCGACTCTCCTCGACCCGCAATGTTGTGTTGCGGGCGACTTCTACAAATTCGCCGACCTCGATTGTTGCACCGAGCGCACCCGATCGCAGCTCGAATTCGAGTCCTTCATAGGCATATCTGCTGATTGGCTGAATAAATCCGACGATGAGCAAAGTCAGCAATCCAAGCGCCGCGGCAAAGCCATAAGGCACGCGCAGCATACGCAAATAGCTGATCCCGACCGAGCGCAGCGCGTCAAGTTCGCTCGTCAGTGCCAGTTTTCTGAACGCGAGAAGAATGCCGAGCAATAATCCGACAGGTATGCCAAGCCCTAGATATTGCGGGATAAGGTTGCCAAGCATGCGCCAGACGACGGAGACTGGCCCACCTTCATTGACGACAAAATCGAACAGCTTGAGCATTTTTTCAAGCAGCAGAAGCATCGCGGCGATCATCAGCGTTGCAAACAACGGAACGGCAATCAAACGGGCCATGTATCGATCGAATCTGGGCAGCATCTCTTGGTTTTGCCGATCCTTGGTCTAATTTTGGCCGCAAGCTGCACCGATATCACGTTCCTGGGAAGAACGATCAACCAAATTGTGATTCGTTTGTTACGCCTGTGTTACGGGCGAACCTTGATCAAAGTGCGTTTACAGCAATGTGCGGCGGATCGAAAGGAGCTGATATGAGTCCGAAAAAAGCGAAAATTCCGGCGGTGCTGATGCGCCTGTTGCCGGTCGCGGCGTTGGCGGCACTTTCAAGCGCGCCAGCACAGGCTGGTGAAATTCTTGGATCCGATGCTGCGGCGTGCAAGGCTGGCGCCAAAGGCCCTGCCGCATTGGTGCGTATATACGGCTTCAAGGACCGCACGGGCCAGGTCCGTGTTCAGGTCTATGGCGGCGTTGCCGATGAATGGCTGGAGAAGGGCAAATATATAAAGCGCCTTGAAATGCCGACGACGCCTGCCGGTGATATGGAAGTGTGCGTTAAACTGCCGCACACAGGCGAATTCGGCCTTTATGCCAATCATGATCGCGGCAAGATCGGCAAGCGCGAGCTTTCCAAGGACGGTTATGGCTTTTCGGCAAATCCGTCATTGAGCGGTCGTCAGCCGCATTTTGACGAGGTGATGTTTGTCGCGCGCGGCGGCGTCACCATCGTTGATGTTGTGATGCAGTATCGCGCGGGCCTGATTTCGTTCAAACCGCTGGTCGCGGTGCGGCAATAGTCATGGCGTGTGTCGCGCTCCTGTCCAATCCCCGCTCGACGGGAAATCGCGATACCCTTCCGCGCGTGCGGAGCTTTGTAGCCGAAAATCCGAACGTCTTTCACTATGAAGTCGGCGACGTTTCGGAAATTGGCGAAGCGCTCGCCATGATTGCGCGGGTTAGCCCGTCGGTGCTGGTCATTAACGGTGGCGACGGGACAGTACAGGCGGCGCTCACCGAAATTTATCACGGCAATTATTTTAACGGGCAAGTGCCGCCCGTCGCGGTGCTGCCGAACGGCAAGACGAACCTGATCGCCCTCGATCTTGGCGCCGACGGCGATCCGATCACAACGCTGCGGGCAATCACCAGAATTGCCGAGAAGGATATGTTGCCGCATCTGGTCGCACGACAGCTGATTGCGCTTTCGGATGGCAAGATCGCACGTCCGGTACTTGGCATGTTCCTTGGTGGCGCTGGCCTGGCCGAAGCGATCCTGTTTTGCCGACACAAGATTTACCCGCTTGGCCTGCCGAATTGGCTGAGCCATATTATCGCAACCATGATGTGTTTTGTTGGGGTGGTGATTGGCACCGGCGCACGATGGAATCCGGTACGGCCTCGTCCGATGCGGGTTTCGCTGTTGCGCGGCGAGCGTGTGGAGGGCAGTTTTGCGGTATTGATGGTAACGACGCTTGAACGGTTATTATTGAATTTCGCAACGCCATTTGGCGACCAGCATGGCCCGCTGAAAATGATGGCGATAGAACAGCGTCGCGGTACGATGATGCGGGCGCTATGGTCGGCGCTTGCGGGCAAGCTCGGCTCGGTGCCGTTTCAGGGACTGCACCTTCGCCGAGGTGATGAAATCCGCATTGAGGGTCATCAGGCAAGCGTCATTCTTGATGGCGAGACCTATCAGGCGCCTGATGGTCAGGCTATTGTCCTTACCCCAACCGCGCCGTTTTCGTTTCTCAGCCTGAGCGCATGACCGCGCTCGTGCCGCTTGTCGCGGCCGAACTCGCTTTGCCGGTCGACGCGGCTGTGCAGGACTTTGCAGACGCGATAGCAACGCGCTGCGGCGGTAGCGCGCAGGCCGTGCTCTTTTATGGGTCATGTCTGCGCAGCGAGGATCTCGGCGATTCGTTGCTCGATTTCTATTTGCTCGTCGATGCCTATGACCGGGCTTATTCGCGCCGGTGGCTGGCGCGCGCGAACGCTATGGTGCCGCCCAATGTATTTTATATGGAGCACGCTGGCCTGCGCGCGAAATATGCGGTGATGAGCGTCGCCGATTTCGCGCATGCCTGTACGAGTGCATGCGACAATGTTTCGGTGTGGGCGCGATTTGCGCAGCCCTCGCGGCTGGCCTGGGTGCGGGGCGATGCGGCGCGGGCGCGGGTGGTGCGCGCCGTCGCGGCGGCTGCGCCGACGCTGATCGGGCTGGCGCGGCCCATGCTCGACGATGTGGTGAGCGTCGAAGCGCTGTGGACAGAGGCTTTTGCACTGACCTATGGCGCGGAGTTGCGGTCCGAACGGGCCGGGCGCGGGGTTTCCATTTATAAGACCGACCCTGCGCGCTACAGCGCTTTTACCGCGCCTGCACTTGCCGATAGTGATCTGTCGGCACGCCTTGAAGGCGGCCTTGTCTATTTTGGCGAAGACGCGGACCGTAAGGCGGCCACCAAACGCTGGAGCCGGTTGCGGCGGCGCGGCAAATGGCTGACAGTACTGCGCCTTGCCAAAGCGAGTTTCACCTTTGCTGGCGGCGTTGATTATTTGGCGTGGAAAATCAATCGTCACGCGGGAACATCGATCACGATCAAGCCGTGGCACCGCCGCTTCCCGCTGATCGCGGGCTTACGATTTCTGCCTTATCTGTTGCGCAGGGGCGCGGTGCGGTAAGGCCTGTTGATCAATACGGGCTGCCATCCTTGTGCGTGAATGTCCATTTCCCGTCTGCTCCAAGTACAGCGGCTATATCGTCATTTGGGTAGCTGGCCTCGTCATTGGGGCTTCGGTCGCCGATCTCAAGATATGTGACTATATTGTCGGTGCGGTTGAGCAAATGATGCGCTGTGCCGCCCGCTGGAAATCCTGCGCACATACCGGGTTCAAGCGCGACTTCGCCGTCTTCTGTGACGAGCGTTGGCGTGCCTTCCAGGATATAGATAAATTCATCCTGTCGCGTATGTTTGTGCAAGAGTGCTGATGCGCCACCAGGTGCGAGCGTTGTCAGGTTCACGCCAAAGTTTTCAAGGCCAAACTGATCGCCGAGCTGGCGCTTTTCCCGTCGCTCCATCAGTTGCAAAAATGGCGCGGGATAATGTGAAGGTTTGGTACGTGGCGGTACGTCTTTGACGCGGACGGCAATGGTGTTTGTGGCCTTGGACATTTCGACAATCCCCATGTTCCGTGATTCACGCCGTCAAGGGTTTGAATGAAATCAACTTATGGTCAAGCGAATTGAAGATTTGCCCGATTAAAGACCGGGGCTAGAGTTTCAGTCCGGCAATGGCCGCGGCCTCGACAAAGCGATCGATAATCACGTCGACTTGCTCTGACTTGTGTTCCGCGCAGAGCGAACAGCGCAGCAGGAACATGCCGGCGGGTGTCGCGGGTGGGCGGGCCATGTTGACGTAAACGCCAAGCTCGACAAGTGCGCTCCACATTTTCGCGCAGGTCTCCTGATCGGGCATCAGGACGGCGATGATGGCGCTTTGCGCAGTCTCGGTCGCGATTTTGAAGCCTTGGGCTTTTAAACCGGAATGCAGCTTGCGGCTGT
>JBFKAE010000151.1:0-7254 GCA_041621755.1 Sphingomonadaceae bacterium | reverse complement strand
CGTTTATAATATTTATGAGCAATTTCACGATAACTTTTGACTAGGGCCCCAATTTCATCAATGTTGGTTGGCGGTATAAATGCCATATCGCAATATTTTGCTGCAAAATGCTTGCCTTCATCAGAAGTACCGGCGTTCATGACAGGTGGATATGGTCTCTGAGTGGGTTTTGGCTGAAGATATGCTTCCTTTACATTGAAGAATTTACCTTCATAGTTCACCAGTTCATTTTCAGTCCAGAGGCGCTTGATAATTTCAAGCCATTCCGCTGCGCAGGCATAGCGATCGCTCTTGGCGATCATGGCTGTGCCAAACATCTCCATTTCCTTCTTTTCCCAACCACAAACGACATTGAGCGCGAAACGACCGTTGGAAATATCATCAATCGCCGCAGACTGCTTGGCTGCGACGACAGGATGCATTATTGGGACATGAGCAGTGGCGAAAACGCCGGAACTATTTGTACGTGCTCCAACTGCAGCCGCCCATGTAAAAACTTCCATACTCGGTCTGCCACCTTTGGGATCTCCAGCGACGCCGCGCCATCTTCCAACAGGCACCTGAGCTTCGAATTCCATCTCGTCAGCGATTAAGGCTATTGGAAGCGTACTCGACCATTTTGCAGTTGCCTGATCTTCGATTGAAGACATTATGGTACCGCCGTGTATATTGGTACAAAATGTTCCAAGTTTTAATTTTCTGTTGTTAAATAATGGATGAGTTCTCTCATTCATACGGCAACTCCACGGGGATTAATTTATATTTTTATAGATTATGAGTACACATGATTAATGTATACATTTCATCATGTAATTGATTTCCAAATGCACTTCCAATAGTTAATACTTCTGTATAGTGATTATGTCCTTCCAGAAGTACAAACTTGCTTCTTCCCAACCCAGTCGACTCGATTGCAGCTATCGCTGCCTTTGCCTGAGACAGTAGTTCGGGTGGATCGAGTTCAGCTGAAATCACTGTGATTGGCTGCGCAATGCGACTGAGACCCGCTGTGCTTGACATGCTTGAATATTCAGTGGCGTCAGTACCGTAATAATGCGAACGGGAAGCTGCGCCGAAATCGCCCGCTGCGGCAAGGTCGTAAGTTCCCGACATCAACATTAGCCCAGCAAAACCGCCGCCAGCAAGTTTGTGAAATTCGGGGTTGGTTGCATAAGCTGCACAATGTCCGGCACCCGCGGAGTGCCCCATCAAGACAATGCTCTCGGGGTGAATGCTGAAGTTTTTAGCATTATCAACGAGCCATGCCAAAGATTGCCCTATGTCTTCCTGAACGCTCGGCCATGAATGATCAGGCGCGAGCCTGTAGTTCATTATTGCACACGCCCAACCCTGCGACGCTGCCCACAGCCCTATATTTGCAAAAAAAGGGGTGCCCATGCGCTTGTCGCCATTTACATAGCCGCCGCCATGCACGAACATCAGGCAGGGCGTAGGCTTCTGGCGGGGGGCAACAGGAAGATAAAGATCCAGACGATTCCGCTCATGGGAGCCATAGCTGTGCTCAGTCCGGTCCATATCGTTCTCGATATCTGGAAACAGGCTGGAGCAAAGACTGAAGGATTTCTCTATTACTATTGGATTTAGCTCCGAACCGATGTCACGCACATCGTCCCAGAACTGAATATCGAAATCCCCATTCACCATTCTCTTACACATAAACTGCCTACCTCTGTGCCGCCCTCGTCGACCGGATGTTATCCTTGCTCGAGGCACCAGCCATCCGGCAATGGCAAGTGAAGGGCGACCCGCCTTCATATGAGTTCCGTATACGCATTACTATATAGATATTGCGATAATATCAAGGGGTATAGGGGCCCCTATACTACACCCCCGAAGATGTTGACGCCTTAAATAATATACAAATAATAATAAGTTAATTGAAATTCGAAATGCGAGAGGATTGCGGGTCAGGAAATTTTTCTGGCTCGACACAGCTGCGGCTGCTAACACATTCATTCATGAATGAACTTATGATTCGCCAAAGGAAAGGCAGGAGTGAGATGGAGTTCGGAATATTTGACCATGTCGAACGTGCGCATACTGACACAGCTTCACAATATGAGGATCGTTTGAACCTTATCTGCACGTATGAGGAAGAGGGCTTTCACGCCTTTTTCAAATCCGAACATCACACCTCAAAGCTTTCGATCGCGCCTTCGCCTTCGGTCTTTCTCGCCGCGGCTAGTCAGCGCACTTCAACGATCAGGCTGGGCACATTGGTATTCACGCTTGCACTTCATGACCCACTTCGGCTCGTGGAAGAAATAGCCATGCTGGATCAACTGACTAAAGGTAGGCTAGAGCTCGGTCTGGGCAGGGGTGCCAATATTGTCGAGCAGAAAATTTTTGGCCGGGATCCAGCTGTCACGCTGGAAATATTCGATGAAGCAGCGCAGATAGTCTTTCAGGGTTTGCGCGATCGGTTCATCGATTTTCAGGGTAAACATTTCACATATAATAAAGTGCCAATTGAAGTCGATTTAGTGCAACAGCCTTTGCCACCCCTTTGGTTCGGCGTTGTTGAATCCCGCCATATCGACTGGGCTATTGAGAGGCGCTCCAATGCTGTCTTTTTCGGTCCTGCGGAACGATCCGAGCCACAGATCGCAGAGTACAGAGGAAAATGGCTGCAGGCGGGCAATAGCTGGGATAGCATGCCGTTCCTGGGCATATTGCGGAATATTGTAATTGCTGAAACCGATGAAGAAGCCATGGCAATCGCGCGACGCGCCTATCATGTTTACGAAGCTAATCACATGCATATATGGGTCGCCAATGACACTGTAGATCCATATCGCCCAGGCGGTGTGGCGAAGGAATTTGATGCCATGCAAGAAGCTGGTCTTGGCTTCGCGGGCTCGCCATCAACGGTCCGTGATTATTTACTCGACCAAATTGAAAAAACGCATGCCAATTACTTAGTTTGCGTTCCCGCCTTTGGAGACCTTTCACTAGCAGAATCGACCCAGACTGCGAGACTCTTCGCGTCGGAAGTGATGCCCGCTCTTCGAGAATTAAGTGGTGAACAAATGAGAAAACTGCGCAGGGCATAAGAGTTGCTGACGCATTCAGATCATATGAAAGCTTGGTAGTACGATCTGCATCCAATGTGCATCGATGTTTTGATCAACGTTGCTGTATGATTGGGCTTCTTAGTCAGATATGACGTTCGGACGAAGCCAACCAGATTTGGCCTGTTCTTTCATCGAATCAACTAGAATAGACAGAAACGCCTTTAGTCTCTGGGAGCGATAATGAGAGCGTTGATACAGAGCATAAACTGGGTATTCGAATGACGCATCCCCTGGCGCAAATTCATAATCCGGCAATAATTTAACCAGTCTTTTCTTTCTGAAATCGTTCTGTACTGACCATTCGGGCATCATTGCGATCCCAAGACCTTGGAGGGCCAGCAGTCTGAGTGCTTCGCCGTCATTGGCTTGAGCGACTGCTTTGGGCGTGACTGAGGTTGTACGCCCACACTTACGGAAGTGCCAGTGTTGTTGACCTAGATTGAACTGAAAGGTCACGCAATTAAACTGTTCCAAATCGACAGGAGACATGGGCGAGCCATGTGTCGCAATAAAATCCGGGCTCGCGCACAAAACGCGCCGATAGGATGCAAGTTTGCGGACCAGAAGGTCCATGCCTTCGTCCTTGGCGCCCCGTATGGAGACATCAATATTACGTTCCGCCAAGTCGAGCGGTGCGTCGGTCAGTGTCAAAATCAGGTCGACATTTGGATAGGCTGTACGCATTTTGGCCAGCACCGGTATCACAAGATATCGCCCGACTAGACCTCGTGAGTGTATGTGCAGCCGACCACGTGGTTCGGCTTCAAGTTCATTAATGTCTATGCGCGCCTGTTCGATCTCTTCCAAAATACGCTGAGCGCGTTCAAGAAATACTTTTCCGGATTCAGTAAGCGACAAACTTCTTGTAGAGCGAAAGAAGAGCTGAGTTTTAAATTCATCTTCAATGGATTGAATATGCCTTGAGACCGTCGCCGGCGAAACCCCTAGTCTGCGGGCGGCATCGGACAGGCTGTCGCTTTGCGCTACCAATGAGAAATTGCGAATTAGATTAATCATGTGCGCTTCGATTGTTGCATATTTTGCATAGGTGATACGCAAGTATGTTCAATTGTCAAGAAAGCGCTGCCTCCGTAAGTTTCCGTCATCACAAGTGGCAGGCCGGAGTTTTAGAAATGCAGTTTGGCGTATTCGCGACGATGCAACAGCGTGACCTAAATCTGAGTTCGCAGGACGTCTTTCGCAATGCCGTGGAGATTACTCGGTTTGCGGATGAATTAGGATATGAAACGGCTTGGTTTCCCGAACATCATTTTTCGAACTACAGCCTGTGTCCTTCGCCCCTGATGATGATCAGCCACTGCGCGGGAGTCACCGAGAGAATCCGACTTGGAACCGCTGTTCTTATCTTGCCACTTTACAATCCGGCCCGTCTTCTTGCCGAAATCGGAATGGCCGATGGTCTTTCGAATGGTCGTCTCGACATCGGCATTGGCTCGGGATATCAAAAATTTGAATTTGATCGTCTGGGAGCGGATCTTAGCACCCATAAACAGGTCACATTCGAAATGCTCGATATACTGGAGCGTGGACTGATTAATCACCAGTTCGAATATCAAGGTGAAACCCTTCGCCAGCCGCCAACTTCGATCAGTGCCCGCGCCGTACAAAAGCCACACCCTCCTATTTGGGCGGCAACCTTCGATCCGCAAATGATGAAACGCGCCATTTCCTCTGGACATGGTGTATTCCTGACCGGCTGGCTTGGGAACCATAAGCGGCTTGGCGGCCTTCGTCAGACTCTTGATGAGAGTTGTGCTGAAGCAGGCGTTGCGCCCGAACAAGTTCCGACCGGATTACTTAGGTTTGCCTTCGCAAGCGATAGTAAGGCGGAGGTTGAGCACTATGTTGACTGCGCCCGATATCAGCAGCGCTTAGGCAATGCTCTCAAATTCAGGCGTCAGACCAGCAGTGATGGTTATGTCCTTCAGGAGGAGCCCTACGAAGAGGAGCTGCCCTGGGAAAAGATGCTCAGAAACATACCTGTCGGAGACCCAGAAACCTGTGCCGAGCGGATGGTGAACGATATTCGGGCTTTAAGGCCAAATCATATCTCTATGATCACGCAAATTGGCGACATGGATCACAAAACAAGCATGAGAGCGCTTGAAACATGGATGACGCGCGTGGTGCCGCTGGTCGAGGCCGAACTAGCAAAAGATAAAGTAACGACGAACGTCCTGCTGGATTTCTGATATGAGCAACGCTCCAGTTATCATATGTGAAAACCCCCGGCCCTGGGTAAGTGTTATATGCATCAATCGGCCCGAGAAAAGAAATGCGCTTACCTCGGAGGCCATGACGTCTCTTGCAGAGGCTATCACACGGTCATCTGAAGATCCCGCTTGCACTGTGATCCTGATTCGAGGGAGAGGCGGTACATTTTGTTCGGGCAGGGACTTGAGTGCCGTGCCCACAGAAGAACGGTCCAACACGGAAACTGCAAAGCGCCTTGCGGAGGCCGAGCGGCTGGCCGATGTCATGCTGAATTGCCCCAAGGCTCTGATCGCCGCTGTCGAAGGCTTTGCAATTGGGGTGGGCCTCGCGCTGGCATTGTGGTGCGATTACGCGATTGCTGAGGAATCAGCAATATTCTCGGTGCCCGAACTAAAGTTTGGAATCCCCCCTACAATGACAGCAGTAACCCTGCTTGATCGTATCGGGCGGGGGCAAGCCATGGAATTTATTCTCACTGGTCGCCGTTTTACGGCAGCGGAAGCCATGACTGCGGGCGTAGTCCACAGCATTGCCAGCAAGAATGAACTGGGAAAACGCCTAGATATGATGGTTGGCGAATTTAAAGCACTGAATGGGGAGGCGCTGGCTGTCTGCAAGCGATTGCTACGCGATACGGCTGGCTTGTCCCTTGGTGAAGGGCTCAAAATCGCAGCGAGGACAAGCGAAGCGTTCGAACATCCAGAAAAAGTGGAAAACCTGCAGTGCAGTAAACTTCAAACACCAGCTGATAAAGTGGGACTAAGCTAGTGGGTGCGCTTTCGGATCTGGTTGTGATCGACGCCAGCCGCGTTCTGGCTGGTCCCTTCTGTGGACAGCTCTTTGCCGAGCAAGGCGCAGAAGTCATTAAGATCGAGCCTCCGGAAGGAGATCCCAACCGCCGTTGGCCGGTTCAGGTTGATGGCTGGAGCACAAATTTTCTGAGCGTGAACAGAGGCAAAAAGAGTGTAACGCTCAACTTGAAATCAGAGGGTGGGCGCGATGCTTTTTTCAAGTTAATCGAAAGCGCAGATGTTCTGATACACAATTACCTTCCCAATACTGCGAAACGTCTGGGTCTCGATGACGATGTTTTGGCCGCCCGGAATAATAAACTAGTTAGGGTTGTGATATCGGGATTCGGCGCAAAGGGCCAACTGAAGAACAAGCCCGGCTATGATACTATGATTACGGCTTACAGCGGAATTATGTCGTTGACAGGAGAGCCTGACCGCCCCCCGGTCAAGCCAGGCGTTTCGGCCGTTGACATCGCAGCAGGTTCCCTTGCGTTCGGGGCGGCTTTGACTGCACTACACGCGCGTCCAGCATTGGGCGGCAAGGGGCAGAGAGTCGATATATCATTGCTTGAAACAGCCGTTACATTTCTGGGTTTTCATGGCCTGAACTGGCTTCTGGCTGGTGAGGTTGATGACCGTGTCGGAGCGAATTACGGCCCGATGGTTCCATTTGGCCGTTATCGCTGCAAAGATGATTTTTTGATGATCGGCGTGTCATCTGAAGCGGCTTGGCAAAGATTTTGTGGCGTGGTTGGCGAGGGCATTGCGAACAACCCTGACTATGCAACCAATGCATCTCGGTGTCAGTTCGACGATCAATTGCGGCTCGATATCGAAGCGGTGTTGGCCCAACATGATGTAGAGCATTGGGTAAGGTTGTTCGACGAAGTGAACATACCAAATGCCCCCGTCAATTCGATCGACAAGGTCTTTCAAGACCAGCAAGTTCTTGCAAACGATATGGTCGTGGACGCTGAGCGCAAAGATGGCTCTTCCGTCAAGCTGTTGGGTCTCCCCTTTAAATTGACGGATACGCCGGGCAATCCTTCTATTGCACCTCCTTTCTTGGGTGCAGACACGGATGAAGTACTTCGGAAATTAATAGGACTTGACGATGATGTAATTTCGCT
>JBFKAE010000150.1:0-7310 GCA_041621755.1 Sphingomonadaceae bacterium | reverse complement strand
GTCAGCGTCTATGTCGATCAGATCCCGCTTCCCTTTCCGGCCATGGCCAGCCATGCAGCCTTCGATCTGGAGCGGGTCGAGGTTCTGAAAGGCCCGCAGGGAACCCTGTTTGGCCAGAATTCCACTGGCGGCGCGATCAACTATATCGCCGCCAGACCGACTGATAGCTGGCAGGTGGGCGGCGATATCAGCTATGGACGGTTCAACCAGATTGACGGCAATGCCTATATTAGCGGCCCGATTTCGGAGAATGCCGGCATCCGTCTGGCGATGACCGGTCTCAACTCCGACGACTGGCAGAAGAGCTATACGCGCAAAGATACAAATGGCGGGCAATCCTATATCGCAGGACGCCTGACGCTGGATTTCAGGCCGAGTGAGACGATTGATCTCTCTTTCAACGTCAATGGCTGGCGCGACAAGTCCCAGCCGCAGGCCCAGCAATTGATCGCGGTTCATGAACAGGATGGCGCGGGGGGCAGCAAGGCGCTGGATGCGCCCGCCCTTAATGACCCGTTGCGCAACAGCTATTCACCTCCCTTTGGTGGGGGGGCATCGGCTGAAATCACCTATCCGTTCCCAACCAGCTACACTGCGCGGGTTGCGGACTGGACCAGCCGGGCGCTGGATCCCAACACTTCGCCTGCCGCACCGGCGGCAGCCCCCTTTGCCCCGCCCGATGGAGTGCTCGGCTCTTCCGATCCGGCATTGGCCAGCATGACGGATTTTGATCCGTTCAGCGACCGCAAATTCTGGCAGGCAGCGATGCGCGCAGATATCGAACTGGGCGGAGGCTTCGTGCTGACATCGCTTTCTTCCTATGCTGATTACAGGCACAAGCAGGCAACCGACGGTGACGGTATGGCCATTGTCGGTTTCGATCTTCAGTCCAGCATAGGCCGGATCAAATCATTTAATCAGGAACTGCGCCTGGCCAATGATCCGGTCAACAGATTACGCTGGGTGGTCGGGGCGAATTACGAAGACAGCAAGACTTTTGAAGATCAGCTGCTTCGCTACTTCGCCAATCCACAATTCTCGGCTGCCAAGGGCTATATCAATGCCAGCGGTGATGCATTGTCGCAGGATATTGAAAATTACGCATTTTTTGCGAGCACCGAGTTTGATATAACTGAACAGCTCACTTTTAAAGCAGCAGGGCGCTATACAAATTCGACGATCGATGCGGTCAATTCAGCCTATACGCTTGCCAACGGCAATGTGAACAAGCTGTTCAATTTCCTGAGCGGTCCGTTTCTGGGCGGAAACACTTTTACCCCCATCGGGCCGGACGAAAGCTATACGTTGAACGGCGATCCGGCCAATGTCACGACCGTGCCCGGCGGATTGACCATCAACAGCCCGGTTACGCCAGACGGTTTCCTCAATCTGGGAATTCCTGGTGTCCCGCTCGACGCGACGCTCAAGGAAGACAACGTGTCGTGGCGGTTTGGTTTCGATTACCGGGCAACGGATGATGTCTTGCTCTTTGCCAATGTGTCGCGCGGTTACAAGGCGGGCAGCTTTCCCACACTGGCGGCCGCATCCTATGCTTCGGGCCTACCCGTTACGCAGGAACGTGTGACCAACTATGAGGCAGGCCTGAAAGCAACTTTGCTGGACCGCAAAGTTCAGTTCAACGCCACCGGCTTCTATATGGATTATCGCAACAAGCAGGTTCGCGGAAAGCTGTTCGACTTTGTTTTCGGAACACTTGATACGCTGGCCAACGTGCCCAAATCGCGGATCTGGGGCATTGAAGGCGATATCACAATCCGCCCCGTCGATGGCCTGACGATCAGCGGTGCGGCGATCTATCTCAACAGCAAGGTCCAGGATTTTGTCAGCTTCGACATTTTCGGCGGTGTCGACAATCCTGACTTCGATCCTGCTGGTATCAACACCGAGGATCTCAGCGGCAATGTCCTGCCTTACACCCCAAAATGGTCGGGTGCGGTCAGTGTCGATTACCGGCACGAACTGAGTAATGGCGGCGCCCCATTTGCCGGGTTCTCCGTCAATGCAAAATCGGGTCAGGACGCGGCCATCGGCGGGGGCAGCGCCACCCTGCCCGTGATGCCGGGCAACCGTTTCCGCATCGCACCCGGCATCGGACCAAACCCCTATACGATCGACGGCTATGCGACAGTCGATGCACGATTGGGGTATGAAGCCCCCGACGGCCAGTGGAAAGTAATGATCTGGGGCAAAAATATTTTCGACAAATATTACTGGACCGCAGTCATTCCATCGAACGATTCTTCCGCACGGCTTGCTGGTCGCCCGGCGACTTATGGTGTCACATTGGGTTTCAGGTTTGAATAATTGACTGGTTGAAAATCCTGTTCTTTAATATATGCTATTAAAGAACAGGATTGATAGCCCAGATAAGATAATACATAAATTACCTAATCACACAGTATATGTTAATTAAAAACAATATGACGAGGAGTATACTGAATGGCCTTAAAGTCAATTTTGCTGATGGACGAGAATTGGGAAATCTATTCTGGTCGCGAACTCCCAAAAATCGTCAATGCTGCAAAAATCGCCGAAGATGCGGGCATCGATTATGTCGCATTAAGCGAACATATTGTTATGGGACCATCATGCGGAATGGGGGGTCTGAAATTCAATCCCCGCGAATTTCATATGCCCGGGAACCAGAGCCCGCTAACGCCCCATCCCAGTTCGCTGATGCTGCTGGCAGCAATGGCAGCGATCACAACCCGCATAAAAGTGATGGCCTTTGCCGTGATCCCGCCGCTCCATCACCCCCTGTCCATGGCCAAACAACTGGCAACACTTGATCTGTTTTCTCAGGGCCGTTTTGCCGTCACTCCAACCGTCGGCTGGCAGGAAGAAGAATATCGCGCGCTGGGTGTTCCGTTCGACAAGCGCGGTAAAATGCTCGATGAACATCTGGAAATCTGGCACAAGGTCTGGGCGGAAACGCCAGCGTCCCATGCGGGCGAGCATTACAGCTTCGACGAGGTTTATTTCGAACCGAAGCCTTGGCGGCCTGAAGGGCCGGAAATTTGGATCGCCGGTGACAAACTGCACCCGGCGGCGCTGCGCCGGATTGCTAAATATGGCGATGCCTTCGCACCGCTCAGCCTGCTGCCACATGAAGATATGGCACGGATCAACGAAGCAATGGCGGAAGCAGGCCGCGATCCCAAAACGCTGGATTTTATCGGCTTTATTCGCGGCGAATTCAAATCCGCGACAGGTCCGGCCGATATCGATCAGGCATTGAAAGCCATCCCTAACCAAGTCGAGCACGGTTCAACGACATTCCTGTTCAAGCCCGACCAGTTTATCGACTCACCCGATCAACTGGAAGATTTATGTCGCTATGTCGTTGCCCACCTGAAGGCGGCGAGCTGACTGGATTGCCCTGTCGCACGGAGCGACCGGAATGATGGATCGGGATTAATGGTGAAAGTGCGCGGAATGCGATTCGTCAACGAACACTCTTACCAACCCCCCATTTGGCAAAGGACTTGCGAGACGACCGAAATATGTTCATCAGGTGGGAAATTCCTGCATTGATGAGCGCATTTCTTGGAGGCGCCAAGCGAGCTCGGACACTTGCGGCGTTACAGGAGCGACGGGGCTGGGCGTGCTGGCATCCTGCCCTGCTCAAGTGGCTATATGAGTAGGCTTTCGATCACAAATACTGTTTTTCAGGTCGGTGCGTCTGGAGGAATTCGGCGAGAAGCGTCGTTTGATCGGCAAGCGAATTCTTTCCATTGGTGCCCTATGTTCGACCATAGGGTGGGCGATACTTGCCGACCAAAGGTCGTAAACGGTTCAAACAATTCTGGAGCGCCTTTCGATGTCCACCGACATACCGTTTGAGCCACTCACTTTCGACCCACAGCATGTCTCGGAAAACGTCTGCATGGTGCCGTCGATGCACGCTCATGTCGGCGAGAACGAAGACGTCCACGCATTCGATTCATTGTCCAAGTCATTGGGTAATCTGGCTCTGCCGCGCTTGATTGCCCAAGCCGAGGAAATGACGTTGGCGGCAACGAGCGGCGTCGTCACTTATTCGCGCAAGGTGTTCATTCCGCTGACACAACTTTGCCGGGATGTATGCCATTACTGCACCTTTGCGAGCACGCCGAAGAAGATCGGCCCGGCCTATCTATCGCGCGGCGAGGTGCTGGCGATTGCACGCGCGGGGGTGGCGGCGGGATGCCGGGAAGCGCTGTTCACGCTGGGGGATCGTCCGGAGGATCGCTACGACGCGGCGCGTAAGGCGCTGGCTCGCCTGGGCCACCCGAGCACCCTGTCCTATCTGCGAGAGATGGCCCAGGCCGTGCTGGGGGAAACCGGGTTGCTGCCGCATCTCAACCCCGGGCTGATGGATGATGCCGACTACGTCGCGCTGCGTCCGGTGTCGGCCTCGATGGGGCTGATGCTCGAGACGGCATCGGATCGGTTATCAGCCAAAGGCGGCCCGCACCACGGCTCGCCCGACAAGCTGCCGACAGCGCGGCTGACGGCAATCGCAGCGGCGGGCAGGGCTGGCGTGCCGTTCACCACCGGACTGCTGATCGGGATCGGCGAGACGCGCGTCGAGCGGATCGAGGCATTGGTCGCGATCCGCGACCTGCATCGCGAGTACGGACACATCCAGGAAGTCATTATCCAGAACTTTCGCGCCAAGCCCGGCACGCGCATGGCCAGTCATCCCGAGCCGTCGCTGGAGGAGCATCTCTGGACGATCGCGGTTGCCCGGCTGATCCTGGGGCCGCAGATGACCATCCAGGCGCCGCCCAACCTCCACCGGCCCGAGGAGCTGGCGGCGCTGTTGCGCGCGGGCGTGAACGACTGGGGCGGGGTCTCCCCGGTGACCCCCGACCATGTGAACCCCGAGGCGCCGTGGCCGCATCTCGATGCGCTGGAGGCGGCGACCGCCGCCGCCGGGCGGGTGCTACGTGAGCGGCTGGCGATCGGCCCCGCCTTCGCCCGCGACCCCGATCGCTGGCTCGATCCGGCGCTGGCGAGGGTAGTGCGCCGTTCGGTCGATGCGCGCGGGCTGCCGGTCGTCGATGACTGGCATCCCGGGACGGGCGAGCCGATGCCAGTGGAGCGCGTCTCGGGTACAACCGTCCGCTCCGATAGCCTGCGCGCTATCCTGGACCGCGCGACGGCAGGCGATCGCCTCGCCCCCAGCGACATCGTGCGGCTGTTCGAGGCCGACGGGCCGGATGTCGCACTGGTCGCCGATGCTGCTGACGCGCTGCGGCGTGAGGTCGCAGGCGAGGCGGTGACGTTCGTCGTCAACCGCAACATCAACTACACCAATATCTGCCTCTATAAATGCGGCTTCTGCGCCTTCTCCAAGGGCAGCACCAGAGCTGAGCGCGGACCGGCCTATCGCCTGGACTTGGCGGAGGTGGGACGGCGTGCGGCCGAGGCGGTCGAGCGCAGCGCGACCGAGGTGTGCCTGCAGGGTGGCATTCACCCCGATTATGACGGCAATACCTATCTCGACGTGCTCCGCGCCGTGCGGGAAGCCGCCCCCTCGATCCACATCCACGCCTTCTCGCCGTTGGAGGTGACGCATGGCGCCATGACGCTCGGCCTGCCACTGGAGAATTATCTGACGCGGCTGAAGCAGGCCGGACTCTCCACCCTGCCCGGCACCGCCGCCGAGATCCTCGACGACGAGGTTCGGGCGCTTATCTGTCCGGACAAGGTCAATACCAATGAGTGGCTGGAGGTGATGCGCACCGCCCACCGCGTCGGCCTGCGCACGACCGCGACCATCATGTTCGGCCATGTCGACCGCTACGAGCATTGGGCGCGCCACCTGCTGCTCGTCCGCGATCTGCAGGAGGAGACGGGCGGCTTCACCGAGTTCGTGCCGCTGCCTTTCGTCCACATGGAGGCGCCGATCTGGCGCAAGGGCGGGTCTCGCTCCGGCCCCAGCGCGCGTGAAACACTGTTGATGCACGCGGTCGCGCGGCTGGTACTCAACCCGCTGATCCCCAACATCCAGGCGAGCTGGGTCAAGCTCGGGGGCGACGGCGCGGTCGCGGCGCTCCGGGCTGGCGCCAACGATCTGGGCGGCACGCTGATGGACGAATCGATCACGCGGGCGGCGGGAGGACAGAACGGGCAGCTCTGCGATCCCGCGCGGATGGCGTCGCTGGCTGCGCTGGCCGGACGCCACGCCCGCCAGCGCACGACCCTCTACACGACCACCCAGACCGATACACTGATCCTTGCAGGAGAATAGAATGACCGATCCCAAGAGTGTTGCCGTTGTCGGCGGCACCGGCAATCTCGGCGCCGCGATCGCGCGGCGGCTGGCGAAGGCGGGGCGCCGCGTCGTCATCGGTTCGCGTTCGTCGGAGAGCGCCGGGAAGGCGGCGGCCGAGCTGGGGTTCGGGCTGACGGGAGCTGCCAATGCCGACGCGGCCGCCGCCTGCGACATCATCATCGTCACCGTGCCGTTCGCGGCGCAAGGAGCGACGCTGGCCGGGATCGCGCCGCATGTCGCGAGCAAGATCGTCGTCGACACCACCGTGCCGCTGGTGCCGCCCAGGGTGATGCGCGTCCAGCTTCCGGCCGAGGGCAGCGCCGCCGTGCGCGCGCAGGCGCTGCTGGGCGCGGGTGTGACGCTGGTTTCCGCCTTTCACAATGTCGCTGCGCACACGCTCATCACCGACGAGGATGTCGATTGCGACGTGCTGGTGTTCGGCGACGACAAGGCCGCGCGCGCCGAGGTGATCGGTCTGGCGCTACAGATGGGCCTGCGCGGGCTGCACGGCGGCGCGCTCGTCAATGCCGCTGCTGCCGAGGCGCTGACCTCGGTCCTCATCTTCCTCAACAAAGCCTATCAGGTCGACGGCGCGGGGATCCGGATCACCGGCACGCTGATCGATCCGACAGATTGAGGGCCATCCCCGCACTATGATCCAGATATTCCCCTTGGACGGCGTCGGTGAGATCGAGCCGGGCGCCGATCTTGCCGGCGTCCTTGCGGCGACGACGCGGGCGGCCGGGATTGTCCCGGGCGTGGCCGACATCCTGGTTGTCACACAGAAGATCGTCTCGAAGGCGGAGGGGCGCTTTGTCGATCTGGCAGACGTAACGCCCCGCGCGCGGGCGCTGGAGCTGGCGGAGATTACCCGCAAGGATGCCCGCCTGGTCGAGCTGGTGCTGGCGGAGAGCGTCGCTGTGGTTCGCGCCGCTCCCAATGTGCTGATCACGCGCCACCGCTCGGGGCTCGTGATGGCCAATGCGGGGATTGATCGATCCAATCTGGGGCCGGGACGCGACGATGC
>JBFKAE010000149.1:0-7359 GCA_041621755.1 Sphingomonadaceae bacterium | reverse complement strand
CAATATTCGGGCAATCCCCGGGGCCGGTTCGGTATATGCAACTGTGGATTGAGGTGCAGTCATGCGTACGCTCCTGAAAGTTTATCAATGATCAATTGAGGAAAAGGCCGCCATCAATGTTCAGTGTCTGGCCAGTGATATAGCCGCTGTCGTCAGAGGCGAGGAACAAGGCCGCGCCAACATGGTCCGCCGGGGTGGACATACGCCCCAGCGGTGTCGCCTTTGCCATCTGCGCACTCATGTCATCGCCAGTCACGTTGCCCGATGCCGCATACAGGCTCTGCACCTTGTCCCACATCGGAGTCAAAACGCCGCCTGGGGCAATTGCATTGACCCTTATGCCTTGACCGGCGAAGGCCAGGGCTGAGGATTGGGTGAGGCTGATCACGGCCATCTTGCTGGCCGAATATACAACGCTGCGCGGATTGCCCGCTCGACCCGAGGCGGAGGCAATGTTGATAATTGTTCCATTGCCCTGCCGTACCATTTGCGCTGCAACAGCCTGCGTCATGAATAGCAGCCCCTTCACATTGACTCCAAAAAGCGTGTCAAAGTTCTGTTCGGTGACCTGCAGCCACGGCTCGAGGCCAAAAACACCGGCGCCATTCACCAAAATATCGATGCGACCGGCGCGTCTGATTGTTTCCTGCGTTACAGAATCGATGGACGCCATATCAGTGACATCAAGTCCCAGCCCAAATGCGCCATCGCCCAATTGACCGGCGGTATCCGTCGCGGCCTTTTTGTCTCTGTCGGCTATGCAAATCCTCGCTCCTGCCTGAGCAAACGTCTCTGCAATAGCTTGGCCAAGCCCGCCGGCTCCGCCAGTGATAAGCGCCACTTTGCCGTCCAGCTTTCTGGGCCCGTTTGCAGTGGATGTATCTTCTCGTGTCATGGTGCTTGGCCGATAGTTCCAAGAGTGATTGTATTGCTGTGATATAAATATGACTTATGAATCATTAGTCATATCAAATTTACCTTGCTCTGACAACGTAATTACCGCGCAGTATATCCGCCATCGACCACCAACTCGGCCCCCGTCATAAAACTGGAGGCTTCAGAAGCGAGGAATAGTGCCGCACTCGCGATCTCCTCGGCCTGACCGACCCGGCCAATGGGATGCATCTGCCGATACCGCTCTTTGCGTTCGTCCTCCATGCGATTGAACATGGGTGTTTCGACATAGCCGGGATGAAGCGAATTGACACGAATGCCACGGCCCTTATCGGCGCATTCCAAAGCCGCGGATTTGCTCATCAACGCAACTGCGCCCTTGCTCGCTGAATAGGCAATATGACAAACCCCGCCAACTTTGCCATAGATGGACGACAAATTGATGATGGAACCGCCTGTTGGCATTGCCGGGACGACATGTTTCATGCCCAGAAACACGCCATCGCAATTCACGCCCATGATCTGACGCCAGGTTTCATAGGGCATATCGACCAATCCGACGTCGCCGGGAATGCCGGCATTGTTCACCAGAATGTCGATTGGTCCCAGCTGCTGCCGAACGGCTTTGACCACGTCAATCCATGCCGTTTCAGCGGCGACATCATGCTGGAAGCCAATCGCTTTGCCACCGTTTTCGACGATACTGGCTGCCACCTGTGCGGCACCCTTGTCATCGATGTCAGTCACAGCAACTGCCGCGCCTTCTCTGGCGAAAAGCTCTGCGATCGCCGCGCCGATTCCACTGGCGCCGCCTGTGACAATAGCAACTTTTTTCATTAATTTTTTCATTTTTCTCTCCGCCTCAGTCAGCGCAAATCAGCACCCGATTGATTTTTAGGCGGTAACTTGGCTTTGTCATTTAAAAAATGACTAAAGAATCATAAGTCATTTAAAAAATGCTTTTATCAAAGCATGGTAACACAAGAGAAATGTGGTCGTTCGGGTGTTCCCGCTATCAACCTCCGGCGCGCTTTGCCTGTTCCCAAGCGAGCGCCATGAGTTCGGGGAGGACCTTCACGCGCTCCTTTGCCTGTGTCGATGAGGCTGTGCCACGGATGACCCGGCCCTTGATGCCGTGAAAAATGGCGGCGATACGGAAGAAGTTGAACGCGATGTAAAAGTCGTAACCGGGCATGTCCGCGCGTCCCGTACGACGGCAATAGGCGGCGATATATTCGCCCTCGTCAGGAATATTGAGCGCGGCAATATCCGCACCGGCAAGACCTGCCACAATGTGCGGCGGCATGCGATACATCATCGCATTATAGGCAAAATCAGCGAGCGGATGCCCAAGCGTCGACAGCTCCCAATCCAGCACCGCAAGCACCTTTGGCTTGCTCGGGTGGAAGATCATGTTGTCGATCCGAAAATCGCCGTGCACGATCGCGGTCTCGTCGCCGTCATCGGGGATGTTCTTCGGCAGCCATTCGATCAGTCGGTCCATATTGGGATCGCGCCCGGCATCGCTGTCTTCGAGATATTGCCGCGACCAGCGTCCGATCTGTCGCTCGAAATAATTGCCGGGCTTGCCGTAATCGCCAAGACCGACGGCTTCGTAATCGACCATGTGCAACTGAGCCATCGTGTTATTCATCGCATCGAATAGCGCGCGACGTTCTTCCGCCGAAACGCCGGGTACGGTTGCGTCCCAGAAGATACGGCCCTCAACCATGTCCATGATGTAAAACCATGTCCCGATGACGCTGTCGTCCGTGCACAGTCCATAAACCTTCGCGACCGGGAAGTCAGCCTTGGCGAGCCCCGTTAACACCTTGGCCTCGCGCTCGACAGCATGTGCGCCCTTGAGCAGTTGCCCGGGCGGCTTGCGGCGCAGGACGTAGGATCTTTCTGGCGTAATCAGCTTGTAGGTCGGGTTCGATTGCCCGCCCTTGAACTGTTCAACTGAGAGCGGGCCAGTAAAGTCGGCAACATGTTCGCTCATCCAGCGTTCGAGCGCGGCCTCGTCAAAACCATAGCCCTCGCGCACCGCTGTTGTGCCGATATTTTCGTCGGCTGCGCTGCTCACGATTGCGCCTTCAGAAAATCGCGCTTTATCTTTTTGGCGAGCGACCATTTGTGGACTTCGGTCGGACCGTCATAGATGCGGAAGGCGCGGATTTCGCGGAACACCTGCTCGACGATTGTATCACCCGAAACCCCGGTGCCGCCCATGACCTGCACGCAGCGGTCGACAACCCGCATCAGCGCTTCCGATACTGCCACCTTGGCCATCGAGCTTTCCGCCGTGCCCAGATCGCCGCTGTCGAGCACGTCGGCGCACCAGTCGATCATCAGCTCCGACTGTTTCAGGTCGATCAGATTCTCGGCAAGCATGAAGCCGACGCCTTCATGGTCAACGAGCAGTTTGCCAAACGCCTGCCGCTTGCAGGCATAGGCCGTGGCGATCTCATTTGCCCGGATGCAGGCGCCGAGCCAGCGCATACAGTGCGACAGGCGCGCGGGACTGAGGCGGACCTGCGCGTACTTGAAGCCTTCGCCGCTTGCGCCCAGCATCTGGTCAGCTGGTGCGCGAAGATTATCAATTATGACAATGGCATGGCCGCCGGGCATCGAACTGTCGATCGTATCGAGCACGCGTTCGATACGAATAGCAGGATCGGGCAGGTCGACAAGGAACATGCAGGCGCCGTCCTCCGATTTCGCCATGATGATCCCGACCTTCGCGCCCTGCGCGCCGGTTATGAACGCCTTGCGGCCATTGATCACCCAGTGATTGCCATCGAGACGGCATGTCGTCTGCATCATGGAGGGGTCGGAGCCGGCGCCGCCTTCTGCGGCAGGCTCGGTCATGAAAAACGCCGAACGGGCTTCGCCGGATATAAGCGGTTCAAGGAAATGCGCTTTTTGTGCAGGCGTGGCCACTTTGCCAAGCAGGTACATATTGCCTTCGTCGGGTGCCATTGTGTTGACCGCAACGGGGCCGAGCGGCGAGAGGCCGGAGGGGATCAATACAGTCGCCGTTTCGCGCTGCGTCAAATGGCTGCCGTCGGACAATAAATGCGGTGTCATAACGCCTGCAGCGCGGGCCTTGGCGCGTAGTTCCTGAACAAGACCTTCAGACGGTCCATGTGTGCTCAGGCGATCATCCTTTTCATAGGGGACAACAACATCCCGAACGAAAGTTTCGACCTTTTCTGCAATCTCTTTCGCGCGTTGTGTCATTGTGCAATCTCGCTGAGACATGTTGAATACTGGGCCTCGGTCTGGCTGGCGACATCCGCCTCCGTAACACCGGGTGCCAATGCGATCAGTTTGAAACTGGACTGCCGGTCCGGACGTCGAAATACCGCGAGATCTGTGATGATCATGTCGACAACATTGGTACCGGTAAGCGGTAGGGTGCAGGCTTTTCTGAACTTTGGCGTGCCGTCGCGCGAGATGTGATCCATCAGCACGATGATCTTCTTGACGCCAGCGACCAGATCCATCGCGCCGCCCATGCCCTTGACCATCTTGCCCGGGATCATCCAGTTGGCGATATCGCCATTCTCGGACACCTCCATTGCGCCCAGTACAGAAAGGTCGATATGGCCGCCGCGGATCATGGCGAAGCTGTCAGCCGAAGACACGTAGCTGGTGCGATCAAGTTCGGTGATTGTTTCCTTGCCAGCGTTGATGATATCGGCATCGACTTCGGCTTCTGTCGGGTAAGGCCCTAGCCCGAGCATCCCATTTTCCGACTGCAATGTGACATCGACTCCAGCGGGAATGTTGTTGGCGACCAGCGTTGGTATGCCGATGCCAAGATTGGCATAATAGCCATCCTTGAGCTCGCACGCTGCCCGTGCGGCCATTTCATTTCTAGTCCATGCCATGATCAGGCTTCCTTCCGAACCATGCGCTTTTCGATGCGCTTCTCATTGTGCGTTGCCAGAACCAGCCGCTGAACAAAGACGCCGGGCGTATGGATTTGATCGGGATCAAGTGCACCGGGGGCGACCAGCTCTTCGACCTCGGCGACCGTCACTTTTCCCGCGGTTGCCACCATCGGATTGAAGTTCCGTGCTGATTTTCGGTAGACGAGATTTCCATAGGGATCGGCTTTCCAGGCCTTCACGATCGCAAGGTCGGCCACCAGCCCGGTTTCGAGAATGAACCGCTCGCCATTAAACGTGCGTTCCTCTTTGCCTTCGGCAACGATCGTCCCAACGCCTGTTTTTGTATAGAAGCCCGGAATGCCGGCGCCACCCGCGCGCAATCGTTCGGCCAGTGTTCCTTGCGGATTGAACTCCAGCTCAAGTTCGCCTGCCAGATATTGTCGTTCAAACTCTTTGTTCTCGCCCACGTAAGAACTGACCATCTTGCGTACTTGTCGCGTTTTTAAAAGTATACCGAGCCCGTAATTATCAACACCGGCATTGTTCGAAAGGATCGTCAGATCACGAACCCCGCTGTCCCGGATTGCATCGATTAATGTCTCGGGAATGCCACACAGGCCAAAACCACCGGCGGCAATTGTCATGCCATCGAAAACCACACCCTCAAGTGCAGCTTTTGCATTGTCATGCATTTTCTGAGTCATGGTCCGTCCTAAAGCGTACTGACAAGGTGGCCGCCATCGACGGCGATGACGGATCCGGTCATGTACGCAGAGGCATCCGAGGCGAGTAGGAGTAGCGGTCCATCAAGATGCTCGGGCTGGCCAAGGCGTCGCTGCGGGATCCGGCGGATCAGCGCCTTGCCAGAGTCGCTTTCCCAAAAACTACGGTTGAGGTCGGTATCAATATAGCCCGGCGCGAGCGCGTTTACACGGATGTTGAACCGGGCAAGTTCGAGGGCAAGCAGCTTTGTCATCTGAACAATGCCTGCTTTTGACACAGCATAAGGCAGAACGCCGCCAGCCTGTCTTAGCCCGAGTATCGAGGCAATATTGATGATCGATCCGCCGCGGCCGTGAGCGCGCATTGCTTGCCCCGCGGCCTGCGCCATGAGGAAAGCGCCTTTGAGGTTGGTATCAATGACGGCGTCCCAGTCGTCCTCGCTCTGATCGAGTGCAGAGCGATCACACACAATTCCGGCATTGTTGACGAGGATATCCACCTTCTCGAGATGCGACGCGAGGTTCGCAATACTCGCTGGATCGGTCACATCAAGCTTGGCACTCACCGCATCGCCCCCTGTCGTCCTGATCTCGCTTTCGACCTCGGCCAGCGCCTCTTGACGCCGCGCGGTCAGGATCACGCGGGCGCCTGCCAGCGATAATATTTTGGCAAAATGCGCACCGAGGCCACTTGAGGCTCCGGTAACAAGCGCGGTTCGATTGGAAAGACTGGGTAGCAACTGCCGCTCCGATTCTATAAACAGGGTTCCGTATAATAATGGAACGATATTGTGGAACAATCAAGCCAAGCCTATCCAGCCGAAGCCCAAGCGGTCAAGCGCAGTGCGACGGATCGTGTCACCTTTGGTATCCTGCAAGCGCTTGAACAGCAGCGACTGGTGCCTGGCCAACGGCTGATCGAAACAGAAATTGCGGCGCAATATTCGGTCGGGCGCAATGCCGTACGTGAAGCGATGCAACGCTTGGCAACACGCGGCGTCGTTGATCTCAGCCGTCACCGTTCGGCAACGATCCGGATGTTGTCCACTGCAGAAGCGCTTGAAGTTCTGGAAGTTGCGGCTCCCATGACGGCGCTTGTCGCCCGGATCGCGGCTCGGAATTTCGACGCGGTTAAGCATGGCTCTGCATTGCAAACGGCAATAGATGAGATTGAAGAGCGTGCAACAGACCGCGACCCTGCATTGTTCAGCCGCGCGCGGCGACGATTCTATCGCACCCTGCTGATGATTGGCGGCAACCGCGAGCTGCAGAGGATATTTCCAGCAATCCAGATGCACATCATCTATTCGCAATACCGCTCGCCAAAACTCATCGACATCCGGCTTGCTGATTATCGAGCAATTTGTGACGCTGTCATTGCAGGAAACAGCAAGCAGGCCGAGATCGCGGCCACAGATCACGTCGCTCGCGTCTGCGAGATTGTGATCGAGTTATCCAGAAATTCGCCGACATCATGAAATCAGCCCAGTTGTAAAGGCAGTATTGCCGCCGGATTTTCTTGCAGGTGGAGTTGTAACGTCATCCCACAGCGTTTCACTCCAGCAACTCCTCCACCTTGACCCCGAGCGCCTTTGCGATCCTGTCAACGACGGTGATGGTGGGGTTCCTGGCCCCGCTTTCAGCTTCGTCACACGTGCCGGAACCGGCTGCTCCTCTCCGCCATCGGCCCGCCGCAAAAGTTGCCGCTCAATATTGGCGTTGAGGCCGCCATGGGCCTTTTCCTGCAGGCGCCAGGCTATACCACGCATAAGCAGATCGGCACTCAGGCCCGGGGCAGGGATGCGATACACACGTCGCCATTCTGCCCGCAGAGCCGATACTGT
>JBFKAE010000148.1:0-7512 GCA_041621755.1 Sphingomonadaceae bacterium | reverse complement strand
CGGTTCCCAATAGGTGACGCGCGGATCGTTCAGTCCGGCTGTGATGAGCAAGGGTGGATAAGCCTGCGGCCTGACATTGTCATAGGGGCTGTAGCTCAAAAGCAGGTCAAACGCCGTCTTGTCGGTGATCGGATTGCCCCATTCGGGCCATTCTCCCGGTGTCAACGGCAGCGAATCGTCAAGCATCGTGTTCAGCACATCGACAAAGGGGACGTGCGCGGCAACAGCGCCATAGAGTTCGGGTGCCTGATTGATGATGGCGCCCATCAACTCGCCCCCCGCCGATCCGCCAGACGCGGCGATTTTTCCGGCCGAACTATATCCCATCTCGACAAGATAACGCGTCACATCGATGAAGTCATTGAATGTATTGGTACGTTTTTCAAGCTTGCCATCGAGATACCATTGATATCCAAGATCGTCTCCGCCGCGAATATGCGCGATCGCAAACGCAAATCCGCGATCGAGCAGTGACAGGCGCGCACTGTTGAAGCCGGGCGGTATGGCATGTCCATAAGCCCCATAGGCATAAAGGTGCAGCGGGCGGCTGCCGTCTTTTGGGAAACCTTTTTTGTAGACGAGAGAGACCGGCACGCTGCTGCCATCACGCGCAGGCGCGATCAGCCGTTCGGTGACATAGGCGGAGGCGTCATATCCACTTGGGATTTCCTGCACCTTTCGGGTCTCCAGCGTATCGGATGCAAGATCGTAGTCGAACACCGTTTTTGGCGTCACCATCGACTCATAACCAAGCCGCAGCGTGTCGATCCTATATTCGGGATTATTGCCAAGGGCGCCGTCATAGCTTGCCTCGGGAAAGGCGATATAGCGGTCGGCTTGCGTTTCGTAGTCGCGCAGGCGAATCTGCGCCAGCCCATCGACGCGTTCCTCGATAACGAGGATATTTTCAAAGCTGGTCAGGCTGCGAATATAATGGCGATCCGACCCCGCGATCAGCTCCGACCAGTCGTCGGGACGCGCTACAGGTGCGGTGACAACGCGAAAATTCGTGTGTGTGTCGTTGACACGGATGAACAATGTGCCTTCGCGCTCGTCAAGGTCGTAGGTTCGTCCCGGTTTGCGCGCTGAAACGAGGATCGGCGGGGCGGCAAAATCGTTCGTCGCCATCAACTGAACTTCGCTTGTTGCATTGTCGCCCGCCGTGATGATCGCAAAGCGGCGCGACTGTGTGCGGTCGAGCGAGACGCTGAATTCTTCGCTTGTCTCGGTATAAACCGCACGATCCTTGCTTTGCGGATCGCCAAGCCTGTGATGATAAACGGTCTTCGAGCGCCAGTTTTCATCAGCGTCGGTATAAAGCAAGCTGTTCGAATCTGCCGCCCAGACCAGCCCATAGCGCCAGTTTTCGATGATGTCGGGCAAATCCTCTCCGCGCGCGAGATCGCGAATTTTCAATTTATAGCGTTCAGCGCCGCTCGTATCGGCGGCGTAGGCAAGCAGCCTGCCATTTGGACTGATCGCGATGCCGCCAAGCCGGAAATAATCGTGTCCATTGGCAAGAGCGCGTTCGTCGAGAATGATCTCAGAATTATCGGGGGTGCTGTTGTTCTGTGCGAGGCATCGATACCAGGTCTTATATTCCGCACCGTCGCAAAAGGCGTACCAGTAAAGATAATCGCCGTCCCTTTGCGGCACGCTTGCCTCATCGGACTTTATACGCGCTTTCAGTTCCTCGAAGATTGTATCGATGAGGGGCTTGTGCGGCGCCATCACCGCTTCGAAATAAGCGTTCTCGGCGTTTAGATAATCGAGGATCTCCTTGCTGTTGACCGTCGGATAGCCGGGGTCGCGCAGCCAGGCATAAGGGTCTTCGATGGTCGTGCCGTGCCGCGTGTAGCTATGGGGCACGCGCGCCGCGACGGGGGGTGACGGGCGTGTGTTGGCAGTGGCGATCATAGATGTCATCTGGTTTGATATCCGGTCGTGCTGAAGGGACAGCGGCTGGCCGGGACAATAGTTGACTGGGATCAGGTGTCGAGCCGCTACGCGGCGGCATGCCTAAAAAATATCAGGATGCCTTGGCAACGGCTGATGGCGTGCTGGTTGCCGGCGAGAAATGCTCCGAATGCAGGCCAATTGCTTCGGGGCGGCCGATCAGGAAGCCCTGCGCCTGATCACAGCCTTCGCTACGCAAGAACTCCATCTGCTCTTCGGTTTCGACGCCTTCTGCGGTGATCGGCACGCCAAGACTGTGCCCCAGGCCGACGATCGCCCGGACGATCATCCTTGACTGCTCTGTGCGGCCGACATCCTCGACAAAGCTGCGGTCGATCTTGATTCGGTCAAACGGAAACGCATTCAACGTTGATAGCGACGAATAGCCGGTGCCAAAGTCGTCCATAGCGATACGCACGCCAAGCGCCTTCAGGCGGCGCAGGTTCGACAGCGCGCGCGCCTGATCGAGGAACAGAGCGGATTCTGTGATTTCAATCTCCAGCCGCGAGGGCGATAGCCCGGTATTCACCAGCGTTTCATGCACACGCGCCACCAGCGAATTGTCCTGCAGGTGCAGTGCGGAAATATTGATCGCTACGCGGAACGGGCGCTCCCATTGCGCAGCCTCGGAGCAAGCGCGCTCCAGCACCCAATTGCCAAGCGCGATGATGAGGCCGTTTTCCTCGGCAACCAGAATGAAATCATCGGGCTGCATCAGGCCGCGCACTGGATGTTGCCAGCGCACCAGCGCTTCAAAGCCGACAACCCGGCCGTCGGTCATCGATGCCAGAGGCTGGTAACTTAGAAGCAATTCATTGTTATCAATGCCTTTTTTGAGGTCGCGCGCGAGGCGACGGCGATCGCGCACGGATTCGTCCATCTCGTGGCTGAAAAAACAGGCGGTGTTGCGTCCGCTTTTCTTTGCACGGTAAAGCGCCATGTCCGCAAATGCCACAAGATCGGACGCGCTGTCTGTATCGTCGGGGAACAGGCTGACGCCAACACTGGCGGAAATTTCAATCTGTTGTTCTTCAAAGATAATTTCGCGCTGCAATTCCTCGATGATGTTGTGCGCACATTGCGCCGCGTCCTTTGGTTGCGCGCCGCCATAGATCGCAACGACAAATTCATCGCCGCCGACGCGTCCGATGATCGTTGTCCCTTTCATCACGGTTCGCAGTCGGCTTGCGACTTCCATGATGACATGGTCACCAGCCCGGTGCCCGTGCACATCATTGACGTTCTTGAACAGATCAAGGTCGATGAACAGCAGTGCCGCTGGTTCCTGTTCGGTCGACGCGCGTTCCAGCATCATGTCAAGCCGGTTCATGAACGCATTGCGGTTGAGCAGTTGCGTTGTGGCGTCATGCTGCGCCAGGTGCCTGATTTCTTCCTCGGCTCTGCGCTGTTCGCGAAGGTCACGAATGGCATAGACAGTCTCGCTTTTGTCTTCTGAAAGACTGCGCGAACGCACTTCAACGGGAAAGGCCTCGCTGCGATCATAGGGGCTGAGCAGGGCATCGTCATTGCCGGTCTGGCTATAGCCGCGCTCCAATATGCTGTTTTCCACGGGCTTGCCGAGCAATTCCTCGCGACTGGCGCGGACTAGGTTGAGGAAGCTGTTATTGGCATCGACAATTCTCCCATGCGTGGTGATGACGATACCTTCAAAAGTGCCATTGGCCAGCCGACGCAGGCGTTCGACGGCTTTTTCACTGCTCTGCGCATCGACAAGTGCGGCGCCAAGGCCTGTTGCGATAACGACCAGTGTCATGGCGCCGATAGAAACGGCGATCGCAGCGTCGGAAATAACAAGCGCGCCGCCCGCCGCTCCGGGCTTTGACACGACATGCATGCTCGCCATGTTCAGCACATGAAATGTCGTGATCGACAGACCGAGAAAGATGCCGCTCAGCGCCTGTTTTAGAGTCGATTTGGCGTCGCCAAATACGGCAAAACTGCCGACCGCAAAGGCGGTCGCTACAACGAGACCGGCAATCATATAGGGCTTGTTATAAAAAATCGTACCGTTGATACGAAAATCGTTCATGCTGGTATAATGCATTGCGGCAACGCCAAGCACGAAAATGATGCCACCTGCAAAAACACGAATCCAGCCTGTGACGTTGGCGGTTGTGTAAATCGCCGCCGTCATCATCAAGACGGCAAGGATAAGCGCCATGACCATCCCGACCGGGCCATGCCCTGTCGCAACGCCCGGATCATAGGCCAGCATGGTCATGAAATGCGTCGACCATGCGCCAAAACCTATTGAGATTCCTGAAAGAATCAACCATATCGGTCGGGCTTCGCCTCGGGCGACAACGCCGCGGGCAAGCAGTCTGACCGCTGTCAGCGACGATAACATGCAAACGCCGACAGCAATCAGGGCATAATTCGATTGAAACTGGTCGGTTAGAGCGGACAAACGATCAAACATCTGAATATATTCCGTTTTGGTGGTATTTGCATCATGGCACAGGATATTTAACAAAGCCTTCGCATTTGACCTGGAATGTGATTTTGGCGCATGCGGACGTGTAAAGTCCCCGCTTTGGAGCGCAGAATGTTGACGCATAAAGATCGCCTGACCGCTCTTCGCACGCAGATTTCGGCAGATAAGCTCGACGGTTTCGTTGTGCCGCTTACCGACGAGCATATGAGCGAATATGTCGGCAGCTATGCCCAGCGTCTGGCCTGGCTGACGGGTTTTGAGGGTTCGGCTGGTTCCGCTGTGATATTGGCGGACGAAGCCGCGATTTTTACCGACGGACGCTACACGCTGCAGGTGCGCGACCAGGTTGATGCTGACCTTTACAGCTTTCAGAATGTGCCCAAGGTCCGCGTTGCCGACTGGCTTGCCGATCATGTGAAATCAGGTCAGCGCATCGGCTATGACCCGTGGCTGCACACACGGCTTTGGGTCAAGGAGGCAACACGGAAACTGGCCGAAAATGGCGCCGAGCTTGTCGCGGTGACCACAAACCCGATTGATCGGATATGGGCCGATCGACCGACGCCATCGCGCGCCAAGATCGAGGTGCACGGTGATCATCTGGCCGGGCGTTCATCGGCGGACAAACGTGCCGACATTGCAAAATGGCTTCAGTCAAAAAAGGCGGACACTGTTGTCATTGCTGCACTTGATTCGATTGCGTGGTTGTTCAATATCAGGGGACGCGACGTCGCGCGTACGCCCGTGGCGCTTGCCTTTGCGATGGTTCGTGCCGATGGCAGTGCAGCGTTGTTTACGGACCTCGCCAAGGTGGATGATGACGTCCGCGACCACCTCGGTGACGACGTCGAAATTGCTGATCGCACGGCATTTACAGCGGCGCTTGAAGCGCTGGGGGCGACCGGGAAAACCGTTATTGTCGATCCATCAAGCGCAGTGGTCGCGATTTTTCAGGCCATCGAATCGGCAGGCGATGCCGCGGGCGCAAATATTATAGAAGCGCGCGATCCGTGTGCTCTTGCAAAGGCAATCAAGAATCCGGTCGAGATTCAAGGCACGCGCGATGCGCATCATCGTGACGGCGTGGCGCTTACGCGTTTCTTGCACTGGTTTGATGGCGAAGCCCCCAAAGGCGGCCTCACCGAGCTTGGCGTGGCGGAGAAACTTGAAAGTTTTCGCCGCGAATCAAATCTGCTGCGCGACCTGTCGTTCGATACAATTTCAGGGTCCGGGCCGAATGCCGCCATTCCGCACTACCGGGTCAGCGAAGCGTCGAGCCGACATATTGGAAATGACAGTATTTTTCTCGTCGACAGTGGTGGCCAGTATCCTGATGGCACAACCGATGTCACCCGGACGTTGGTTGTCGGTACACCCACACCCGAAATGCGCGACCGCTTCACGCGCGTCCTCAAAGGTCATATTGCGCTTGCAACCGCGATTTTTCCAACAGGAACACGCGGTGGCCAGCTTGATGCGCTGGCGCGCCAGTTTCTTTGGGCCGCCGGTGTCGATTATGCGCATGGCACTGGACATGGTGTTGGCAGTTATCTCAACGTGCACGAGGGACCACAGCGTATCGCAACGGCAGGTGATGATGAACCGCTTGCCGCAGGCATGATCCTGTCTGACGAGCCGGGCTATTACAAAAGCGGCGAATACGGCATCCGTATTGAAAATCTGGTGCTGGTCGTCCCGGTCGATGTCGCGGGGGCAGAGCAGGACATGCTCGGCTTTGAATCGTTGACGCTTGCGCCGATTGATCTGGACCTGGTCGATGACAGCCTGCTGACCGATGCAGAACGGCAATGGTTGAACGCTTACCACGCGCGCGTTCGCGACGCACTGTCGGAGGCGCTTCCGGCGGAAGTCAAACCGTGGCTGGAGGCCGCAACACGCCCGATATAGGCCGTGTGGCTAATCGGCAGGTGGCTCGGCCTTGGTGTCGTCCGTATTTTCCGCTGTGCTGCCCGGCGCCTTGCGGCGACGCAGGTTGCGACGCAGCGCCGCTGCCAGACGCGCTTTTTTTGCGGCGGCTTTTTGCTGCGATGTTTCGCGTTTTTCGGACATTATCTGTGCCTTGTCCTGTCCTGTTTCGGCGCGTCATGGATTGCGGATCGTATGTGACCCGATGCGGCTTGCTTGACAAGGTGCCACTGCGTCGCCCATAGCACCGCCGCCCGACACATATGGGCTGCCGTAGCTCAGTGGTAGAGCGCATCCTTGGTAAGGCTGAGGTCGCGAGTTCGATCCTCGCCGGCAGCACCATTCAGTCCTCGATATCCGGCTGGCGCCGAAACGTACCGGCCTGTCTATAAGTTCTTACTTGATTTCAGACACTTGTGTTCTGTCATTATTCCGTGCCGCAAACAGAGACGATTCTGGCGCGCGGATATGGCGCACGTCTGGGCCATATCTCTGAAGGGCCAAAACGCTGGCACCAGTTGCAGATGGGGATGTGCGCGTGGAGAGGGGCTGAGTTTAGCTAAACCCGAGAAATTCACGTTGCCCGGACCAGTCGAGCGGGACGTCACCGCAGCGCAAGATGTAGCGGGCTGTGAGATTTGGTGGCTGACGCCCTTCGAGAATATCAGAGACGATGTCAGGGGCAAGCCAGGACAGCCGCGCCAGCTTCTTCAGGTGACGCCTGCTATAGTCTGAAACGGTTTTCCGCGCCTGACCCTCGACAAGATGCTGGCGCGCGGCAAAGGCCTGTCCGATGAGCTTGACCAGAACCGGGTCGGGTGACGTTGCCGGAGATCGATTGTCGGGAGACAGCGCGATCTTCAGTTCATGGCCCTTGCGCACAAACTTCATGGGGACAGAGATAGTCGTGGGCTCATTGTTTCCCGGGTCTGTGATCGTGACTATCACCACGTCTTCATGCAGCCGGATGCCTGCGTTCAGTGTCAGAAGCTGTTCGCGCTGTTCGATCGTGGAGCCCTTTCGCAGCGTTGCAACTATATTGCTGTTTGCTTCGTTGCGATTCTGCCAGTCGGCGGTGTTGTTTGTGCCAGACGGCACTGGCTGTTCGAGATGGCGGGCGATCGCCTCGATCACGACGGGGTCAATTTCACTGGTCGGGAAGCGCCAGAGCTTGT
>JBFKAE010000147.1:0-7583 GCA_041621755.1 Sphingomonadaceae bacterium | reverse complement strand
TTTCGGGCACAACGCCACCATAGGGTCGGTGCGCAGCCTCCTGCCCGGCAATGCGCTCGGCGACGATCACCCGGTCGCCGCGCACGATCGCCGCGGCGGTTTCATCACAGCTCGATTCAAGCCCGAGAATATTAATCTTGTCACCCGTCATATTGTCTCCGCATGTGTAACTAGGATAGGCGATGCAGCATGTACATGGATGACAAACCACTTCGCCTCGGCACACGCGGTTCACCGCTCGCGCTCGCCCAGGCCAATATGGTCAAGGCGGCGCTGGTCAAAGCGCGTGACTGCGCGGTCGAAATCGTGCCAATCCGCACCACCGGCGATGCCGTACAGGATCGCGCGCTGGCCGAAATTGGCGGCAAGGCGCTCTGGACCAAGGAACTCGACCGCGCGCTAATCGAAGGCGAGATCGATATTGCCGTGCATTCGACAAAGGATATTGAAAGCCTGCGTCCGGCCGATATTGACTTTGTCGCAACGCTGCCGCGCGCCGATGTGCGCGAGCGGCTGATCGGCCTTGCGGGCCTTGACGCCCTGCGGGCAGGCATGAAAATCGGCTCCACGTCGCCGCGCCGCGCCGCGCAACTGCGGAGGCTCTGCCCCGATATCGAGATCGTGCTTTTTCGTGGCAATGTGGCAACGCGGCTTGCGCGGATCGAGCGCGGCGAGGCGGATGCGACATTGCTTGCAAGCGCCGGACTTGATCGGCTTGGCATCGATATCGGCGTCCGCATTGAAACCGACCAGATGCTGCCCGCGCCGGGACAGGGCGCGATCGGCATCGAATGCCGCGCGGACGATGACGCCGCAAAGCGCCTGCTCATGCTCATCAACGATCCCGACACGTTCACCGCCATCACTGCCGAGCGCAGTTTCGCAGGCGCGCTTGGCGGCGACTGCCACAGCCCGGTCGCAGCGCTCGCCCGCCGACGCAATGGCGGCTTTACGCTGACCGCCGAAATCTTGCGCGAGGATGGCAGCGAGTGCGTATCGGACAGTCGTGATTATACCACCGATGCGGCCGCTGCGGGGCGTGCGCTTGCCGGTGCATTGCTGGCCCGCGCCTCGCCTGCGCTCCGCAATATGTTCACAGGCGACTAGCTGTATGCGCGTCCTCGTCACACGGCCCTTGCACCGCGCCAAAGAAACCGCGGCAAAGCTGCAGGCGCTTGGCCATGATGCCGAGACGTGGCCGCTGATGGAAACGGCGCCGTGCCCGTGGGCGCTGCCGACGGGTGATTTCGATGCCCTCGCCCTGACCAGCGCCGAAGCGCCGCGGCTTGCCGGAGCAGGCCTTGCCGGATTCGCGGATTTGCCAGCCTACTGCGTCGGCGGGCGCACGGCAGAAGCCGCACGCGCAGCAGGGCTTCGCGATGTGAACCTGACCGATGCGCGGACTGCCGAGGCCTTGTTTCCGGTGCTGGCGCAAAAGGGGCTTCACCGCATTCTGCATTTGACCGGCCGCGACGTTACACCCGTCGCACAGCAGGGTCTCACCATCGAACGGCGCGTGGTTTATACCGCCGAGCTTCTCGACTGGCCCGTTACGCGGCGCGACGCGCTCGACCGTTTCGACTGGGTCCTTTTATATTCGGCGCGTGCGGCGGCACAGTTTTCAAAACTCTGTCCCGAAAGCATCAGGATGTCGCTGAAAATCGCCGGATTGAGCCACAAGGTCATTGCCGCAGCGGGTGTCGGATGGAACGAGAGCCTGAGCGCAGACGTTCCAGATGAACAGTCGCTCTTTGCGGCCGCGGGTTTGCTGTGTCAGAAACAAGGCTAGTATGCGCGGAAAGAATCGGGAACCGATATGATTGACGATGATGTGAACGAGACGCAGCCGCATGCAAACGCTGATAAACGGCGTGGCTGGCCGTGGCTGATCGTGGCTGCACTGGCTTTGTTTATCGGCGGCATGATCGGCAGCCCGTGGTTCGAGCGCAATATCCGCATGCACCTTCCTGCCAGCCTGCAATCCCCCGATGTCGGCGCAGTGTCGGCGCGGCTGGAAATGCAATCGGGTGCGCTTGCTGCGCTTGGCGCGCGGGTCGATGCGCTCGAAGCCCGCCCGATGCCGCTTGCGCCCGCCCCGCTCAGCCCCTCAGAAGGCGAACAACCGGCCTTGAATGATCCTGCCGCAATCGCTGCCGTGACCGGCGGCGGCGCAGACGTCGAACGCGTGGCGCGGATCGAAGCGCGCGTTGATACGCTCGACCGTATCCAGACCCAGATTGGTCAGCGTGTCGATAATATGTCTGCGGAAATCGCCGGCATGAATGTCAAGGTCGACACGCTTGGAAACAGCACGTCGGCTTCGATCGAGGCTGCCGAACTGAGCGCCAGTGAAGCGCGCGGCGTGCTGCTTGTCGCCATGACGCAACGGTCAATCGAGCAGGGCAAGCCGCTTGCCGCGCTTGAACCGGCGCTTCGTAAACAATTTGGCGCCAGCAATGCCGACGCCGTCGACCGCCTGATGTCAATATCAGGCGACGTCCCGACCCTCGACCAGCTTCGCCGGAGCTTTGCCGCCATTCGCCCGGCACTTGCCGATGGCAAGCAAGACGATGCACCACAGGGCTGGTGGGAACGCTTCAAATCGGGGCTGTCGGATATTGTCGAGGTGCGCCGCACCGGCGAGCCCGATGCGCGCGACGCCAACCAAAGGCGCATTGATGCGATCAGCCAGCGATTGCAGCGTGGCGAAGTTGCCCGCGCGCTCGCGGTGCTGTCCCGTATGCCGCCGGGGTCGCAACAGATCGCGCGCGAATGGCGATTGCAGGCCGACACCTATGTGCAGGCCCACCGTGCGCTCGGCCAGCTTGAGGGCGCGATCTTTGGTATCGCCCAGCCAAAGAGCGCAGCACCACCAGAAGCCCTGTGACACGGCGCGTTCTTAAGTTTTCGCTGGTCGCCGCCACGGCGCTGCTGCTTGCGTTCGCGGCGAACGAGACAGGACATATAGAGCTGGACTGGTTCGGCTGGACAGCGCGCTTTCACCCGGTCTTTGCGCTGGGTGGCATGATCGCGTTGCTGGCCTTCTGGCACTATGCAGGCGCGTTCTGGACATGGCTGCAATACCGCTCCGGCCTGTTTGGCGCGGCGCGAAAATTGCGGCGACAGCGCGCGGCGCGAGCGTCGAGCGCGGCGGCGCTGAGCGCATTTCTGTTCGGACAACAGGCGCGCGCAAAAAAGCTTGCGGCCGAAGCTCTGGCGAACGATCCCGAGGACTGGACAGCGGGCGCCATTGCCGCTTTTTGCGGTAACGAGACCGAAATCGAACGCTTGCTCGGTGACGAGGCGACGCGCCCGCTTGCAACGCTCGCCCGGTTTCGCCTGTCGCCCAGCCTGCAAAATGCCGAAGCCGCTGCAACCGCCGCGCCGGCAAGCAGCGCGGCATGGCAGGCGGTAACCGAAGCCCGCGCGCGCGAACTTGATTATCGGGGCGCGGAGGCCGCCCTTTCAAACTGGCATGCGCTTGACCCTGATCTGGACAGCGAGGCCCGCTGGATTGGCGCGGCACTGGCCTTTGCCGCAGCCGAGGACGCGCGACAGGGCGGCGACCCCGACAAGGCGCGCTCCGAAGCCCTGCGCGCGCTGAAACTTGAACCGAAATTCGTCCCCGCCGCCATGATATTGGCGGACTTATCCGAGGCAGGGGACCGGGCCGTGGAAAAGGCAGTTCACAAGACCTGGACACTGGCGCCGCACCCATCGCTGCTCAAAGCCTATGTCGCGCTGGAACCGCTGGCCGACGACACAGCACAACTGGCGCGGGTCGAAACGCTGATTGCCGGAAACAGAGATCACCCCGAAAGTCAGCTCGCGCTTGCCCGATATGCGCTGGCGGCAGGCGAACCATCGCGCGCGCTTGAGACGCTCAGCGCACATCTTGACGCCACCGCGCCACGGGACGAAGCAATCCATCTGGCGCTGGATGCCTATCGCCATCTTGGCATCAATCCGCCTGCGCATGCGGCATGGGTCGATACGACCGGTTCTATACCACCAGCATGGCACTGCCGCGCCTGCAACGCTGCAGCCGTAAAATGGTCGCTCGAATGCGCACGCTGCGATCGGATTGGAACACTTGTCGCCGATGGGACGACCGAAATACTTTTACATTCCGATATATAATACACGCATACTCATATACCGCTAAGTCATTATAAAAACGATAAAACGACCTTAAGGCGCGTTTAGTCGATATTGACTTTCAAGCGAAAATATAAGTTAATGCATTGTTTACCAAAGTAACGGATGATTATTACTATTCGTCCCACCTCTTTTTACTTTCACCTTATCGACTAGCCGTTGCCAAATTAACTATTTGTTTGGAATTAGCCCCGTATCTTGACCCCAAATCTGCAATTCAGCAGGACAACGAGGGGTCGTTGGGGTCAATGCAAAACAATATACCTGCCGTGGGTAACGGTATTTTTTCGCTGCGTGTTCAGCCCGTCGCGTTTGTAAGTGCACTTCTGCTTTTGTCTGCGTGCGGTGGCGGTGAGCAATCAACATCATCAGGTTCGCTTGAACCAGCCTCTGCGCCTTCGGACCCATCTCCAAGCCCGACGCCGACACCTTCGGGAACGCCGAGCCCGTCTCCAAGTCCATCGCCGAGCCCAAGCCCGACGCCGACACCAACGCCAACACCACCGCCGTCAGACCCCGACCTGCCTTCTGGGCCGATCGAAGTCCATGTTTCGGGACAAAAGCTGACTGCCGTCGCGCTTGACGCGATTACAACGCCGACCGGACGCTGGCCGGTGGCCGATCTTGGCGCCGTCGAAGGCGGCCACGCCTATCGCTTCAACCTTGACAGCCGCCCTGAATGGTGGAGCGTCTGCATCGTACGCTATGCCGCCGCCAGCAGCGACGTGCGCGAAAAAATCTACAATGTCTCGGTCAACAGCGTCGACGTTAAAATGTCGGTACTGGGCGGCTCGATGCGCTGTATCGACAATGGCGAACCGATTGCGCCCGACATGAACCGGCTGAAGGCCGCTGTTACCGCAAAGCGCGTTGTGCCTTATGGCGCGGCGGCATTTTCTGGCTTTTCAGTCAATCGATCGCTTGGAGCCAGCGCCAAGCCTGCCTATAATCCCTCGCGCATCTACGGCAAATCGAACAGCGATAACGGGATCGGGGTCGTTTCGGGTCAGGGCGGCGAATATGACAGTTCGCGTGGCTTCCTTGCCGAACGCGACACGGTGATGATTGCAGCTGCAATGTCCGGCAACAGTTCGGTGTTCAGCAGCGTCTCTGCACAGGTCCGCAATCAGGTACTCTATGGCCTCAGCCTGCCGAACCTTGCGATATGGTCGTCAAACCACGACATGCTGCGCGATCCGCAACAGCCGTTTTCAGGCGATACGCCTTATGTCAACGAAGGCAATTATATCGAGAATCTTGGCGGCACATTGAACTGGACCGCACCTTCTGGCTACGCCTTTCTAAGCGAACTCGGCGCATCGGTCGGTACAACCTATTCGCACAGTCGCGACGTCGCGCATTTGTTCAATCACGGTTACGCCTATTGGCTGGCAACCGGCGATCCGCGCGCTGCGATCCTGCAACAGGCAATTGCGGCTTATGGCCTCGCCGGGACATGGCAGGGCGGCTATGGCGATGGACGCTATCGCAGCCAGTTCATGTATCAGCGCATGATGCTCAACCCGTTCTCGGCACTGTGGAAAGCACGCGACGTCGCCGCCAACATCACGACCGAAAACGGCAAGATGTTCTGGCCAAAGGCGCGCGTCGACAAGATGGTCAACGATATTTACAGCGACTGGTCGGCGCAAATCGCAGCAATGGATGCGTCTTCGGACAATGTCAGCAAGATGATGACGGCGTTCAGCGCCTATGACGAATCCGGCTCATATTCAAAGTTCATGGGACAGGCATATGGCCCCGAAGCCGCCTATCTGTTCGCCAGCATCGGTAAAGGCGGACTTTTGACGCGGCTGGCGCAAAACATGGTCCTTCGTGCCGGCGATGTCGGCGGCACACGGGGCGTCGATGGCTCTGGCAGCAGCACCATCCTTCACATGGACGGCAGCGTGACCACCAAGGCCGGGGTTATCGCCGCGCTGAACGCACGCACGACACGCTCGAACACCACGTTTGACGATGCCGAGTTGCATTATGTGATCCGCGCCTACTGGCTCTTGAGAATGGCGCAGGATGCTGTCGCACGCGGCTGGATATCACCGATTGCCGGTCTCGACGCAGCGATCACCAAGATGGAAACCGCCCGCGCCGCGACGTCGAACTGGAAGTGGACCGACATCACGTCCTGGAAACATTCGGGGATGTCTTTCTAAGGGCTGACCACAGGAACACGCTTGACAATGGCTCCAACAGTGCATCTTTTTGCTGCGATGCAACATGGAGCCATTGGTGCGTATAGCGATTGTCGATGAAAGCCCCGCTCGGGCGGCGGTAATTGAAGAAGGCCTGCACGAAGCCGGTCTGCACGATATCGTCATATTGACCGAACGCAGCGGTCTTATCCGCAAGCTGTTCGACCTTGCGCCCGATGTCGTGCTCATAGACCTGGCCAACCCGAGTCGCGATGCGCTCGAGGAAAGTTTCATTCTCTCGCGCAGCCTTGGCAAGCCGATCGCCATGTTTGTCGATCAGAGCGACGAAGCCGCGACATCGGCGGCGGTCGATGCGGGGGTTTCAGCCTATATCGTCGATGGTCTGCGCAAGGAACGGATCAAACCGATCCTCGACCTCGCCGTCCGTCGCTTTCACGCCTTTTCGAAATTGCAGGAAGAACTGACCGAGGCGCGCGGTGCGCTCGCCGACCGCCTTGCGATCGACAAGGCGAAAATCATGTTGATGAAAAAACGCAATATCGATGAAGCGACCGCCTATGGCTTGCTTCGAAGCCATGCCATGGACAGCAACCGGCGCATTGCCGAGGTCGCGAACGCGTTGCTCACGGCAGAAAAGCTGATGGAGGATCGCGGGTGACGAACGACCGTTTCAGAATTGGGTTCATGCCGCTTGTCGACGCCGCGCTGCCAATCCTTGCCCGCGAGATGGGGTTTGCCGAAGACGAAAACATTGATCTTGAGCTTGCCCGTGACGTCAGCTGGGCGACGGTCTGCGACCGCCTGCTTTATGGCCACACGGATGGCGCGCATATGCTGGCGCCGCTCGCGATCGCTGCAAGTCTTGGCCTTGGGCGTCCGGCAGTGCCGCTCTCCGTTCCCTTCGTTCTTGGGCTGAATGGCAATGCCGTGACGCTACGACCCGAAATCGCCTCGAAAATCGTTGTGGATGATAATCTCGGCGATATTCGCGCACTTGGCGAGCGCTTCGCCACGCTCGCACGCGACCGGGCCAAAGCCGACAAGAAACTGCGCCTTGGCGTTGTGCATCGCTACTCCAGCCACAGCTATATGTTGCGCTACTGGCTGCAGGCAAGTGGCCTCGACCCCAATGAAGACGTTGAAATTTCGGTAATTTCGCCGCCCTTTGCCGCCGATGCGCTGGCTGCGCATGAAGTCGATGGCATTTGTGTCGGCGAACCATGGAACAGCCTCGCCGTCGATCGCGGCGAT
>JBFKAE010000146.1:0-7584 GCA_041621755.1 Sphingomonadaceae bacterium | reverse complement strand
TATCCGGGGCCGGTCTGCGATATTGATCTCGCCATGCAGCGCGCAACTGCGCGGGTGACATGGTCTCGAGTTTCTTCAGCGCCTGGTCGCTCATGATCCAGCAGGCCCGTCTGGTGCGATCCGATAGGCCGTCCTGCCATCTGCACGCTCTTCCTTGATCAGCCAAACATCAGACTTTCGAACGCCGGTCAGGAAGGCGCGGCAGCTATGCGGCTGCCAGCCTGTGGTCTCTATGATCTCGTCAAGTGTTGCACCGTGCCTGCGGCGTAATAGGCGCCTCACGGCACTCGATTTGGTGTTTGGGCGCGAGTTCGATTTTGTCATTCCGGGTCTCCATGTGCATCGCCGGATCATCCGGCCTCTTGCACTGACCCGAGCCGCAGGATCCTTCCGGATCAGGCGGCCTGCGCGTCCGAGAGAAGCGCAGCATCAGCAATGCTCGAATTCAACAAGAAGTCGAGCGGAATGTGCACCTGGCGTCAATGCTGCGCTTGGACTTGAGGCAATATTCGTCGTTCACGGTCAACATATCGCAATATTTGGTGTCGCTGAAATCAACCGTCGAATAGGAGCCGAAAAACCGATTGCCAAAGTCGAAGTCATAGCTGATACCGCCTTCAACGTGGCGTAGCTACAGCGTCGGCATCGCTCTATGCATCAGCTTTTCGGCAGCAATATTCGCCGTGAAGGCACCATAGGCGAGGGAGCGCGCGGGAAAAGCTAGGCGGAGGGCGCAAAATCCGTCCAAAACCTCTGCCGGGCCGTCACATAGCGCCGCAGCCTGAAGCGCGAGCGCGGTTTCTTCAACAAAGGCACGGGCGGTCGTTTCGGTGATTGCGCTCGTGGCGAACCAACGATCCCAGCGATCTAGATGCGCGTCGAGATGAGCGTTTCCGCCGCGCGCGTGGGAAAGTTCGGCGCGTACCACCTCCAGGGCGTCGGGCTCTCGCGAAAGCGCCCGCAACACGTCGAGAGCGATAACGTTGCCGCTACCTTCCCAGATCGCGTTGAGCGGACTCTGGCGGAACAGGCGGGGCATTGGCCCATCTTCCACATAGCCGGCACCGCCAAGGCACTCCAGCGCTTCATAGACAAAACCCGGCTGGCGCTTGCACACCCAGTATTTGGCGACCGGCGTGGCAAGCCGCGCGAAGACACCCTCGGCGGGATCGCTTGACGCGGCGTCAAAAGCACGCGCCACGCGAAAACAAATTGCGGTCGCTGCTTCGCTCTCAAGGCAAAGATCGGCGAGCACCGTCTGCATTGCCGGTTGATCGATCAGCCGTTTCTGAAAGGCGGTCCGATGGGCCGCATGCCACAGCGCCTGGATCAACGCAGCGCGCATGCCGGCCGCCGATCCGGAGATGCAGTCGAGCCGTGTCCCCTGCACCATGTCGATAATGGTTTTGACGCCGTGGCCTTCGTCGCCGACCCGGCGCGCCCAGGCACCATGATATTCGATCTCGCTCGATGCATTGGAGCGGTCCCCCATTTTGTCTTTCAGGCGCATGATGTGAATGGCGTTGCGCGTGCCGTCGGGCCGCCAGCGCGGTGCCAGAAAACAGGTCAGCTTCTTTCCTACATAGGCCAGCGTCAAAAATGCATCCGACATCGGCGCCGAGCAAAACCATTTGTGGCCGGTCAGTTCGTATTCTCCTCCGCCAAGCGGTACGGCGCGGGTGGTGTTCGCGCGCACATCTGAACCGCCTTGCTTTTCCGTCATCGCCATGCCCATGGTGCAGCCGGATTTCTCCTGCGCCGGAAGGAATCGCGGGTCATAGAGCGCCGCCGTAACGCGCGGCTCCCACTCTTTTGCCACTGCCGGCTCGACACGCAGCGCTGGTACGACAGCATAAGTCATCGACATCGGACAGACCGTTCCGGCGTCGGCATGCGTCATCAGGTAAAGCAGCGCAGCATGCAGCACGTGACCCGTCTCGCCGTTCGTCCAGGCGGCGGCCGACACTGGCGCCTCCAGGCCAAGCCGCATCAGTTCGTGATAGGCGGGATGAAACTCGATTTCGTCAAGCCGGTGACCATACCGGTCAAAGCTCTTCAGTACTGGCGTGTTCGCGTTCGCAAGCCGTCCCCAGTCGAGCGCCTGCGCGCTGCCGACGCGCGCACCGAATGCCGACAACCGGTCACGATGCCTGCCGCCATTTGCCAGTAGGACAGCGCGCTTGAGCGCCTGATCGGTTTCATACGCGTTGAAATCGACCAGCGGCGGCGGCTGGTTGGTGACCGCGTGGGTATCCAGCATCGAGATTGGGCGGAACGGGTCCATATATATAATTTGCAGCAGCCGTGCTCGGCCAACAAGTCCTGCGGCAAAATTAGTCTCATTTCTCGTCTATTCTCAGTTTGTGGCCCACATCCCTGCCTATGCGTGCGCACGAGATCCCAACCATGTAAGAGAGTTTTAGGGTCTTGAGAGACCAGATAGACAGTCAAAAAAGAACAGCAGCTTATAAAAGCTAACCCTACATCAAAGCTCTTCCGAATCTTGGCTGGGCGGCATGGATTCCAGCAGCACATCCCGAACGCATGTGAGCGCGCGTATCGCCTGCGGCCAGCCCAACGTCGTTGCCGCGAGGAGTGCGACATGCTCGAGTGCGGAGTGTTCTATACCCTCGGACAAGGCACGACGTGCATGCGAGTGCGCTGCACCTTCGGAAGCAGCACCGAGTGCATAAGCCATGTGGACAAGACGCCGCTCGCGATCAGTCAACGGTCCGGCTTCACCAATCCGCTCGCCGAACCGTTGATAGGCTTCCCAAAGATCAGGATGGGTTTTGGCGAGACTCGCTGCCACGCCCGGCAAATCCACATCAGGCGCGTCCGTTAAATCGCGAGGTTTCGGGGTCATCGAAGCCTTCCCCTTCCAAGCATAAGTCTCATAATTCAAACGCCCCACAAATTGGCATGTTCCCCAAACCGTATGATGATGGGTGCTGCAAAGCATATAGAAAATGCACTATAATTACGAGCCGGAACCAACAGCGATCGGGTTATATCAATTGCGGGTATATCCAGTTTTTTCTTGTTATATTTCAAATATAAGCACATGATCAGATGTCCAGGACAGATTGGTTATGCATAGTCAAATGCAACTGGAACGTGGCTGTATTTGGAAAAGGGATCTTTTCCGAACTCTCATTCTATTCGGCCTGATCGGTTTATTGGCATATCTTTTCCCGGCCCAAGCACAAAGGTCATCGTCCCCAACGCCCGTCTTGATGATGGAAATTGAAGGCGCCATTGGTCCCGCCATTGCCGACTATGCCAGCAGGGGGCTTGAAGAGGCGGCGAGCCGTGGATCACCACTTGTGATCATTCGGATGGATACGCCCGGTGGCCTCGATACGGCGATGCGCTCGATCATTCGCGACATACTGGCGTCACCAGTTCCGGTTGTAACATATGTGAACCCCAGCGGCGCCCGTGCCGCAAGTGCAGGAACATACATATTATACGCAAGCCATATCGCCGCAATGACGCCCGGTACCAATGTCGGTGCCGCGACGCCCGTGCAAATCGGCGGTATAGGGACTTCGCCTCAACCGGAGGGCAAGGACAAAAAGTCGGACAATGGCAAGAACGAGTCTGGCGCATCGAAAAGCCCCCAGGATTCAATGGAAACGAAAGCCGTAAACGATGCTATCGCCTATATCCGTTCGCTCGCGGAAATGCGAGGTCGCAATGTCGAATGGGCCGAACGCGCCGTGCGTGAAGCCGCCAGCCTTTCCTCCGAATCGGCATTGGCGCAGGGTGTGATCGATATTCAGGTACAAGATATCGAAGACCTCCTGCGACAGATCGATGGCAGATCCGTCACGGCAAATGGCCGTAGAATTGTGCTTGAAACCAGTGGCCTTGCCGTCGAACGGATTGAGCAAGGCTGGCGTACGCAAATACTATCCGTCATCACCGATCCCAACGTTGCGCTCATCCTTTTAATGATCGGTTTTTACGGCTTGCTCTTCGAGTTTATGAACCCGGGGGCGCTCTACCCGGGTACGATAGGTGCAATTTGTCTGCTGGTGGGCCTGTCTGCCCTCGCGGCCTTGCCGTTAAACTATGCCGGTGTAGCGCTCCTGCTTTTGGGACTTGGGCTCATGGTCGCAGAGGCTTTCGCACCGTCGTTCGGAATTCTCGGTATTGGGGGCGCGATCGCGTTCATACTCGGCGGGATATGGATCATCGACACTGACCTCCCGACTTTCCAGGTCGATCTGCAGATCATTGGCGCACTGGCGGTCGTCAGTCTGCTGTTCACCCTGATCATCGCGCGACTGGCCATCCGCGCGCACCGAAGGGCTATTGTCAGCGGCAGGGAAGAAATGATTGGCGCTTGTGGTATTGTAGAGGACTGGGCTGATCAGCGCGGCCACGTTCTGGTCCATAGCGAGCGCTGGAATGCCAGAAGCAATACGCCACTCATTGCAGGAGAAGCCGTCCGCATAATCGAGATGGACGGACTTGTGCTCAGCGTCGAACCGATACATCCAGCATCCTCTGGAAAGGAATAGATTATGTTTTCCGAGATTGGTTACTATCTTCCAGCATTTATCCTTGCGATCATCATTTTGGCCGCTGCGGTCAAAATCCTTCGGGAATATGAGCGTGGCGTAGTGTTTACGCTGGGCCGGTTCACCGGCGTCAAGGGACCCGGCCTCATTTTGCTTGTTCCTTTCGTGCAGCAAATGGCACGAATGCAGTTGCGAACGGTCGTCCTCGATGTGCCCGAACAAGATGTGATCAGCCGTGACAATGTCTCGGTGAAGGTCAATGCCGTCTTGTATTTCCGCATCGTTGATCCTGAAAAGGCCGTCATCCAGGTCGAGGATTTCATGGGCGCCACCAGCCAGCTCGCGCAGACTACCTTGCGTTCGGTACTCGGCAAGCATGAACTGGATGAAATGCTGTCCGAACGCGATAAGCTCAACAAGGATATTCAAGAAATCCTTGATACGCAGACGGACGCCTGGGGCATCAAGGTCGCCAATGTCGAGATCAAACACATTGATATAAATGAATCCATGGTTCGGGCCATCGCACGCCAAGCCGAGGCAGAACGGGAACGTCGCGCCAAGGTGATCAACGCCGAAGGCGAACAACAGGCGGCGGGCAAGCTGCTGGAGGCCGCGGAGATTCTCGGGCAACGTCCCGAAGCGATGCAACTGCGTTATCTTAGTACGCTCAATGTGATTGCGGCGGACCAGAATTCGACTGTCGTATTCCCTTTCCCTTTGGAACTCGGTGACGCCCTGAAACGATTGACACCAAATAAGGGTTGATAGGATGAAGTGGTTGACGGCCTTGTATTTTTTGCATCGACAGATTGGTGTCTTGCAAATCAAACGCTCCTTTTGCGCGCAGATAAGATCGCAATGCTCATTACCGCTTTGCAAAATGGTACGATAATTCAGGCCCCACCCGGCGATTCCACTATACACATGAGTGAACGCCGGAAGGTCAGTACATGTGCTGACCGCCATTAATGGAAAGCGTTGATCCGGTCACAAAACCTGCATCTTCTGCACATAAGAACGCAACTGCCCGCGCGATTTCATTTGCTTGCCCGAGTCTTCCGACCGGAATTCCATCGACAATCTTGGCAAGGACGTCGTCCGGCACGGCGGCAACCATATCGGTATCAATATAGCCCGGCGCGATCGCATTAACCGTGACCCCAAACCTGGCTCCCTCCTGCGCCAACGCCTTGGTGAAACCGTGAATGCCTGATTTGGCGGCGGCATAGTTGACCTGTCCGTATTGGCCGGCCTGACCATTGACGGAACCAATATTAACAATCCGGCCCCAGCCGCGTTTGCGCATACCGGCAAACGACGCCTTGGCCATGTTGAAACAGCCGCCCAAATTAGTGTCAATAACGTCCTGCCAGTCCTGAAAGCTCATCTTGAGCAGAGTGCCATCGCGTGTAATGCCGGCATTATTTACGACTATATCGACCGGTCCGAGATCGTCCTCGACCTGCTTTACGCCAGCAAGGCAGGCATCGTGATCGGATACATCCCATTTGTAGGCGGCAATCCCAGTGCGCTCGGTAAAGTCCTTGGCGCGTTGCTCATTCCCTGCATAATTGGCAGCGACCGCCACGCCCATGTCGCGCAGTGCAATGCTGATCGCCTCACCAATGCCGCGTGTTCCGCCGGTTACAATTGCTACGTGCGCCATCACAGACCTCCAAAAAGATTTCTGAGCTTACCCTCCTAGCCGTTTTCCTCCCTATAGTCTGGTGTCCGTACTGAACCTTACTTGCCTGCTCGGGGCATGACCGCCGACAATGCGTTGGTCACCGGTTTCCACACATCGCCGCTCGTCTTGGCTAGCAGCTCTCCCATTTCGCGAAGCTGCTCAGCGTGCGTCTTCGTCGATTCCGTCACAAACTGCGAATAGAGTTGAGCGACCTCAGACGGATCCTTGGCGCTTGCCATGCCCTGCAACGTCTCGAACAATCGGGACGTATTCTGCTCTGCCTGTTTGAGGGCGCACATGCCAACATCCTTGCTGCCGGCTGTTACCCGATCACTTGCATTTTTCAGCGCGTCAGTAACGCTAGTAGCGATTTTCTTGACCTGATCGACCGGGCTATCGGTTGCGTTGGGACCATATGCCATGACACCTCTCCCAATTATATTGTCAGTGGGCCTCAACGACTCGAATTAGCGCTGAAACCTCGCTGCATACTATCATATGCGACTGCCTGTGGCGCTTATTATTGTCTATTGGCGCCATTCATTAGACACGCTGGGTCCAGCTCAATGCGTCTTGCTGAAGCAGAAATGTATTGGCAGCTAAAGCATACACCGCAACCCTTGCTCCCTTAAGCCATGTTAATGGCTGCCGTCAAAACAGTCCCAGACCCAACGGTAAATTCAGGAAGTGAAGTCCTCAGTTTCCGGGCGTTATTTACAAGTGGGCTATCTGAGCAGATACTGACCTCCCCGCATATCAGGAGATCGACAATGCAAATCTTGCGCATTACTCGCGGTCGGATCCAGCCCGGAACTTGGGATGAGTTTGAGGCAGCGTTGCAACAGGCCGTGGAATCGCTCGGTCATGTTCCTGGGCTCATCTCCCGTTCACTGGCCCGTGATCTGAAAGATCCGGATCAAGGCTACGCAATAAGTGTGTGGGAGAGTCTGGAGGCTGTAGACAATTACGAAAAAAGCGATCTGGCCAAGACCGTGAACCCGATGCTCCAGTCGTATTTTACAGGCGACTACCAGTCGGACCATTGTGAAATACGGTACTGGGAAACAAAATCCTGACAATAGGTCGGTGTTGAAACCTGACAATCAGGCGTTTTTTTCGGTACCAGAATGACCAGGTCGACCACTCGTCTGCAATATATACAGGGCTCTAACTTTTCACTGGTAGGGAGACTCGAGTATGGACAACATCAACACATCAGAAGTCGTCAAACTTCTCAATCGCATTCTGGAACAGGAATTGGCCGGGGTTGTTCGCTACACGCATTATTCCCTGCTCGTGTTTGGATATAACCGTATTCCGATCGTGTCATGGCTACGCAGTCAAGCTGACGAATCATTGCTCCAT
>JBFKAE010000145.1:0-7606 GCA_041621755.1 Sphingomonadaceae bacterium | reverse complement strand
CGAGCCCAGACGCTGTCATTCAGTTCCTGTCGATCCATCCATGCTGACCTCCATCCCAGCCAGAAGCTTGAATCACACTTCAGCACATATGGGAATCCTGAATGTCAACACAACCTAGGATCAGGAAAGCCTACCGCGCCATCACCGCATAAAGTGCAACAGCCGCGGCGTTCGATACATTGAGACTTTCCACCTTGTCACTGATCGGCAATCTGGCGAGCACGTCACAATGCGCGCCAACATTCTGCCGCATCCCCGGACCTTCGGCGCCAAGTACCAGCACCGTCTTCATGTCGGTCAGTGCCTCGGCGAGCGTCTGGTCAGCATCACCCGTCATCCCGACGCGCCAATAGCCCGCATTGGCCATATCTTCGAGCGCACGGGCAAGGTTCGTCACCCGCGCCCACGGCACGACCTCGAGCGCGCCCGATGCCGCCCTGGCGAGCGCACCGCTTTCAGGTGCGGAGTGTCGATCCTGCGTCACAATCCCCGCCGCGCCAAAGGCGGCAGCGGATCTAAGGATTGCACCGACATTCTGCGGGTCGGTCACCTGGTCGAGCATCAATATCGGCCCGTCGAGATCGAACAGATCTTCAAGATAAACATCCTCGAGAGCCTCAACCTCCAGCACCAGCCCTTGATGCGGCGCATCGGCAGGCACCAGTCGCGCAAGATCCGCGGCCTGCCCGATTTCAAGCGGAATACCTTCGGGCAAGTGATATTTCGTGGCGATTTCGCTCGTCGCCCACAATTTGCGAAAACGCCGATCGGGGTTCGACAGCGCCGCTTCAACAGCGTGCCGTCCATAGAGCCTCGGGTATTTAAAGGCCCCGCCACCCTTTGCTTTTCCTGATTTGCCGCGCCGTCCCATAAAACCATCCTGCCATTTATATGCGCGGTGTCTTAGACCATGTAACGCCGGACTGTGAATGGCAAAGCGTCGTCTGCTGCCGGGATAATAATCCGGCTTTTCTCAAAATGTCGAATCGCGTAATTTCCGACCAGAAATTGGGGAGGCATATCTGATGGCGAGCATTTCTCCTGCCGTAGCACTTAAGCGTGAACGTAGATTCTTCTCATGGGCGGCGCTCTCTATGCTGGCCGTCGTCATTATCGGCTTTGGGCCAAGCTATTATTTTCGCGACATGGTCGCACCCTACGCGCCTTTCCTGCCAATGACGCCGCTTGTACATTTGCATGCCGTGGTGTTTTCAGCATGGCTTCTGCTTTTTGTCGCGCAAACACAACTTGTCGCGTGGGGGCGCAGCGACCTGCATCGCAAGCTCGGCCTGGCGGCATTTATCCTGCTGCCGGTAATGATCATCATTGCCACGCTGACCGCGATTCATGGCGCGGCGCGAGCGTCCGGCCCGCCGTTCCCACCGGAATCGTTTTTGATCGTCCCGCTTCTCGACGTCCCCGTCTTCACGCTGCTGATCGGAACGGCGCTCGCCAAGCGCGGCGATCCGCGCACGCACAAGCGACTTATGTTCATCGCCATGACCGGCATGATGGCACCTGCGCTCGGGCGTATGCCATTTACCTTTCCGCTGGGGGCACCGGGTATTTTCCTGCCCTGCGACATCTTTCTCGTCGCGCTCGTAATCTATGATTTCGTGGCGCTTAAGCGCCTGCACAGCGCAACATTATGGGGTGGTTCGTTCCTTCTGGCGACGCAGGCAATCCGCCTTGCGGTATGGGACACGGAAATCTGGCTCGGCTTCGCGCGCTGGGTGATGGGGTTTGCGACCTGAAGCCGCACACTCGTCCGTTGACATCGGCGGTGCGCTCCGCCATCTAGCGCGCCGTACCGTATCCCTCCGGGGTAGATACGCCCTGTGGAGGGGTGGCCGAGTGGTTAAAGGCAGCAGACTGTAAATCTGCCCGCGTATGCGTACACAGGTTCGAATCCTGTCCCCTCCACCACGCAGTCACCGGCCCTCGCGGCACAAGCCGGTCTCTCCGGATGCCCAGTATTTGACGCGTGTTCTCGGTGGGTTACAGCCCTGCCCACGGTAGGCGCAGTGCCAGAGACCGTTCCGCACCGCGCTATGCCCTGCAACTTGCCGCCATATCTCCGGGGCCCACATTTCTGTATTCGATGCTGACCGGCGTGTTGCAGCTTTTGCTCAGCAAAACCCGAGATGCCGACGCTGCTCTTCCCAGTCGAGCGGCAGGTTCGCCGCCAGACTCAACGCCCGGCGCGTGAGGCCGGGCGGCTGCCGCCCTTCGAGAATGGCGGTGATGATGTCGGGCGCAAGCCACCCGATCCGTGCCTGACGCGCCACCCATTGCGGACTGCTGCCTTTGCGGCTCGCAATGGCCTTGAGCGTCTCGCCAGCAAGCAAAGCCTCGCGGATACCGTTGGCGTCGGCAACCAGACGGATCAGCTTCGGGTCGACCTTCAACCGCCCGCTATCGGGCGCATCGATGACCATGCGTGTCTGCTTGCCTGCCCTGACCTTGGTGGCCGGTGCTTCAAGGATGATTGGCTCTTTGAGTCTGCTGGACAGCGTTGACGACTGTAGGGCGATGGCAACGCCATCGCTCTTTATAGTAACCCGTTCGATCAGATCGAGCACCGCCTCGCGCTGTTCGGTCGGACGACCACTGGCCAGCATCCTCGAGCGGCGTTCGGCATGCGCAAGCGCGCCTTGCAACTGTTCGGGTTCAACCGCATCTGCGATCGCGTTCGCGTCGTCGAGGAACGCACGAACGCGCGCGATCACGATCGCCTCGAGGTCGCGCGCCGGTATGCGCTGGGCGGGTTCGGGGCTTGCGGCACCCACATCGCTGCCAGTGACATAATAGCGATAGCGGCGGACGCCTTTTTGCGCATGGCTTGCTGTCATCGGGCGGTCGTGCCGGTCATGCACGAGACCAGCAAGCAGGCTTGGCGCTTTGGCTGTGCGACCAAGTCGCCGGTCGTGGCGGTTCTGCATCAGGATAGCCTGCGCCGTATCGAAGAGGCCCTGGTCGATAATGGCATCATGTTCGCCCTCATAGACCCTGCCCTTGTGGGTGGCCTCGCCGCGATAGATGCGATTCTTGAGTAGAGCGTAGAGTGCGCCCCGGCTCATCGCGCGCCCGCCAGAGGTCTGGCCATTCTCGTAGCTGCGGACCTTGCTGGTGATCCCGTGCGTCTGCAGCCGCGCGATCAGGCCCGCCACCGACCGGGTCTCCACATATTGGGTGAAGATCGTGCGGACCGAGCGGGCTTCGCTTGCATTGACGACAAGCTTCCGCTCAACGACATCATAGCCAAGCGGCGGGAGACCACCCATCCACATGCCCTTCTGCTTTGAAGCGGCGATCTTGTCGCGGATGCGTTCGCCGGTCACCTCGCGCTCGAACTGCGCAAAGCTAAGCAGAACGTTCAAGGTCAGCCGGCCCATGCTGGTCGTGGTGTTGAACGCCTGTGTCACCGAGACGAACGACGCGGCCTTTCCGTCCAGTATCTCGACGATCTTGGCAAAGTCGGCAAGGCTGCGGGTCAGCCGGTCAACCTTGTAGACGATGATGGTATCGATCCTCCCCGCCTCGATGTCGGCGAGCAGTTGCTGGAGCGCCGGCCTGTTCATCGTGCCGCCCGAGAACCCCCCATCGTCATAGGCGGTGCCGACCAGCTCCCAGCCTTCATGTTTCTGGCTCAGAACATAGGCCGCGCACGCCTCGCGCTGCGCATCGAGGCTGTTGAAGTCCTGTCCCAGACCTTCTTCGGTTGATTTGCGCGTATAGACTGCGCAGCGCTTTCGCACGTCGGTCATCAAGTGCGTCTCTGCTTTGCCTTGAGACCGAAGAACCTTGGCCCCGACCACCGTGTGCCGGTGACCGCGCGGGCAATCTCGCTCAGCGATCCATAGCTTCTGTCCTCGAACACGAAGCCCGCCTCGGTCACCAGCACAACCAGCGTTTTACCGTTCCATTCGCGCACCAGCCGCGTCCCGGGTTTTGGACGACAGCCGGGAGCGCATTCTGCCCCCACGGGTTCACCGGCTGCGATGGCAGAGAGCCTTCGCAGCGCCTCGCGAGAAAGACCCCCGTGCTGCTTTGCCTGCATCTGCCAGGCGATGCCACGGCGCAGGAGGTCTGCACCGAGATCGGGCGGCGCCGTGCGGAACACACGGCGCCATTCGATGCGGAGCGCGTCCTTGGTCATGTCCGCAAGTGCGTCGAGATCAGCGCTGCGGAACACCACGGCCTAGCCCCTGCCCGATGCCTGCCTCTTCAGGCAATAAGCCTTCTCTCCGCCGCGGCGTTCGATGCGCATGATCACGGCACCCGTCTTCCGCAGGGTCGAGAGCTGCCCGCGCAGGCTGTGCGGTTGCCAGCCCGTGGCATCTATCAGCTCGCGCATGCTGGCGCCGGTCCTGCGGGCGATCAACCGCGTGACCAGTGCACGCTTTGTCATGGGCGTGGTGTTGGTTGCAGGGTCTGTGTCTCTTGTCATGGTCTGACCTTCCGTCTTTTTTGAAGGCCCACAGGCGGGCCTTCCCACCACCCCAAGCCCCGGAAGACGGATGATCCGGGGCGCAAGCGCACAGCGCAGGCGGCGACTCGCACCACCACTACCGCTCCGCTCCACGCGCAAGTCCAGTCGAATAGTCGTTCGAAGTCGAAAAGATGCTTGTGGACTTCGCATGGCAGGTACGGCTTGCTGCCAGTATGGCAAGCGACCCGGACCAGATAGAGCAAATGGAGGTACGTCGCGGACTGTTCGCAATCATCACCGCGCGGTTCGAAAAGGCGCATGAGGCTGCGGTCATGGGTCAGGCGCACGACGCCAGTGCAGCCGATATCTCCGCGCAGCTTGCCTCAATACAGACGATACTCGATGAAACAAAAATCCTCGTCGCGGCGATCAGTCTGCTCAACGCTTCCGATACATAGATATAGTCACTATTCGTAGATATTTATGGCTGCGAAGAAGCACGAATATATTGGCTATCGGTACGCTGCTGGCGCTTGGCTATTGCACGAAAGGCGTCTTCACCACGGGTTCAAGCCAAACAGCGATCGTAAAAGGCCAAAACCAAACCCGAAATCGATGATACCAGTTGGAAGCTCGTTGCCCGGCACATGGTTCGCGCACAGCTGCGCGATCCGTCCTCAGCAAAATTCACGGACATGCGTGTCTACACAAACAGCAAAGACAATTCGGCGACAATCTGCGGTCGTGTCAACTCACGCAATGGCTTTGGCAGCATGACCGGTGCCAAGCGCTTCATTGCTGGCCGAGACTGCTATTAGAAGACCAGATCAGCGCAGATCACATGAACACAGCGTGACAGAAACTATGCCGGCAGGCCACGTGATCCTTCAGTCGAGCAACTCCCCCACCTTGACCCCGAGCGCCTTAGCGATCCGGTCTATAACGGTGATGGTGGGGATTCTGGCACCGCGTTCGATATCGCTGATATAGGTGCGATGGATATTGGCCTCGAACGTGAACGCTTCCTGCGAGAGCCACCTGGCGGCGCGCAGGCGTTTGAGGTTCTGACCGAGGCGATGACGGATATCCACACCGCCACATGACCCGCCTGTCGACGATCAATCTACAGATGATAAGAGACATTTGCACTTGACTTCATAGCGCCTTGCAAGCGTCAGTGCCCGTCACTGATTGTCTTCAAGACTCTGGTGATGATCTGGCGTGACGATAGCGTCCCCTAACGGTCGTAATCTTATCTCATTGACATGATCAGACCCCATAGTTATACGTGCCGCCATAATATATAGTTAGCTATCTATAAATATGGGGAGAGAGGATATGTCTATTTTTGCAACACGGTTCGTGCTGGGCGGAGTAAGTTTATTCGCCTTGCTCAATGCACAGGCCGTTCTGGCTCAGAACCCGCCTGCATCGGAAGGCGAAACTGATCGAAATGCGCTTGAAGACATCGTCGTCACTGCGCAAAAACGCACTGAATCCGTTCAGGCCGTGCCAATCTCCATCTCCGCCGTCAGCAGCGCAGAGCTGCAAGCTGCGGCGACCACTGACCTCGACGAACTGACCCAAAATATCGTGGGCATTACCTACGATACGACCAGTGCAGCCAACCCAGAACTTTACATACGCGGCATTGGCACCAACCGACGTGACATCGGCTCTGACCCATCGTCCGCAGTCTATATCGACGAAATTTATCAACCCCGCTTTTCGAATATTTTGTCCGGCCTGGTAGATATCGAACGAGTCGAAATCCTTCGCGGCCCCCAAGGTACACTATTCGGGCGAAACACAATCGGCGGCGCTATCTCCGCAACGACCGCCGACCCTTCCAGCTATTTTGAAGGACGGGCTCAGGCTTCGGGAGGAAACAAGGACTATTACTCGGTCGGCGGAACCGTGTCTGGCCCGCTTACCGACCGTATACGCGCACGCTTCAGCGCAGGCTACTCGGACATCGAAGGATTCATGTTCGACAATGTCAGCGGCGAGGACAACGGCATCAGCAACTTTACCGTTCGCGGCAAACTCTCGTTCGATCTGACAAATAATCTGGAGTTCAAGCTTGCGGGCAGTTATGCCCGCAACAAGCAAGGGTTCGCTTCGCTGCATCCAGGCAATCTGCCTCTGTTCTTGGCAAGCCCGCTTATCACGCAATCGATCGACGGCGATCCTTACCGCGGCGATTACAGCATCCCCGGGATGAACGATATTAAGCACACGCAGTTCGACGGCCGGTTCATGTGGAAAGGAAACGAGGCAACCGTAACCGTAATCGGCAGTTGGATCGGATTCGAACAAAGCGCCAGCCAGGATTCCGATGGTACAGCTTTTGATATCATCGAATATCGCGGCACCAATAACACCGACACATATAGTGCCGAGGTGCGTGTCGCGTCTACCGATGGCGGCTTCGCCACGTTTGACGATAGGCTGACATGGGTGGCCGGCCTGTACTATTTCAACGACGCAGGGTCCGAGGTGCAGGAATTCACACTGGGCACAGACAGTCTTGTCAGCTTCTTAATCGCCAACGGCGCCCCGCCTTTCACCCCCCCGTTCAATACGCCCACGGTCGCCAAGGCCGACACACTAAATCCGAGCATCGACCTGACCAGCATCGCGGCCTATGCACAATTCACCTATGACATTACGAACAAGTTGAGCCTGACGCTTGGCGGGCGCTATACGCGCGATGATCGCGATTACTCCTACACATCGACAAACGGATTGCCGGGTGTGCCGGTACCCGTCGTACCAATGAGCTTCACTGTTTTGGGAAATGTGACCAACAACTCGTTCGACCCCAAGGTCGGTTTGCAATTCAAGCCGATGGACGACGTGCTGTTTTACGCATCCTATTCTCAAGGTTACAAAAGCGCCGCCATTCAGGCAAATGCCACATCACCGGCAATTGCCGGACGCGTAACCGATCCTGAATCGGTTGATGCCTACGAAATTGGTCTGAAGTCGGACTTTCTCGACAATCGCCTCCGCGTAAACGTTGCTGGATTTGTTAACAAGTTCCAGGATTTGCAGGTCAGGCGTGTGGTGACTTTACCCGGTGGTTTCGCCACTGCGATCATCGAGAACGCAGCCAGCAGCACGATCAAGGGTATCGAAGTCGAGACATCAGCCATTCTGACACCCGGGCTG
>JBFKAE010000144.1:0-7819 GCA_041621755.1 Sphingomonadaceae bacterium | reverse complement strand
TGTGATCGAGGCAATCCATGCGGCCGATGCTATCCTGATCGCCCCGTCCAATCCGTTCCTGAGCATCGATCCGCTGCTGGCGGTGCCCGCCCTTCGCGCGGCATTGGGCGAAGCGCACGCGCCGGTCGTGGCGGTCTCGCCGATCATCGGTGGCGCGGCGGTCAAGGGGCCGACCGCAAAACTCATGCGCGAGCTGGGCCTGGAGGTGAGCAATGCCAGCATTGCCGCTCATTATCACGGCCTGATCGATGGCCTAGTCATCCATAGCGGCGACGACGCCCCTGAGAGTGTCGAACTCGCGCATACGGACACGATGATGCGCGATGAACAAGACAAGGTCCGCGTCGCAGAGATGGCGCTGATGCTGGCGAGGTCGATCGCATCGCGATGATTTGGACCGCGATCGTTCCGCTGAAACTGCGCGCACAGAGAAAGTCGCGTCTTGCTCCCTGCCTGTCACCGCAGGAGCGCCAAACGCTCAGCGACCGCCTGGCAGCCCGGGTCCTCGCCGCATTGGATGCGGCAGGCATTCCAGCGCGGGTATTGTCGCCGCTCCCGTGGGCGGATTTTCCCTGGGAACCGGACCAGGGAGCGGGGCTGAACGCGGCGTTGGATCGGGTGCGGGCGGAGCGAGCTCGTGCGCCGCTGCTGGTCATCAGCGGCGACCTACCGCTGTTGACCGCCGGCGACGTCCGCATGCTCCTCGCCACTGCTGAGGGGCAGGGCGTTGCCATCGCGCCCGACCGGCATGGCCAGGGCACGAATGTCAACGTCGGGGTAAAATTGTGCAAGATTCCGGTGTAAAACTGTACCAGTTGGATTGAACAAAAAGCCTCTGATCGAGGCGGTGCTTTTCATCTGCTGTGCTGAACGGTCTGGAGCGTAGCGGAAGGCCGTTCAGCACAGCAGATGAGGGATTTTGATCAGGTCATGGCGGGGGCACCTCCTGTCGTGTGTTGTTGCCGTTTCCGGCTGCTGGCGAGGCGATAGCTGTCCCCGTTCATCTCGAGGATATGAACATGGTGGGTCAGCCGGTCGAGGAGCGCGCCGGTGAGACGCTCGGACCCGAACACCGATGTCCATTCGTCGAACGGCAGATTGCTGGTGATGAGCGTACTGCCACGTTCATAGCGCTGGCTGAGCACCTCGAACAACAGTTCGCTGCCAACCGCGGTGAACGGGACATAGCCCAGCTCATCGAGTAATGTTGCGCGCAACATTACTCGATGACCTTGCCTACGTCACCAAGGACCAGGCCGAAACTTCTGTCCTGTTCGAGCTGATCAGTGCACGATATGAGAGGCGATCCACGCTCATCACCGCCAACCAGCCCTTCGGGGAATGGAACCGCGTCTTCCCCGATCCCGCCATGACGCTCGCCGCGGTCGACCGGCTCGTCCATCACGCCACGATCTTCGAAATGAACGTCGAAAGCTATCGACGCCGCGCGGCCCTCCAGCGACAATCTCGCGCACGCACTCTCACCCAGATCGTCGCGCTATAGCTTGGTATAAAACCACTCAATGGCCAATTCGCGCAGCCAGGAACCGGGCATTGGACTGGCATTCGAGCCATTCCAGATCAGGTAGGGAGTCAGCGACGATTCCCGAACCCACACCAAATCGCGGGCTGTCGTTGAAAGACTCAAATTCCAAGGTGCGAATCATGACATTGAATGCCGACTGACCGTTCGGCGCAACAAATCCCATCGATCCCGTGTAGGTTCCGCGCTTGCGGCGCTCGGTCGAAGCGATGATTTCCATTGCCCGGATCTTGGGAGCCCCAGTGATCGACCCGCAGGGAAACAGGCATTTGATAATATCAATGGCGTCCAGCCCAGGTTGCAACTGCGCCAATATCGTTGACGTCATCTGGTGCAGAGTTGGATAGGTTTCGATCGCAAAAAGTTCGGCAACCTTCACACTTCCAGGCACCGAAACTGTAGATTTCCGCTGAGAGTTGACCCGGGAGGAGTGATAATTTCCATCGAGATTTGACCCATGTTTGAACGGCCTCCCGATTGATGGATTGGAGGCGACATGGAGTGATCGAGATGGATTTACTGAGTGTGATCAGGCGCTGGCGCAAGCGTGACAAGCTGTCGATCCGGGAGATAGAGCGGCGGACAGGCCTGTCGCGCAATACGATCCGCAAATATCTGCGCAGCGATGTGGTGGAACCAAAGTTCCAGGTTCCCGATCGTCCGAGCAAGCTGGACCCGTATGCGGAGAAGTTGTCAGACTGGTTGCGGATCGAGGCGAGCAAATCGCGCAAGCAGCGGCGTACGGTCAAGCAGATGCACGCTGACCTGGTGGAACTGGGCTTTGACGGCTCGTACGGTCGGGTTGCGGCGTTTGCCCGCAAATGGAAGGAACGGTTGCAATATGAGCAGCAGACCAGCGGACGCGGGACATTTGTTCCGCTGGTATTTGCACCGGGCGAGGCGTTCCAGTTCGACTGGAGTGAGGACTGGGCAATCATTGCAGGCGAGCGGGTCAAGCTGCAGGCGGCGCATACCAAGCTGTCGCACGGCAAGGCGTTTATCGTGCGCGCCTATCTGCTGCAGACGCACGAGATGCTGTTCGACGCGTTGACACAGGCGTTCCGGGTACTGGGCGGTGTGCCCCGGCGCGGGATCTTCGACAATATGAAGACGGCCGTTGACCGGATCGGTCCGGGCAAGGTGCGGCAGGTCAACGCCCGCTTTGCGGCACTGGCGAGCCATTATCTGTTCGAGCCGGAGTTCTGCAACCCGGCCTCCGGGTGGGAGAAAGGGCAAGTGGAGAAGAACGTCCAGGATGCACGGCGCAGGCTGTGGCAGAAGATGCCTGCCTTCCCCGATCTTGCGGCGCTCAATGCATGGTTGGAAGAGCAGTGCATCGCGCAGTGGCACGATATCCCGCATGGCAACTTGCCGGGCACCATTGCCGATGTCCATGCCGGTGAGATCGCCAGCCTGATGGAGATGGGCCGTCCCTTCGACGGCTTTGTCGAGCATACCAAACGGGTCTCGCCGACCTGCCTGGTTCACTTCGAGCGGCATCGCTACAGCGTGCCGGCATCCTTCGCCAACCGGCCAGTATCCTTGCGGATATATCCCGATCGGATCGTCATTGCCGCCGAGGGGCAGGTGCTATGCGAACATCGGCGGATCATCACCCGTGCGCATCATCTGCGCGGACAGACGGTCTATGACTGGCGGCACTATCTGGCCGTCATCCAGCGCAAGCCCGGAGCCCTGCGTAACGGCGCGCCTTTTACCGAGATGCCCGGAGCCTTCCGGCGATTGCAGGCCCATCTGCTCAGGCACCCTGGCGGCGACAGGGAGATGGTCGATATCCTCTCACTGGTCTTGCACCATGACGAACAGGCGGTGCTCTGTGCGGTGGAGTTAGCGCTGGAATCAGGCGTGCCGACCAAAACCCATATCCTCAACCTGCTGCACCGGTTGATCGACGACAAGGACGGCAATCCCCCCAGAATCGACGCCCCACAGGCGCTGGCGTTACGCCATGAACCCAAGGCCAATGTCGCCCGCTATGATACCCTGCGCGGCAAGGAGGTGCGGCATGCGCCATGATCCTGCCAGCGCTGCCGTGACAGTGATGCTGCGCGGCCTCAAGATGTACGGTATGGCGCAGGCTGCCGACGATCTGATCGAACAGGGCGCCCCAGCGTTCGGCACTGCCGTTCCGATCCTCTCGCAGCTATTGAAGGCCGAGATGGCCGAACGCGAGGTTCGCTCGATCGCCTACCAGATGAAGGCGGCCCGCTTCCCCGCCTACAAGGATCTGGCGACCTTCGACTTTGCATCCAGCGAAGCAAACGAGGCCATGATCCGCCAGCTCCATCGTGGTGCGTTCATTGATGGCGCCCACAATGTCGTCCTCATCGGCGGTCCCGGAACCGGCAAGACTCATATCGCCACGGCCCTGGGTGTTCAGGCCGTCGAGCACCACCGCAAGAAGGTACGCTTCTTCTCCACGGTCGATCTGGTCAACGCGCTGGAACAGGAAAAGGTACTGAACAAGGCGGGCCTGCTCGCTGAGCGGCTGTTGCGCCTCGATCTCGTCATCCTCGACGAGTTGGGCTATCTGCCGTTCAGCCCGTCAGGCGGGGCACTGCTGTTCCACCTGCTGTCCAAACTCTACGAGCGCACCAGCGTTGTCATCACCTCTAACCTGAGCTTTTCCGAATGGGCCAGCGTGTTCGGCGATGCCAAGATGACAACCGCTCTGCTCGACCGGCTGACACACCATTGCCACATCCTCGAAACCGGAAACGACAGCTTCCGCTTCAAGGCCTCATCCGCCAACGGCACAACCAAAAAGGAGATCGTCAAAACCTTGACCAAAACCGAAAACTAAGGCCAATACCAACCCAGCAACCCGGGTCACTTCTCGATGAAAATCCCGGGTCAACTCTCAGCGGAAATCTACAGACTCATCCCAACTTCATCAATCACGGTGCAAATACCATTATTTGCACTTGCCAAATCTCTCACCCAACCGTCCTAATCATACAAGGCGGTCCTCCTCGGAAGGATACGATCTTACCGGAGCTTCCCAACCAATGTTGCACTGTCGCGATTGATCCGCTGCTCCGAGAATTGGTAATCGGCGTGGCCCGCCTGCCACAGCTCTACGATCGCGATGGCCCACCCGGCCGGCTGATCCAGACCATGCTCGACGAACTGGCGACCGCTCCGGTCGAGCATCTCCATCTGCCACTGCCCACGGATACTCGCTTGCGTAAGATCACCGATGTGCTCACCGCCGATCCGTCCAATCGGACGACGATCGGCGAATGGGCAGCGTATGTAGCGATGAGCGAGCGGACCCTGTTCCGCCTGATCCTGCGCGAGACGGGTATGAGCTTCGGTCGCTGGCGCCAGCAATTCCAGATCATGCTTGCGCTGGAACGTCTCGCCGGCGGTGAGCCGGTGCAGGCGGTTGCCTTCGACCTGGGATACGAAAGCGCCAGCGCATTCATCACGATGTTCAAGAAGGTGCTCGGCCAGCTGCCGGGGAAATATCTCGCGTCACGCCGCAGTCACGCCATGCCCCGCGGCAGGGACCGAAATCAAGGCCGCCCCCTGCATCTATAGAATTAGGCGCACGAAATCGGTTGAAGGCCCCGCTTTTCGGGGTCTCATTATTCCAACTGATTCTAGGCCTGTCCTAATCCGAGCACGACCAACAACTCCTTTGCATCGACGACTTGTCCAGTTTTCACAGCGAGTTCTGCGATCGTGCCATCCCGCGGCGCCATAATGCTGGTCTCCATTTTCATGGCTTCCAGTGTGAGGAGCAGGTCACCGGCCTTGACTGCCTGCCCCTGCAAAACACCGAGTGTGACAACCAAGCCGGGCATGGGGGCTCCGACGTGGCTATCATTTGCCGGGTCAGCCAATCGGCGCCCGGCATGGATCGTACTGACCTTGCGATCTGCAACGGTGATGATGCGCGGTTGACCATTGAGCTCGAAGAAGACTCGTACCTTGCCGTCATCTTCGGTTTCGCCGATGGCGGTGAGAGTGATGACCAGCGTTTTGCCCTGCTCAATTTCTATGTTCGCTTCATCGCCCGGCCGCATGCCGTAGAAATAGATCGGCGTTGGCAATGCCGCAACCGGACCGTAGCGGCGGCGCGCGTCGGCATAGCCGGTGAACACTTTGGGATACATCAGATAGCTAGCGAACTCATTCTCGTTGAGGGCGCGGTCACATCGCCTTTCTGCCTCTGCGCGCGTTGCATCGAGATTCTGTTCGCCAAGCAGACTGGCCGGACGGACCGTGATGGGCGTCTCGTCGCCGAGCACGCGCTTTTGGATGGCTTCGGGCCAGCCGCCCGGAGGCTGCCCCAAGTCACCGCGCAGCATTTCCACGACCGAAGATGGGAAGGCTATATCGCGGCTGGTGTCGAATACGTCTTGAGGCGCTAGGTCCTGCACCACCATCATCAACGCCATGTCGCCCACCACCTTGGACGAGGGCGTGACCTTGACGATGTCACCGAAAAGGATGTTTGCATCGTGATAGGCGCTCGCCACCTCGTGCCAACGCGTCTCGATGCCCAGGCTGCGCGCCTGTTCCTTCAAATTAGTGAACTGGCCCCCGGGCATTTCGTGCAGGTACACTTCCGATGCGCCAGAGCGCAGGTTGCTTTCGAAGGCGGCATATTGAGCTCGCACCGCCTCCCAGTAGAAGCTGATCTCTCGAATCGCGCGCGGATCGATTCTGGTGTCCTTTGATGTATTGCGCAGGGCTTCGACGATGGCCCCGAGGCAAGGCTGCGAAGTCGTGCCCGACATCGCATCCATCGCGGCATCGACACTGTCGGCACCCGCATCGATCGCCGCTAGCAGCGTCGCAGCCGCAGAACCTGACGTGTCATGGCTGTGCAGCGCTATCGGAAGATCGGTCGCTTCCCTTAGTGCTTTGAACAGCACGCTCGCGGCTGCGGGCTTGAGCAGCCCAGCCATGTCTTTCACCGCGAGCATATGGCACCCCGCGACCTCGAGCTGTCGGGCGAGATCGACGTAATAGGCAAGACTATATTTGTCGCGGGCTGGATCAAGGATATCGCCAGTATAACAGAGAGAGCCCTGCGCCACCTTGCCGTTTTCCACTACCGCATCGATGGCGACTCGCATGTTTTCTACCCAGTTAAGGCAATCGAAGATGCGGAACACGTCGATGCCCTTGGCTGCCTGCGCGATGAAGTGGCGCACGACATTGTCGGGATAGTTCGTGTATCCGACGCCATTGGCCCCGCGCAAGAGCATCTGCGTGAGCAGGTTCGGCGCCTTTTCGCGGATCGCAGCAAGCCGTTCCCACGGGTCTTCCTGAAGGAAGCGCATGGCAACATCGAAGGTCGCCCCACCCCAGCATTCGAGGCTGAGGAGTTGCGGCACCATACGCGCATAGCTGCCTGCCACCGCGATTATGTCCGCGCTGCGCATACGCGTGGCGAGCAGCGACTGGTGCGCATCGCGCATAGTCGTGTCGGTAAGCAATGGCCGGTTCTGCGCCCTAATCCAGGATGCAAGCCCTCTTGCTCCTTCACGCTCGAGGATTTGGCGAGTGCCGTCGGGAACGGGCCCTCCCGCTTCCGGCGCGCGTGGCGCGCGTGTATGTGCGGTAGGCTTGGCCCTCCCCCTGACGTCGGGATGACCGTTGACAGTGACATCTGCAATATATGTGAGTAGCCGCGTCGCCCGGTCGCGCCGCTTGACCAGTTTGAGCAGGCCGGGCGTCTCGTCAATGAACTTCGTCGTATAACGGTTGGCGACGAAGTCGGGGTGTTTCAGCACGTTTTCAAGGAAGGCAACATTCGTTGCAACGCCGCGGATGCGATACTCGCCAAGTGCCCTCGTCATGCGTGCGACCACTTCAACCGGCGTCGGCGCCCAGCAGGTAATCTTTTCGAGCAGCGGGTCGTAATAGCGGGTGACAACAGCGCCAGAATAGGCCGTACCGCCATCGATTCGCACACCATAGCCAAAGGCGCCACGATAAGCCGTGATCCGACCATAGTCCGGGATGAAGCTGTTTTCTGGATCCTCGGTAGTGATGCGACATTGCATGGCGTGGCCCGACAGCGCGATCCGGTTCTGCGGCGGCACGCCTGTCTCTTCGCAAATCCCCAGACGCCCACCCATCGCGATCCCGATCTGCGCCTTCACGATATCGATGTTGGTGACCATCTCTGTTACGGTGTGCTCGACCTGGATGCGCGGATTGACTTCGATGAAATAGAACGCACCTGTATCCTCATCCATCAGGAACTCGACGGTGCCGGCCCCGACGTAGCCGGTC
>JBFKAE010000143.1:0-7837 GCA_041621755.1 Sphingomonadaceae bacterium | reverse complement strand
GTAGGCAGTCTCGACAATGACATAGTCAAGTCCGTCCGGCGGTGCGGCTGGACGCGCCTCGGGCAGGTTGCCATCGGTGCGAACGATCGTTGCTACAGGAAGGCCCGGTGGGAACAGTCCGCCATCGCCGCTCGTGACCAGCCTGTCGCCGGGCTTCAGGCTGCTGCTGGACGGACCCGAAACATCGACGTCGAGAAGTGGCAGGTTCTTTCCCATGACAAGCACGGGAAGTCCGGTTCGTACGACCCGGGCGGGTACGCGACTGCTGATATCGGTCAGCAACATGACGCGCGATGCATGGCGGCCGACGCTTATGGTTCGCCCGACAAGGCCGCTTACCGTGCGCACCGGCTGACCGCGTGCAACGCCGTGCCTGTGTCCGCCGCTGATCAGCGCATAGCGGACATAAGCGCCGGTGGTGGAGCCGGCGATGGCAAAGACGCCGACGCGCTTGCGTCCGGGTTCGATCACGCCGAGCAGCGCCTTCAGTTCGATATTTTCGCGGCGCGCCTGCTCGTAACGCTGGCGTTCCATCAAATAAAGCCGTTCGCGGCCTTCGAGACGCTTGAGCTTTTCGACAGCATTGAAATAGGCCGTGGCCGAACCCGCAGCGGCCTGAACTTCAGCGACAGGCACAAGGATCGCCGTCCAGAGCGGCGCAACCATGTCGGCAGCGGCGCTGCGAATGGCGTCGAAACGATCGGGATTATAGCGACTGAGGACCAGCAATACGATTGCGACCAGAACGACAAGCCCCGTCGCAGCCTGCCCCAAAAGGGCAAGGTTGCGGTCGCGGCGCGTTTGCCGCCCGCGTGATCGACGGGGCGGCCACGCCACGCGCTTAACCCTCCGCCGCCACTATTGCGCGGTTGAAAGGACGCCGCGGAAGACAGGTTCCTCGAGCGCGCGCCCCGTTCCCAATGCCACACAGGTCAGTGGGTCGTCAGCGACGGTGACGGGCAAACCCGTCGCATCGCGAAGCACTTCATCAAGCTGTCCCAGAAGCGCGCCGCCACCGGTCAGCACAATACCCTGATCGACGATATCGGCCGCAAGTTCAGGGGCTGTGTTTTCAAGCGCCTGCCGCACGCCTTCGACAATCGCCGAAACAGGCTCCGACAGGGCTTCGGCGATTTGCGCCTGATTGATGGTGATCTCCTTTGGCACGCCGTTCATAAGATCGCGGCCTTTGATCTCAAGTGTCAGGCCAACGCCGTCCGCAGGCGGTTTTGCCGTGCCGATGGTGGTCTTGATGCGTTCTGCCGTGGCTTCACCGATCAACAGATTGTGATTGCGGCGGACATAGCTGACAATGGCGTCGTCCATCTTGTCACCGCCGACGCGTACTGATGTTGTATAGGCAAGGCCACGCAGTGACAGCACGGCAACTTCGGTGGTGCCGCCGCCAATATCGACGACCATGCTGCCAATCGGTTCGGTGACAGGCATGCCTGCACCGATTGCCGCAGCCATGGGTTCCTCGATCAAAAATACCTGGCTTGCGCCTGCGTTATTTGCCGCGTCGCGGATGGCGCGACGCTCGACGCTGGTCGAACCCGAGGGCACGCAGATGACGATTTCAGGGAAACTGCCAAATTTGCGGCTGTGCACCTTGCGGATGAAGTGGTTGATCATCTGCTCGGCGACGTAGATGTCGGCGATCACGCCATCGCGCAGCGGCCTTATGGCTTCGACATTGCCCGGCGTCTTGCCCATCATCATCTTTGCGTCGTTACCGACGGCTTTGACGATTTTGCGACCGTTCAGCGTTTCGATCGCGACCACGGAAGGCTCGTTGAGCACAATTCCACGCCCGCGCACGTAAACGAGTGTGTTCGCCGTGCCGAGGTCGATGGCCATGTCCTGGCTGAAAAAACTGAAAAGGCGGCTGAGCATGATAATATTCTCTTTATACCTGGGTGAACCGTCGGGTCCGCGAAACGCATAAGACCTGTACTTAAACAATGTGCAAGTGGTGCGAAAGGCTCCGCTTGCTCCGCTTAGCACGGCTTTCCCTTTTGCCTAAACAACTATGGTTGAAAAAGCGTTGTTCCGAGGGGTCTGGCGAGTACGGCTTTTGCGCGCTAGGAAGCTTTGAAATGTCGATCCGCCGTCTCCCCGAATCGCTCGTCAATCGTATCGCCGCCGGTGAAGTGGTTGAACGTCCGGCAAGTGCGGTCAAGGAACTCGTTGAAAATGCGCTTGATGCCGGTGCTATGCGCATTGCCGTCGCGCTTGAGGATGGCGGGCTGCAATTCATCTCTGTCAGCGATGATGGTTGTGGCATGGATGCCGATGACGTGCGTCTTGCGCTCGAACGCCACGCGACGTCGAAATTGCCGACCGGAGACCTTGAAGCCATTGCCACTATGGGCTTTCGCGGCGAAGCCTTGCCTTCGATCGCAAGCGTCAGCCATTTCCGTATCGCCAGCCGCACGGCAAATGGCGAGGGGTGGGAAGTCGAAGTTGATCATGGCCGCGTTATCGCCGATGGTCCGGCATCCTTGGCGCAGGGCACGCGCGTTTCGGTCGAGGATCTGTTCGGCAAGGTTCCCGCACGGCGCAAATTCATGAAATCGGCGCGCGCCGAACTTGGCGCAACGATGGATGTCTTGCGGCGGCTTGCCATGGCGCGTTCGGATGTGGCGTTTTCGGTCAGTCATGGTGGACGAAAACTGCTTGAAACCCAAGGCGGTGGTGACATGCTTGAAAGCGCCCGCATTGCGCGGCTCAGCGCAATATTGGGCAATGATTTCACCGATAATGCCGTTGCTGTCGATCTTGAGCGCGAGGGCTTGAAACTTGGCGGGCTTGCCGCTGTGCCGACCTACAGTCGGGGTGCGGCCGATCATCAGTACCTGTTTGTCAATGGTCGTCCGGTCAAGGATCGCTTGCTGCTTGGCGCGGTGCGGGGTGCCTATCGCGATCTTCTTGCGCGCGACCGTCACCCGGTATTGGCACTTTTTATGGATGTGCCACACGACTTTGTTGATGTGAACGTGCATCCGGCAAAGACCGAGGTGCGCTTTCGTGATCCGGCGCTGGTGCGTGGGCTGATTGTCTCGGGTCTGCGGCACGCGCTCGACACTGGCAGTGGCCATGCAGCAACGACGGTGTCGGACGCTGCCCTTTCGGCATTCCGTCCGGAAACCCAGACGCCGCTGCCACGGACGCAGGCCATGTTTTCGGATCGCGGGCTGAATTTTTCAATGCCGCCAATGGCCCGTGCGGAACCTGCACTGACACCCGCCGAATCGTCTGCAGCCGATCACGCCGATTACAGGACCTATCCGCTGGGCGCAGCGCGCGGGCAGGTGCACGAATCATGGATCGTCTCGGAAACCGAAGATGCCCTCGTGCTCGTCGACCAGCATGCCGCGCATGAACGCCTGACGCTTGAAAAAATGAAGGCGGCGATGGCCGATGGTCGCGTCAAGTCGCAGGCGCTTTTGCTTCCCGAGGTTGTCGAGCTTGAAGAAAGCGAGGCCGATCGCATCGAAGCTTATGCCGAAGATCTAGCGGCCATGGGGCTTGAAATCGAACGCTTTGGCGCGGGTGCGGTCCTTGTGCGTTCAACCCCGGCGCTGCTTGGCGAAACCGACGCCAAGGCGCTTGTCCGCGACCTTGTCGACGATATCACCGCGCTGGGTGGCGTGCACAGCCTGAAAGAGAAGATCGACGAGGTGCTCGCCACGCTCGCCTGCCACGGCAGTGTTCGCGCCGGTCGGCGGCTTGGGGTTGCCGAAATGAACGCGCTGCTACGCGAAATGGAAGCGACCCCGCACTCTGGGCAGTGCAATCACGGGCGTCCGACCTATGTGAAACTGGCGCGCGCCGACATAGAAAAACTGTTCGGCCGAAAATAGCGGCTGGAGCGGGCGACGGGGATCGAACCCGCATAACTAGCTTGGAAGGCTAGGGCTCTACCATTGAGCTACACCCGCACTTCAGTCCTGAAGCGCGTGCCAATTGCCACGACTATGCTACCATCGTCAACGGAGAGCTTTCACCGGGGTGCAAATTGTACCGGTTTGGACAAAGATCTTGTCACGCCTATGCAACAATATGAACATTATGATACCACCCCGGTAGTTACCGGGCTAGCAACAGGGTAAAAAACTGGGCATTGTTAATCCGTTGGCGATCGAATTTACAGAATCGGGGGACTTCAAGGGTCATGGTTAAACTTGTGAATTCAGCCAATCGTGCGCGTTATCAGTCTGCGCTTGATGACATGCACCGCGACCGGAAAAAGGTTTTTGTCGATTGGCTGAAATGGAACGTACCGGTGGTCGGCGACAAGGAGATCGACCAGTATGATACGCCCGAGGCCATTTATCTGCTGAGTCTTGACCCGGAAACCGGCGCGCATCTTGCCTCGCTGCGCCTCTTGCCCTGCTCGGGGCCAACGCTGATGGCCGAACATTTCGCCGATATGGTCGAAAATCCGGTGCCCAATGACGATACAGCGTGGGAGATGACGCGGCTGTGCGCTGCGCCGGGTGAAAAGGACAAGCTGAAACAGTGGAACGCGCGCAAGGATATTACCGTTGCGGCCGTTGAATTTGCGCTGATGCGCGGGATTTCACAGCTGATATTTGTCACCCACTCCACATGGGTGCCAACGATTTTGTCGATCGGGTGGGATATCGAACTGCTCGGCCTGCCGCGCAAGGATGGTCAGACGAATGACGATATTGCGGCCATGCGCGTTCATGTCACGCCCGACACGTTGAAATTGCTTCGCGGCAACTGGGGTGTGACCGAGGCTCTGCTCGAAATCGATGAAGACGTCGCTGCTACGGCCGTCGCATAGCCTTTAATTAAAACAGGAAAATGGTCATGGTCGTTCCGTATACGGATCACGCGGACAATGTCGCTTTGATTGTCTCCATCGCTCCACCGACAAGAATCGAGGTGCGTTTATGAGCTGTGAGGTCGATTGCAAACGCGGTTCGCCAACGCCGCTTGAGGACAATGTTCGTGAAGCGATATCGCTTCTGAATGCTATTGAAGTCGGCAGATTTCTGGCAGTTTCATGCGATCATCCCGAACGTCGCATTCGGCAGGAAGTCGTTTCATCGCTGCTTGACGTGACGCTGAAGCGACTGCGCGACGGTCTTGATGCTGAAGCGGGTCGTCAAAGCGACGACGGTTTCGAATAGGGTTTCTCACCGCACAGAGCCTGCTATGAGGCGGCATGACCAGCCCGCCCGCCCGCTATGACGTAATCATCCTTGGTGCAGGTGGTGCCGGGCTGATGTGTGCGGCGGTGGCGGGTGCGCGTGGACGGCGTGTCCTGCTCATCGACCATGCCGATGAACCGGGCAAAAAAATTCTGATTTCGGGTGGGGGGCGCTGCAACTTCACCAATATCGGCGCAGGTCCGGGTCAATATCTCTCGGCAAATCCGCATTTCGCCAAGTCCGCGCTCAGCCGCTATACGCCTGCCGATTTCATCGGGCTTGTCGATCGCTACCAGATTGCATGGCATGAAAAAACGCTGGGGCAATTGTTTTGCGATGGGTCCGCGCGGCAAATCGTAGCCATGTTGCTGGCCGAATGTGACAAGGGCGATGTGACGCTGCGAACGGGACATGCGGCAGAAGACATTGGGCATACGGGTGATGCCTATCGCGTGACATGCAATGGTGTCACGGCCATTGCGCCCGCGCTCGTCGTCGCAACCGGTGGGCCATCGATTCCGAAAATGGGGGCGAGCGGTTTTGCCTATGACCTTGTGCGGCGCTTTGGCTTGAAAATTGTCGAACCGCGTCCGGCGCTGGTGCCCTTGACACTTGGCGGCAATGAAAGCCTGTTCCGGTCGCTTTCCGGCGTTTCTGCAGAGGTCGTGGTCAAGTGCGGCAAGATCAGTTTTCGCGAAGCGGCGCTGTTTACCCATCGTGGACTGTCTGGTCCCGCGATATTGCAAATTTCATCCTATTGGCGTCATGGACAACCGATATCGGTCGATTTTCTGCCATCACAGACGGCTGGCTGGCTGATTGAGGCCAAGCGTCACAAACCGCGCGCGCATCTGCGGTCGGTCCTTGCTGATAGATTGCCCGCGCGTCTTGCCGAGACGCTTGCCGCGCGCATCGGATATGCAAACGAACTTGCCAATTGTCCTGATCGTCAGCTTTCTGCCGCAGAACAGGTGCTGGCGGATTGGCGGTTCAACCCCGATGGCACCGAGGGCTTTGCAAAGGCCGAAGTGACCGCTGGCGGTGTCAGTACGAATGATCTGTCATCGCAAACCATGGAGGCACGCAAAGTGCCCGGACTTTACGTCATCGGCGAGGCCGTCGATGTAACAGGCTGGCTTGGAGGCTATAATTTTCAATGGGCGTGGGCGAGCGGCTGGGCTGCTGGTCAGGCGCTCTAGGGGGTGTGATGAAATCGCCAGATATATTGGTCGACGCCGACGCCTGCCCGGTTAAGGACGAGGTTTTCAAGGTCGCCTTTCGCCATAAAATCGCGGTTACTATCGTGAGCAACAGCTATTTGCGACTGCCGTCACATCCGCTCGTGACGCTTCAGGTCGTTGGCTCGGGTTTTGATGCCGCCGATGACTGGATTGCCGAGAATGCGGGGCCACAGTCGATCGCGATCACCGCCGATATTCTGCTTGCGGATCGTTGTTTAAAGAAAGGTGCAGTGGTGATCGGGCCGAATGGTAAAGCGTTCACCGAAAATTCTATCGGTGCGGCCATAGCGACGCGGGCAATCATGGCGGACCTTCGTGCAGGCGGCGATACGATTGGCGGACCGCCACCGTTCAGCAAGGCTGACAGGTCACGCTTCCTTTCGGCGCTTGACGCTGCGATCGTCCGCTTGAAACGTTAAAGCGCCGCGGCCCCATCGATCGCAAAGCGCAGGCTCGACCGCAGTCGTGCCGTGTCATATTCGGGCGCAAGCACAGCCATAAGCTCAAGCGCCGTACGCGCCAGATGGCGAGCCGATAATTCAGTAGCCAGAGCGACGTCGCCAGCGACAATCGCCTCGAACAGTTCACGATGCTCGGTCTCGCCGCGCTGCCACCAACCGGGGAGATGCGCGCCCTTATACGCCGACTGATACCGCTCGCTACGCAATTCAAGCTGTTCAAGGTCGGAGATCAGCACAGTGCCTGCTGCATCAACGATAAGGCGGTGGAATTTTCTATGCAGGCTTTGCCATAATTTGAAATCCTGATGCGCATCGTCGCTTTCAAGGTCGGATATGACGGCGCGCAATTTATCCAGCAATTCCGGCGTTGTTCGGCGCGTGGTGACCGCGACGCCGAGCGCCTCCAGAACGATGCGCTTGACATAAAGTGCTTCAATATCCACCGGGTCGAATCCGACGACGCGGCTTCGGTAATTTGGCTCCCCGACGAGAAGTCCACCTTCCTGCAGCATGCGCATGGCTTCACGAACCGGCGTACGACTGACTTTCAAGGCGCGGGCAACGGCAACCTGCGAGAGAATCGTGCCCGGCTTCAAGGCACCTTCAAGGATAAGCGCCTGCAAGGCATCATAGACTTCGATTGCCGTGCGACGCCCATCGCTGCGATCAATAGGTTTTAGAATTTCTGCGAGTGATTGCATGATTAATCGATAGCATGGGATGCATTTTGGTCAATAGCCATAGCCGGATTTTGCCAAGTATATTCCGGCAGCAATCCTGCTTTCATTAAGATATTCTTCCATAGTTTTTTCTGCCACATGCTTAAATGTATACACTTAAACATGTGGCCTTACAATTGTGCAAGATAGCCGTTCGCGCCGAGATAGGTGACGATGGTCTCGGCTGCTTTCTCTGCGGACATGTCGACCGTGTTTATCGTGATTTCGGC
>JBFKAE010000142.1:0-7842 GCA_041621755.1 Sphingomonadaceae bacterium | reverse complement strand
GTCACTGATCGGTGCGCGCATGGCTGCAGATGAGGGCGGCTCGATCATCAACATTTCTTCAGGTGCATCATGGAAAGCAATGCCGCGCGTTGTGGCATATGCGGGAGCAAAAGCGGCGCTGAATGCGATGACTATATCGTTAGCACAGGAGTTCGGCCCATCGGTCCGGGTCAACGCTATTGCCGCAGGGCCATTTCTGACTGACATCTCAGCGGCATGGAGCGAAGACAATCGCAAAACAGCGTCAAATGCCGTCGACAGACCCGGCAGGCCAGACGAAATCGTGACCAGCGCACTTTATCTTGCCAGCCCCGCGTCTAGCTATGTGAGTGGGACAATCATTCGGTGCGATGGAGGCTTGCGTTGACCGTTCCATTGGACCGCAACTGGACGCAAGTTGTCGATTGTGGACCATTCACTGATTATTGTGCTCCCGTTTTCATGACGCAGGAGCGACTTGATTCCGACGAACAAATTCGGTTCGGATTCCGGGTTGCTAATCATCACTGCAATCTTCGACCAATATGTCATGGTGGGATGCTCGCGACCTTCGTCGACATCGCGATGGCCCGCGGGTTACGATATATCGGCAATATCGATCCGCCGTTGCCCACGATCACCATGACGCTCGATTATATGGCCGCCGCTCCGCTTGATGCGTGGGTGGAAGCGAGGGTATCGGTTGGGCATATCGGCAAATCGACAGGTTTTGTACAGGCGATGCTTTATGTCAAAGACCAGCCCATCGTGCGTGGCAGCGGTATCTACCGCCACTTCGCCAATAGCTAGGGCCTGATCCTAGTTTTCTTCGCCGCAGCGGATGCGGCCGCGTCCCGATGCCTTGACTTCGCAGGTTGATGACCCGGTTATGGTCATATTGCCTGATCCGACAGTGTTTAGCCGCGCGGCTCGGGAGACGTCCGCCACGACATTGCCCGACCCCGAAATTTTGGCGTCGAGCACTTTGCAGGTCAGAGCCGCTGCATCCACATCGCCTGAGCCGGTAAGCGAAATCTGCGCCTCGTTACATTCTCCTGCAGCCTTGATGTCGCCTGACCCAGTAAGCGATATGTCAAGATTTGCCGCGTGGAGTTTTGCAACGTTCATGTCGCCTGATCCGCTTAAGCTGAGAGAGACACGATCGCCATGCATGTAATCGACCTCGAAATCGCCCGAACCGGTCAGACGTGCGTGTTCAAGACTATGTGTTGTCACATAGATGGTAACGGGTTCTGAGACGTTCCCGCTCCATGACCAGCCACTGTCTTTGCTTTCGCTGATCTTCAGCGTCTGGCCGTTCACTTCGATTTTCAGCCGGTCGATCATGCTCTGCTCGCCAACCGCGCGCACCAATGGCGCCGTGCTGGTCGTGACGACGACCCTGTGCATGCCCGCGACATTGATCGCCGTAAAGCCGGTGGTCATGAAGGTTTTTTCAGCGGCGAGTGCGGGGCTGCTGAGGGCCAGAAGAAGAATAATCGCGTGTTTCAAGTCTTTTGTCCTTTTAATAGAGGAACATCGGCATGCCTTCGACGCTCTTCAATCGTGCGCGGTAATGATCTGCGTCGTAGAGTTTATCGACATCGACATGCTTTGCGCCCGACAGTACCGTATCGCAGGGGACGTGGCAGTAATTCCCATCGGTCAGCGCGACCATGCGGCCGGTTTCGCCGCGTTCGATCAACTGCACGCCGAGCGCGCCGAACGCAAAGCCGACCATGCGATCGAGTGCATCGGGTTCGCCCGCACGCATAAGGTAGGCGAGTTCCTGCAAGACGGTGCCACCGCCGCCGCGCCGTTCGATCTCGCGTGCGATCTTGTGACCGATACCAATATCGTCACGCGCAGTTGCCGATGTAGACATGTCGACCGCCGCTCCATTTCTGAGCTTTGCGCCTTCCGATACCACCATGACCGCATAGTTCGCGGGGTTTGAGCTTTTGTCCTCGAGCAGCATCGGAACGAGTCTGTCGAGGTCGGCGGGAACCTCGGCGATGACCGTGCGATCGACCTGCGCGAGAAAACCTGCAAGCAGAGCGGTTTCACCCGACCGGCGTCCGAACAGCTCGATGACAGCGATCCGCTCGTGGCTTTCCGTCGTCGTTCTCAGTGCATTTATGGCTTCGACAGAGCGCGATATGGCGGTTGAAAAGCCGATGCAATAATCGGTGCCCATAATGTCATTGTCCATCGTTTTGGGAATGGCGATGACGGGAACGCCAAGCGCGTCGAGATGCGCGGTAAAGCGCAATGTGCCATCACCGCCAAGTGTGATCATGACATCGATGCCGAGCCTGTCGAGTACGCGTCGAACGTGGTCGGTCCGGTCGCCCTGGGTGGTTGTCCGGGGGTCAAAGCGCGAGGTGTGCAATATGGTGCCGCCAAGCCGGTCGATGCCCCGTACCTTTTCGCGTGTGAGTTCTATGGTTGTTGCTGCGACAGAGGCAGGGTCGTCAGGGTCGATGTCGAGGAAGCCTTGCCATCCGCGCCGGAAGCCGATCGTTTCCCAGCCACGGTCACTGGCGCCAAGCGCAATCGACCTTATGCAAGGGTTCAAGCCCGGAACGTCGCCGCCGCCTGTTAAGATGCCGATCCGCATTGGGTCTCCCTAGTCCAAATAAGGCTCACGCCCCATGACTATCGCAAGCGTGTCCTGGTGTCGCCCGTCATTCTGTCGCCTGACGCGTGAACCTTGCATGACCCACCACTCGACAGGAAAAGTTCATTCGCATAAACTGGTCCACATTGATGGAATGATATTCCGTCCAAGAATTTGGTGTTTTATGAATCGCGTTCGGATGGGGCTGACCGGCCTCGCATTTGTGTTTCTTGTCGTGCTGATCGCTGCTGCCAGCTTTCAGCCGTTTGGTGAAGAGGGGCCGACAAAGGCTCCTGAAGAAACGCTTGCAACGCTGGGTGTTGCGCCCGGCGCGGAAAGTCAGCAGGCGGCCAAGCCCAACAAGATTCCACCCGAGGTGCTTGATACAAAACCCCTCGCATCGCCCGATGATTTGGTCGAGCCGCTCAAAATCGACGAGAGCAAAGAGCTGACCGAGATATAAACCTGTCCTATTATGGGACGATAATGGGGATTTGCGTGGCATCGAGTCGCCTCGCGAATATTTGCACACCGACTTATCCACAGCCCTTTTTACGTCGTGCTTGCACACAGGTGGATCGTTACGCTCGCAGAGAAGTCGCGTAAATCCGGGAGTTTTTATCAATTTCCCATTAAAACCCATAATTTCCCATTGATATCCATGAAAATCCCGTGATACCTATCTATCCACAAAGGGGAGCGGGGAAACGTCCCTCGAATTCAGAATTTACGCAGAGGCGCTCGGCTTTTGCGGTCGAGAGCGTTTTGTCCGCAAGAGTTGAAGGTTGTGGGTGTGCAACGAGAATTGCTTCAGGGAATCGCCGTTAATGCGATCGACGCCAAGGGCCGCGTCTCACTCCCTGTGCAATATCGGAACACCATCGAGTTTCGCTCCGGCATTCGTCAAATTACGCTTTCCCTGCGCTTTGAGCCTAACCACATCCGTGCGTTTGACGAGCATTATTCAAAACTTGTCTATAACCAGATTACCGAACGCTTTTCCCCTGATCAGGTTGCCGAGCGCGCCCGCGCATTGCAGCACGAGTTCGGTGCTGTTGAGCCTGTTCCATACGAAGCCAATGGCCGCGTCACGCTCCCCGAACTGACGCGTCAAGCCGCTGGTATCGACAAATTCGCCTGCTTCATCGCCTTTGCTGACTATTTTGAAATCTGGAATCCCGAAGCCCTGCTCAGATCCGACCGTGCCGACCCCGCCACGGTCTTTCATGTCAAAAACCAGCTTAAGGCGCGGGGGGAGTCGCTATGATGGCTCCGCACACCCCTGTGCTGCTCGACGAAGTTATTGTCGGCGTGTCCCCGCTCGCCGACAAAATTGTTGTTGATGGCACCTTTGGAGCGGGCGGTTACACCCGACGCGCGCTCGACGAAGGCGCTGCACATGTCTTTGCATTTGACCGCGACCCTTCGGCAATTGCGGCAGGTCAGGCGATGGTCGACGACAGTGATGGCCGTCTGACGTTGGTGCATGAACGGTTTTCGTTGATGGGCAAGGCGTTGGCTGCGCGCGGTATCAGTGCAGTTGATGCGATCCTGCTGGATATCGGCGTGTCGTCGATGCAATTCGACGAGGCTAAGCGTGGTTTTTCGTTCCAGAATGATGGGCCGCTAGACATGCGCATGTCTAGCGAGGGCGAGAGTGCTGCGGATATCGTCAATACGATGGACGAAGCTGATCTGGCGGATATCATATTTGCCTATGGCGAAGAACGCCGGTCGCGTCGCGTCGCGCGGGCAATTATTGCAGCAAGGCCGATCACGAGAACTGGAGAGCTGGCGAGCGTTGTCCGGCGGGCTGTTGGCTATCATCCCGGCGCGCCAAAAGACCCCGCAACACGGACTTTTCAGGCTCTGCGTATTGCGGTGAACGGCGAGCTTGATGAGCTTGAAGCTGCGCTTCGGGCTGCCGAACGCCTGTTGAAACCTGGCGGACGGCTGGCGGTCGTATCATTTCAAAGTTTGGAGGATGGGGCGGTGAAGCGCTTCCTGCGGACCCGTAGCGGGGGAACGCCGCAGACTTCGCGCCACTTGCCTGCGGCGCAGGTCGGGGGGCCTGCGCCCACATTTGAGAAGCCGTCTAAGCCGATCCGGCCTGGCGTGGCTGAATTGTCAAAAAATCCGAGAGCGCGGTCAGCCACACTGCGCATTGCAGCCCGTACTTCAGCACCGGCATGGAAGGAAGACGCATGATCAGATCATTCAGTTCAGCAGGGCTTACGCTGTTGACGCTTGGGATGGGTCTCGGCCTTTATCTGGTCAGTTACAGCGTTGCTGCGGAACGTGGCAAGATTGAGTCGCTTGAGAGAAAGATCGCGAACGACATGCGCATCGTCCAATCGCTTGAGGCCGAACTCCGCGTTCGCGCCAGCCTGCCGCAGCTTGAACGCTGGAATAGCGACGTTCTTGCATTGTCTGCCCCTGCGCCGCGCCAGATTCTTGAAAGCGATGTCCAGCTTGCCGCACTGATGACCGTGCCGGAACGCAATGCGCCAGCCGTCCATCTTGCGTCGGTGCAAAAACCACAAGCTCCGGCGGGGGGTCAGGATAAGTCACCTGTACAAGTAGCCGTCTATACAGCGCTCGCTGTGACGCCCGTTGTTGCAAAAACAGTTGCGCTTAATCCGGTCGAGATTCCATCTGTCGCACAGGTGAAGAAAGTCGGCGGCCTCTTTTCCGAGGCATTTGTCGCTGAAATCAACAATGCTGCGGCCAACGAACGCGCGATGCTTAGCAAAGTCTCTCTCCGGTGAGTCCAGCCGCACTCCGCCAGCTTCGCATTCAACTTGCCGGCAAGCGGCAAGTGGCGCTGGCACGGTCGCGGCAACGGTTGATGGTTGGGGTGCTGCTGTTCATTGCTCTGGTCGGGGTCACGACGCTACGCCTTGCAGATCTTGCGCTTGGCGTTTCAGGCTCGGGCGCGACGACGGTGCATGGAACGGCATTGCCCCCGACGCGGGCGAATATTGTCGATCGGAACGGATCGGAGCTTGCGAGTACGTTTGACGCCTACGCACTTGCTGTTCGACCTGATGACCTCGTCGGTGATCCGAAAATCATTGCCCGCAAGGTTGCGTTCGCGCTCGGCCAGCAGGATCCGAGACCGATCTATCGTGCGCTGACGCACAAGGGGAAATTTCGTTTCATTCAACGCCGCATTCTGCCGCTTGAAGCCAAGGCGATCAATGCGATCGGCGAACCGGGGTTGAAGCTCGAACGCGAGTCCGAACGGCTTTATCCGAACAAGTCGCTTGCCGCTCATGTCATTGGTTTTACGGATATTGATGGCGCAGGGCAGGCCGGTGTCGAACGTGCGCTTGACGATGAGCTAAGGAATCCTGAGGCATCTGATGGTCCGCTTGTCCTGTCGATCGATGCGCGTGTCCAGCATGCCGTGGAAAGCGAACTTGCCAAGGCGATTGAGAAATTCAGCGCCATTGGCGGCGCTGGCGTTGTTCTCGATGTGCATACCGGCGAAGTTCTGGCGTTGGCGTCGTTACCTGACTTTAACCCCAACAAAGCAGGGGCAGACAGTGCCGACGCGCGTTTCAATCGTGCGACGCTTGGTGTTTACGAGCTTGGTTCGACGTTCAAGGCGTTGACTATGGGCATGGCGCTCGACAGCGGCGTCATAAAGTCGATGAGTGACAGCTATGACGCCACACACGCCTTGCAGATCGGTCGCTTCCGTATCCGCGACGATCACCCCAAGGCGCGGTGGATGACGATCCCGGAAATCTTCATCTATTCATCGAACATCGGTACGGCGCAGATTGCCAAGGAAATCGGATCTGCGCGCCAGCAGGCTTATGTTAAAAAACTCGGCTTTCTGGAACCGGTGCATATCGAACTCAAGGAGCGTGGTCCGACGCTCTATCCAGTAAATTGGGGTGAGATCGCGACGATGACCGTAAGCTATGGTCATGGTATCGCGGTGACGCCCCTACATCTTGCCAGTGCCTATGCGGCACTCGTTAACGGCGGAGTCTGGCGTCCGGCCACGCTTCTGAAGGTTCAAGGGCGGGGGGCTCCGACAGGCCGCCGGGTCTTCAGCGAGGAAACGTCCCGGACCATGCAGGCAATGCTGCGTCTCGTTGTGACGCATGGTACTGGCAAACAAGCGAATGCTCTTGGCTATCGTGTTGGTGGTAAAACGGGGACAGCCGAAAAACCCCATGCGGGGCGATATAACCGCGATGCACTGGTAACGACGTTTGCAGGAGCCTTTCCAATGGACGATCCGAAATATGTGGTCATTGCCATGCTTGACGAGCCAAAGGGTACCAAGGATACATATGGATTCCGCAGCGCCGGCTGGACGGCCGCGCCCATTGTTTCAAAGGTGGTCAGTCGGATAGCGCCCGTCCTTGGCGTAAAGCCGAGTGATGTTCGCGATGCCGACACGGCCCCGTTCCTGGCGAACGTCCAGGGTTATAAACCGGCTGGATAGGAGAGACATGCGACTGAGCGACTTCGATCCGGTGGGGGGCGATGCAACGGTCACCGGATTTGCCATTGATCACCGCAAGGTTGCGCCCGGGACAATCTTCGGAGCATTTAGAGGAACGAAGTTCAATGGTGAGGATTTTATCGACGGTGCGGTAAAGTCTGGAGCAGTTGCAATTGTTGCGCTGCCGCAGGCCAAGGTTGAAGGCGCGTTGCACATTATCGACGATGAACCGCGGCGCAAGTTCGCGGCGCTTGCTGCCAAATTCTATGCACCTTTTCCCGAAACGACAGTTGCGATTACCGGCACCAACGGCAAGACATCGTGTGCGGAACTGACGCGCCAGTTGTGGCGTATGGCAGGGCATAATGCGGCGTCGATCGGTACGCTTGGCGTGACGACGGCTGACGATCAGGTGGCGACGGGGCTTACCACGCCGGATATTGTGACATTTCTTGCAAATATGGCTGGGTTAAAGCGTGAAGGTGTAAGCCATGCGAGCTTTGAGGCGTCAAGCCATGGGCTATCGCAATATCGGACCGAAGGGCTGCCTGTGTGCGCAGCAGCGTTTACCAACCTTAGCCGAGATCATCTTGATTACCACGGCACGATGGATGCCTATCTTGATGCGAAACTGCGGCTGTTTTCCGAAGTCGTTGAGGCGAACGGGGCGTCGGTGGTATGGGCGGATGATCCTTATGCCTTGAAAGTCATTGAAGCGGCAAAGGCGCGCGGTACGAGAGTGCTGACTGTGGGTGACAATGGTGAGTTTCTGCGGATT
>JBFKAE010000141.1:0-7888 GCA_041621755.1 Sphingomonadaceae bacterium | reverse complement strand
GAATGTAATCAATGTGTTTTAAGTAAATATCTGATATATTAGAATGAATTCATTTATAGAGGTATGTAAACTCAGCCGACTCTACATTTCGCAAACAAAACATGAACATTATATCGCGGTACAATACCCCATGAATTTTATTAATAATATATACAATATGTTATGCCATAAATTGCGTGATTGGCTGTAGAGGCAATTCTGTAAAATTTACCGACTTACCGCTGTTATGGAACGGCTTACCGCTGGAGCAGTATCAAATCGTTGGGTCTGACACGGCGCAGGAACGTGACATTTACTCGTCGGGACAAAAGCAAATAGGGTGCCCATAGTGTCACCGATATCATCGCTTTTTGAATGTTACTTGATAGCAACAAAACCATCTGCGCCTCCACATTCGATGGAAGTATCGACCAGCCTTCGATCATATGAAGACCGGTTACGAGAACGCCCATATCGAGCAGCCAGGTCATTGACAGCAGCAACGGGAAAAACGGACTGTGTCGAAGCGCAGCGGCAAAACTGACGGCGTACATGCCCGAAAGCAGCAGCATATCAAGCAGAAGTAGCGCGTAGATTGGCGGCAACCACGGTGGCGCACCGACAAAAAGCGGCGGCATGGCGGTGTAAAAGTCAAACGCACGTATGGCTATGCTGAACAACAAGCCGCCGCCAAGCATGATCATCAGGCCGTCATTGCCATAAAGCGGATGGTTTTTGACCAGATGATCGTTAACCGGCACCCAGCGTCCCGTCAGGCTGAGCCCGGCAAAGCGGTATCCATGTTCAGTTCTGAATATCCGATAGCCGACCGCTAGCGCAAAGGCTGGCAGTAATGCCGCGACGATATAGGGCAGGGACAGCGTATCCTGACCATCAGGTGCAAATGCCAGCTTCAGACCGCCAATCATCGCCGCAATGACAAGCCATGACAATGTCAGCCGGTTGACAATGCGCAATTGGAAGCGGGGATCACGCAGGCGCAGGCCCATTGGGCTAGGTTGCGCCGGGCTGATCATCATGCTTGTGCGCGGGATGCGGAAGAGACCCATAGAATCCATATGCCACAATAGGCACGTTTATGGTTAATCTTTAGCAAAGCCGATGATCGTTGTTTCAATCTCGACACGGATAGATCAAGCTAAATGGGTAGCCAACGTACGCACCAGGGTGGCGCCGTCGCCCCGCCACGCACTGCCGTGCATGCAGGCCAGGGTGGTGGGATGCGTCATGGCAATCCGCTCCAGAATTTCGCCCGTATTGGGTGTGTGGGCGTAATAGTCCATTGCCATACGAAAAGCTTCGCTTGGGCCAAGAATGTCGCCTTCGGTCAGCGCATCAGCACCGTCACCGGGCTGCGTGAAGAGATCGCCACAGAACAATGTTCTGGTATTCCGTTCAAACAGAAACCCACAATCCCAGCCATGCGGGACGTGTGGCGCGTCAATCCATTCGACGATCTTTCCACCCAGATCCAGCGTCTCGCCATCGGCAAGTGTATGCGGCAACTTGTCTGCAATGTCGTTGATCGAAACCATCGCCGCAACGGCGCTGCACAAGGGAACGGCGCGGGGGGCGACGTCCAGCCACGCATTGAGGGCGCCACACTCGTCGGCTTCGACGTGCGAGAAGCCGATATAGCGGAGTTGCCCGGCTGGCAGGACGTGGTCGACCGCCGCGCGCACCAGCGGAAATAATTGCCGCGGACCGGTGTGAAACAGCAAGGGTTTGTCGGCAACAACAAGATACTGGTTGAACGAGAATTTTTGGTGTTCATCCATATCCACGGGTGTGTTGATGCGATATATATTTTCGGCGATTTCGACGATGTTCGTACGGGAATCGGCATTGGTAACGACCATGATGACCTGCCCTCCTGATCCACTAATCTTCTATGCTACTCCTGAGCCGCACGCCTGAGAATATTCTATTTTCAGCCCACAGCATTCTGTCATTGCGTACGATAATTTGCATCCTTTGGGCAGTCCCGTTGATTTCTGACTATTTAGGGAGGCATTAACCATTATCGCCATACTTAGGTTCGGGGACCCTAAGGAATGGAATTGGCATGGAAATCGCTGCGCGTGAATTCGGCAAAGACAGCGTTGAAGAGCGTGTCTGGCTGGTTCCGCTGACCTTGATGGTTGCCGGCCTTTATGTGCTGGCGGAGTTTGCAGCGATCATGAACGGCGCTTCGACGGCACCGCTCGTCGCCGATTATGTCGGCAAGGCGTTAAGAGCAACGCCGCTCGTCATATCGGTGATCATATTGTACAAATTGATCCTCATGCTCATCGCGCGCGAGCCGCACCCGACATTGCAGCTGCTTAAAATATTCAAGGCGCAGGCGACCCAACCGGTGCTGATAATCGGCAAGATTGCGCCATTATTGCTTATGCCCGTGCTATTTGCGGCGGTTGGGATGTTGAAGATGCAGATCCCGCATTTTGTTCCCTTTGCCCATGATGCATTGTTTGCCAAAATGGATGCCGCACTGTTTCTGGGTTCGCAGCCCTGGGAGCTGACCCACAAAATTTTTGGCGGCGTGACGGCAACGGCGGTGATTGATCGTCTCTATACGTTCTGGGTCTATCTGCTGTCTGTCGCGATCGTGTTTTTTGCGCTTGCCGCGCCGCGCGAGGAGCGGGCACGTTTTTTTCTGTCGTTCACGGCAATCTGGATCGTTCTTGGTGTGTTTGGCGCCTATTTCGGATCCTCGGCGGGGCCATGCTTTTTGCATCTGATGGGGTCCGACGTCGCGCCAGCATTCGAAGGATTGATGTCAAACCTGGCATCGGTCGATGCGCAATTGGCCGAAGGCGGGGCAGGCGGTCTTGGCGCTTTTGTCTGGCAAAACGTGCTCTGGAACGCGCACAGCACGGATACAATCGCGTTTTCCATGGGGATTTCGGCGATGCCGTCTTTGCACAATGCCATCGCCTTTTTGTACATGTTGTGCGCGTTCCGGTTTGGCCGTGTTGCGGGCTTTGCCGGCCTAGCTTTTGTAGTGATCACACTGGTGGGATCGGTCCATCTGGGCTGGCACTATGCCGTCGACGGATTGTTTGCCTTTGTAGGGACCTATGCCGTCTGGCTGGCCGTGAACGCGTTCCTGTTGCGCAGCGGGTATGGGCGTGGTGGTCCTGCAAGTTGAGTGATGTTGGTGCTTGTGGCTTGCCCCTGGGCGTCGTTAGTCGGAGTTGAGTGGGGCATATGGGTGGACCAGAGAAGCGGGCTGTAGACGGTTGGGATTGGCGACGGCTGTTCGCTGATGATCGGATATGGGTCTATCTGATAGCATGGTTTGCCATGATGGCGGGGTCGTTCGCCAATTTCCTGAATTATAATCATTATCCGATTGTCACGGTTGAGGTCGGGGTGATCGTCCTTGGCATGGCAATTGCCGCGACGGGCATTGGAGCGCTCCACGCCTTTGCCGCGCGGTTGCAACCGGTGATGGATGCATTGCTCGTGTTTCTCGCCATAGACCTGAATTCCGATGGGCAATTCGCGCCCATCATCGCTGTGACGATTTTAGCTGTTGGGTTTGTACGAAAATGTACGCTCGCGCCCATATTTGCCGTTATTTTTAGCGTTGTGCTTGGTGCGCAACTGGTGTCGTCGGTATTGTTTGCCGAGACGAAAACGCCGGCGGACAAGCAGGCGATTGCGTCCAAGGGCAATATTAACGAAAGCCTGCCCGCGATTGTGCACATCGTTCTGGACGAGCATATCGGAATAGAAGGGCTGGATGCTGCCGACCCGGTGATTGCAAGGACCAGGCAGCGACTGATCGATGCTTATGACAGCGAAGCCTTCACGGTGTTTGGCGGCGCATATGGTCGCTATTTCCGCACCGCATACTCGATGCCTGAGATTTTGAACTTTGGAAAGAGTGCGTTTGACGAGGATCTGCGCGCCAATCATGCTACACAGATCAAGGAGAATGCCTATTTTGATCGTCTCGAGAAGCTCGGATATGAAATCAATATATTGCAATCAGATTTTGTAGATTATTGCGCGCATCCGGCTGTCAGCCAGTGCGATACATATCAGCGCAGTGGTCTGGAATCCCTATCGCGTTCCCAGATGCCAGCAGGGTCGCGGGCGAAAGTCCTTGCAGCTGCATTTGTCTCATTATCCCCACGTTTGTTGAGGGTTGCAACCTACTATGATGTGCTAGCCATTTCTGTCCAAAGAATTGGCATGGACCTGCCTGTCATGCGCTTGCATATGTTGAATTTGGCCAGTTCACTCGCGGCGCTTGATACGGTGGACGACTTTGTTGCCAGGCTTCGTGATGCGAAACCTGGCAACGTCTATTTCGCGCATCTTCTTTTGCCTCACTATCCATATGTTACACGGGAGGATTGCACGATCAAACCGCTGTCGCAGTGGAAATATCGCCGGTACGGTGGCGATCTGACGGAACGGACACATGTCTATGCTGAACAACTTGTGTGTGCGTGGCGGCTGACCAAAGCCATGCTCGACGCTGTGAAACAATCGTCGGCCGGAGATAATATTGTGTTCATAGTTCATGGTGATCACGGCTCGCGTATCACGAATGTCGAGCCGCGAATTCAGGCTCTGGAGCATATGCATGATCGCGAATTGATTGCCGGATATTCAACTTTGTTTGCGCTTCGCCTGCCGCAAACGCAGGCATCATATGATCCGTCAGTTGTTCCGGTCTCGGTCTTGCTAAAGAACGTGGCGGACAACGGATTTACACGGTTGCCTGAACAGAAAGAAGGCGAAGGCGATATCAGCGGAATTTATATCGAAGATGAGGACTGGAAACCGACCGAATTGCGCGGGATGCCAAGGTTTAGATACGGTGCCAGTTTAAGGGAAAATAAACCCTGACTCGTTACTTTTGATGCCAAGTAACGCGTTTCTTGGAGGTAATTTCATATGACAAAGCACGCAATGACAACTTCGGTCGCTATGGCTCTGCTCCTGACTGCAAGTTCGCCCGCATATGCCTATCTTGATGCTGGCACTGGCAGTATTATGATTCAGGCCATTTTTGGCTCGATCGCAGGCGCAATGTTGTTCGGACGTGCTTACATTGCCAAGGTAAAGGCGTTTTTCACACGGTCAAAATCGTCAACCAGCAGCGACGTCGAATAATAATGAGCGCAATACAGGTTGACCAGGGATCGTTCCGCGATCCATCGGGGCGGGTATTCCATCTGGGGCAGCGCATTTTGCGAACGGTGATGCCATCGGCTGGGGAGGCTTATAGCGCGCTTCGGGATTCCGAGACGCTGAAATTTCTGGTAGATAGAGGCTGGCTGCTGCCGGCAACGGAAGTAGCGCAAGACGCACTTGCGGGGGTTGAGGATGGAGCAGCTTACGTTCTGGAACACCCGCGCATTCCCTATATCAGCTACCCGTATGAATGGAGCTTTTCTCTGCTCCGTGCCGCCGCGCTGCTGCAACTCGATATGCATCTGGAAGCGTTGGAACGTGGTTTTACACTGAGTGACTCCACGGCATATAATGTTCAGTTCAACGGTCCAGAACCCGTGTTCATTGACCACCTGTCTCTGCGTCCATATCGCGAAGGAGAGGTGTGGACCGGACACCGTCAGTTTTGCATGCAGTTCCTCAATCCGTTGGTTTTGTGGTCGAAACTGGGAATGGAACCCAACCACTGGTTTCGTGGAAATCTGGAGGGCATATCGCCTGAAGATACGGCGCGGTTGCTACCGCTGAGTAAGCGTCTCAACATGACCTTGCTGAGCCATATCACGATGCAGGCCGCGCTTCAGAACCGTTCAGTTGCGAAGCCGATCAAGGCTGGACGTCATAGAACGACGTCATTGCCCAAGTCGGCATTCAAAGGCATGCTGATGCAGTTGCGCAATTATATAGCAGGGCTTGAAGCACCGGGTGGGACAACTGTTTGGGGCGATTATGCGCACAATACGAGCTATTCATCGTTACAAGCTGTTGAAAAAGCAGAATTTGTAAAGGAGATGGTGGCCTCGGTGAAGCCGCAAGTGCTTTTCGATCTCGGCTGTAACTCGGGTGACTATTCCGTGGCCTCACTGGAGGCCGGTGCGCAAAAAGTGATCGGTTTTGACTTTGATCACGGAGCACTTGAGTTGGCTTATGCACGTGCCAAGGCCGATAAACTGGATTTCTTGCCGCTTTGGCTGGATGCGGCGAACCCAAGCCCGTCGCAAGGTTGGGGACAGGGCGAGCGCAAGGGATTGCAAGAGCGAGCCAATGCGGAAGCGCTCGTTGCATTGGCATTCATTCATCACATCGTGATTGGACGAAATGTTCGCCTCGACATGTGTCTTGACTGGTTGATCGGTTTGGCACCAGCAGGTGTTATCGAATTTCCTTCGAAATCGGATCCGATGGTTCAGACATTGCTGAGTCAGCGCGAGGATATATTTACCGATTATACAGAAGAAAACTTCTGTCGGTTGATCGCCAAGCGCGCACGGATTGTTAAACAAAAGCATCTTGGCGAAGGCGGTCGATTGCTCATTTGGTATGATCGGCGCTGAAGCCTGAAGGCCGTTCACCGGAGTGTCGATGTCAGCGGGGTTTTTGTGTGGACGCCATAGTGTCATGGTCTGATCTGTGACAAATGCTAAACTGCCTGGCCGACCGCTCATATTGACAGCACTCGGGGGTGCTCGGACATTCTCCCGCTTCGAAACGCTTCGCCGCGCCCACTATCCTGCAACGCAGAATATTGTGCCTGCGCATTTGACGTTGTTCCGTCATTTGCCGGGGACGGAGATTGCGGAAATTTCGCGGCGGTTGAAGGTTGTCGCTGCCGGGGCGCAGCCAATGGCGGCGCGGGCGATCGGTCTACGGAATCTTGGCGAAGGCGTCGCTTTTCGGGTTGTTGCGCCAGAGCTTGAGGATTTACGCGCCGGGCTGGCCGAGGCCTTTGCGTATTGGCTGACCCCGCAGGACGTGCATTTCTGGCCACATGTGACAATTCAGAATAAGGTCAGCGCGCGGATCGCAAAGGCGCTGTTCGAGGAGTTGTCCGCCGGGTTTACAGCGTGGCGGTTCGAGATTGTGGGCCTGTCGCTGTGGCAGTATCTTGACGGGCCGTGGGAAAAGCTGCGCGATTTTCGTTTTCGTGGCTGATCAGCCAATCTGGCCTATGTTATCGCAGCTCAGATCAAAGGCGGCGAGGCCGGCTTCGATCAACGAGGCGAGCATCGGCGTTTGCATAAGCTCTTCGGTGATGTCGGTGACTTCCTCGCTTGCCAGGCTTACGGCTTCATCCCAGTCAGCGGCTTCATAGCTGCCATCACCGATCAACATCAGCGCATAGAGTTCGGCCTGTTCATCCTCATTGAGGTCCTCGATCATGCTTTTCAGCTCTTCTTCGACCGAGGTGTTGGTCTCGTCTTCGAGGACGTCGACCGCGTTGTCGTCGGCCATGTTCGAACCATCATCGGGATCGACTGCAGGCGTTTGCGCGTCATATTCCCGGGCGCGGATCACGATCCGACAGATCTCTTCGAGCGATAATGTCAATTCCACGGCAAGATCTCCTTTCTGGTCCCTATTGACCTGAAACGAGTGAAGCGGAATTGCGCTCCATCAATTTTGTGTCAGGCCGTACAAATTCTCGCCTTCGCCGCCTCATATTCGCGTCTTAGTCGAGCAACGAGTTCAGCAGCGGGCGTAATCTCTTTTACCGCACCTATGCCCTGACCGCAGCCCCAAATATCCTTCCAGGCCTTTTTGTCGGTATTACCACCACTGCCAAAATCCATTTTGGATGGATCGCTTGTGGCAAGATTGGCGGGATCCATGCCCGCCGCAGCGATAGATGGCGCAAGGTAATTGCCGTGCACACCTGTAAAGAGGTTGGAGTAGACGATATCGGAGGCAGCGCAGT
>JBFKAE010000140.1:0-7995 GCA_041621755.1 Sphingomonadaceae bacterium | reverse complement strand
TTTGCGCCGATGTCGAAGCGTGGTTTTCGGCGCAGGAGGGCTGGCAAGTTCTTGGCGTGACCCAAAGCCCGATCAAGGGGCCCGAAGGCAATATTGAATTTTTGATCGGGGCCATACGTGCCTAACCAGTTGCGTGACCCTGCGCCTGTGCGTATAGACGCCGCCCAAAGCCTCCGGGGGTGCCCCTCGGAAGCCGTGCGGGCGTGGCGGAATTGGTAGACGCGCCAGATTTAGGTTCTGGTATCGCAAGGTGTGGGGGTTCGAGTCCCTTCGCCCGCACCAGATTTGCAAGACAATAGTGAACGGAAAGCCGATAGAAACGATGCGTATTGCCGAAAAGACGAATGAGGGCCTGAAGCGCCAGTATGAAGTGACGATTCCGGCCAAGGACCTGGAAGCAAAAATCGACGGCGAATTGGCGCGCGTTGCAGGACAGATTCGGATGCCCGGCTTCCGTCCCGGCAAGGTGCCTGCAAATCTCGTCAGGAAAATGCACGGCGAAGCGCTGCGCGGCGATGCGATCAACGCGTCGGTTCAGGACGGTGTGCAGAAGCTGATTGCAGAAAAGAAACTGCGCCCGGCGATGCAGCCGGCGGTGAACATGGACGACTATAAAGAAGGCGGCGATATCGTCTTTAATGTCGAACTTGAAGTTCTGCCCGAAATCGAAGCGCCGAAGACCGACGGTATCGCGCTTGAAAAGCTGGTCGTCGAGCCGACCGACGCAGAGCTTGACGAAGCGATCAAGCGGCTTGCCGAACAGCAGAAGGCGTTCGAGCCTGCACCCAAAACCCACAAGGCGAAAATCGGTGACGTTGTTGTCATGGATTTCGTCGGCAAGGTTGACGGCGAAGCCTTTGAAGGCGGCACGGGCGAAAACATGCAGATGGAGCTTGGCTCGGGACGGCTTATTCCGGGTTTTGAAGACCAGCTTGTCGGCGTGAAGGCGAATGACGCCAAGACGATCAAGGTAACCTTCCCCGAGGATTACAATGTTGACTACCTGAAGGGTAAACCGGCGGAATTCGACGTGACGGTCACCGAAGTGCGCACTGCGAAAGAAGCGACGGTCGATGACGAGATGGCAAAGAATCTCGGCCTTGAAGGCCTCGATCAGCTGAAGGAAATCATGAAGGATCAGCTCTCCATGGAGCTGTCGCAAATGACGCGCACGCACATGAAGCGCAAGCTGCTCGACACGCTTGCGGCTGGCCATGATTTTGAAGTGCCGCCGTCGATGGTCGATGCTGAATTCAACCAGATATGGACACAGCTTGAGCACGAAGCCAGCCACGAGGAAGACAAGGATGCGGCGCTGAAGGAGCTGGAAGGCGACAAGGACGAATATCGTCGCATTGCCGAGCGGCGTGTACGCCTTGGCCTGTTGCTTTCCGAGATTGGCCAGAAGGCAGGCGTCAATGTTTCGCAGCAGGAAATGAACCAGCTGATTGGTCAGGAAGCGCAGAAATATCGCGGCCAGGAAGAACAGGTCGTCAAATATTTCCAGCAGAATGCGATGGCTGCCGCACAGCTTCGCGCGCCGCTTTACGAAGACAAGGTCGTCGACTTGCTGCTTGAACAAGCCGAAGTCACCGAACGCACGGTCACACGCGAAGAGCTGCAGGCCGCGATCGAGGATGACGATGAAACGCCGGGTCACGTGCATGGGCCGGGCTGTGGTCACGATCACGAGGCCGAGCCGAAGAAAAAGCCTGCAGCCAAAAAGGCACCTGCCAAGAAAGCGGCGGCAGCAAAGCCTGCAGCAAAAGCCACACCGGCGAAAAAGGCTGAGCCTGCTGAAAAAGCCGCAGCAGCCAAGAAGCCTGCGGCGAAAAAGGCTCCGGCCAAAAAAGCCGCAAAGGCGTAACCTATATGCTTGTGATCCCCCGACTTTTTTCGGGGGATCTGTTTAACGGGATTTCCATCGTTATGCATCAAGCTTACAGGCGTATGTGTGAAACGCCTATTGACTTCGTGCGCCTGCGTGGCGACCTATTTGGAAACATGGCGTACTCTTGGCCCGACAAAGGATAAATATGATCGACCCTGTCAGCTCCCTCGTTCCCATCGTCATCGAACATTCGGCGCGTGGCGAGCGTTCGTTCGACATTTATTCCCGGTTGCTGCGCGAACGGATCATCTTTGTGACGGGCCAGGTCGAGGATCACATGGCGTCGCTGATTACCGCGCAGCTTCTGTTCCTCGAATCGGAAAACCCGAAAAAAGACATCTACATGTATATCAACAGTCCGGGCGGCGTTGTGACCGCGGGCATGGCGATCCATGATACGATGAAATATATCCGTCCCAAGGTCGGAACGGTCTGTATTGGCCAGGCTGCATCGATGGGCGCATTCCTGCTTGGCGCGGGTGAGCCGGGGATGCGTGTTGCGCTGACCAATGCGCGCATCATGGTGCATCAGCCATCAGGCGGTGCACAGGGACAGGCGACAGACATCGAGATTCAGGCTCGCGAAATCCTGAGGATTCGCGCTTTGATGAACGAGTTGATGGCGAAATATACTGGCCAGAAAGTCTCCGCGATTGAAGAGGCCGTTGAACGCGATCGCTTCATGTCGGCAGAAGAGGCAAAGACCTTCGGGCTGGTCGATGAAGTGTTCGAGACGCGACCGGCGTCTTCGGACATTGAAAAGAAAGACGACTGAATAGGGTGATGGCGCTTCGTTCACCTTCCGTTGATGAGGTTGGTGCTATCATTTTAAATATTGTGGCAGCTTTGCCCATTGAAGCACGCGACAGGCGCGTTAGGATGGGCGTGAAGCAAGATGGACCGGCAAGTGGCCGGGAGAGGCGTATATGACCAAGATCGGCGGCACCGGCACAGGCAGCAGCGGCGATTCGAAGAACACGCTCTATTGCTCGTTCTGCGGCAAAAGCCAGCACGAGGTCCGCAAATTGATCGCGGGGCCAACGGTCTTTATCTGCGATGAGTGTGTTGAACTTTGTAACGACATCATCCGCGAGGAGACCAAGACGACGCTGGTCAAGTCGAAGGGCGATGTGCCAAGCCCACGCCAGATTTGCGATCATCTTGACGATTATGTGATTGGTCAGAATCAAGCAAAGCGCGTCCTGTCCGTTGCTGTGCACAATCACTACAAGCGGCTTGCGCATGGCGCCAAGGGCGCGGAAATCGAACTGTCGAAGTCGAACATCCTGCTGGTCGGGCCGACGGGCTGCGGCAAGACGCTGCTCGCCCAGACGATGGCACGGCTGCTTGACGTGCCGTTCACAATGGCCGACGCAACGACGCTGACCGAAGCTGGCTATGTCGGCGAGGACGTCGAAAATATCATCCTGAAATTGCTGCAGTCGTCAGATTACAATGTCGAACGCGCACAGCGCGGCATCGTCTATATCGATGAAATCGACAAGATTTCGCGCAAGGCCGACAACCCGTCGATCACCCGCGACGTGTCGGGCGAGGGCGTGCAGCAGGCGTTGCTCAAGATCATGGAAGGCACGACGGCTTCCGTACCGCCACAGGGCGGGCGCAAACATCCGCAGCAGGAATTTCTGCAGGTCGATACGACCAATATCCTGTTCATTTGCGGCGGTGCCTTTGCGGGTCTGGACCGGATCATTTCCGATCGTCTGCAGGGCAAATCGATCGGCTTTGGCGCGCATGTCGCCGGGCCGGACGAACGGCGCACGGGCGAAGTCCTGCGCCACACAGAGCCTGAAGATCTTCTGAAATTCGGTCTTATCCCCGAATTTGTTGGTCGTCTGCCTGTGATCGCCACGCTTGAAGACCTTGATGAGGATGCGCTCATCCAGATTCTGACCGAGCCGAAAAACGCACTCGTCAAACAGTATCAAAAGCTGTTCGACATGGAGAATGTCACGCTCAATTTCACCGACGATGCGCTGATGGCGATCGCCAAGCGTGCGATCGAACGCAAGACCGGCGCGCGTGGCCTGAGGTCGATCATGGAATCGATCCTGCTCGACACGATGTTCGATCTGCCGTCGATGGAAGAAGTGGACGAAATCCGCATCGACAAGGATGTCGTTAACGGCAAGAAGGATCCGGTGCGTGTCTTTGCGAAGAAGGTCAAATCCAAGACGGTGACGACCGGCGACGCGGCCTGATTCGCATTTAGCCCGATTTTGCCGCATGATATTGCGGCGTTCTGAACGAAATATTGGGCAATTTGACCCTTTTCATCCCTGTGCTGTGTTGATTTGATATGTGAAGTTCATCACATCTTCAGCTCCTATATGTAATATGCATTGTCGAAAGTGCGGGGCGTTCCCATATAGGTTGCAAGCCCTCCGGAAATTTCCGGCAATGCAATGCAAGCGAGTGTGTAAATGACAAAAGCCTACCCAATTCTTCCTCTGCGCGACATCGTCGTGTTCCCGCAAATGATCGTTCCGTTGTTTGTCGGACGCGATAAATCTGTTGCGGCTCTGGAAGCAGTGATGGGCGGTGAAAAGACGGTATTTCTCTTGTCGCAGCGTGATCCTGCCGAGGAAGACCCCGATGCCAAGGATCTCTACGAGGTCGGTACGTTGGCGACTGTATTGCAGCTCTTGAAGCTGCCTGACGGGACCGTGAAGGTGCTCGTCGAAGGGCAGGCGCGCGGGACCGCGGAAGCGATCCGCAATGGCGACGATTATATGGAAGCCGATGTTGCGCTGGTCACCGAGGACGCCCCGGAAACCGAAGACCTCGAAGCCCTGATTCGGTCAGCGGTGAAGCATTTCGAACAATATGTGCGGCTCAACAAGAAAATCGCGCCCGAAGTCGTCGTGCAGGTCGGCCAGATCGAGGATCCCTCGCGCCTCGCCGACACGATCGCATCCAACCTTAACCTGAAAATCGCCGACAAGCAGTCACTGCTCGCCGAACGCTCGCCGAGCAAGCGGCTGGAGATGGTTTATACCTTCATGGAAGGCGAAATGGGCGTGCTGCAGGTCGAGAAAAAGATTCGCAGCCGCGTCAAACGCCAGATGGAGAAGACGCAGCGCGAATATTATCTCAACGAGCAGATGAAGGCGATCCAGCGCGAACTTGGCGATGGTGACGAGGATCAGAACGAGGTTGATGACCTTGTCGAAAAGATCGAGAAAACGAAACTGTCGAAAGAAGCCCGCGAAAAAGCGCTTGGCGAGCTGAAAAAGCTGAAGGCGATGTCGCCACAGTCCGCAGCAGCGACGGTCGTGCGCAACTATCTCGATACCTTGCTTGGCCTGCCGTGGGGCAAGAAGACGCGAATCCGCAAAGATCTGAAGCTTGCGCAGAAGATTCTCGACGAGGATCATTATGGGCTGGAAAAGGTCAAGGAGCGCATCCTCGAATATCTCGCCGTGCAGACGCGCGCCAACACGCTCAAGGGCCCGATCCTGTGCCTTGTTGGCCCTCCGGGTGTCGGCAAGACCTCGCTTGGCCGTTCGATCGCGCGGGCAACGGGGCGCAAATTTATCCGCCAGTCGCTTGGCGGCGTACGTGACGAGGCCGAAATTCGTGGCCACCGGCGGACCTATATCGGATCGATGCCGGGCAAGGTGTTGCAGAACATCAAGAAAGCCGGAACGTCGAACCCGCTGTTCCTGCTCGACGAGATCGACAAATTGGGTCAGGATTTCCGTGGTGACCCGGCGTCGGCGCTGCTTGAAGTGCTTGATCCCGAACAGAATTCAAAATTCAATGACCATTATCTCGAAGTCGATTACGACCTTTCAAATGTGATGTTCGTAACGACGGCGAACTCGATGAACATGCCGCGGCCACTGCTTGATCGCATGGAGATTATTCGGCTGTCGGGATACACCGAAGATGAAAAGCTCGAGATCGCAAAGGCGCACCTGTTGCCCAAGCAAATCGAGGCACATGGCCTGAAAGACGGTGAATTCAGCGTCTCGGACGATGCGATACGCGACCTGATCCGCTATTATACGCGTGAAGCCGGCGTCCGGACGCTGGAACGCGAGCTTGCGCGTCTGGCGCGTAAGTCGCTGCGCAAGATTCTCGAAGGCGAAGCCAAGAGCGTCAAGATAACACCAAAGAACCTCGGCGATTATGCTGGCGTGACGAAGTTCCGCTTTGGCATTGGCGAAGAGGAAGATCAGGTCGGCGCGGCCACCGGGCTTGCCTGGACCGAAGTTGGCGGCGAGCTGCTGACGATCGAAGCTGTTACGGTTGCCGGCAAGGGCAATATCAAGACCACCGGCAAGCTTGGCGATGTCATGAAGGAATCGATCCAGGCGGCGTTGTCGTTCATCCGCGCGCGCGCGCCGCAATATGGAATCAAGCCGACATTGTTTCAGGCAAAGGACATCCACGTCCACGTTCCTGAAGGCGCGACTCCAAAAGACGGACCGTCTGCAGGTGTTGGCATGGTGACGGCGATCGTTTCGACGCTGACCGGCGTTTCGGTTCGCAAGGATATTGCGATGACGGGCGAGGTGACGCTGCGTGGACGCGTGTTGCCGATCGGCGGATTGAAGGAAAAGCTGCTTGCAGCGCTTCGCGGCGGTATCACGACCGTGCTCATTCCGGCCGAGAACGAGAAGGATCTTGCGGAGATTCCCGACAATGTTTTGAAGGGTTTGACAATTCGGCCTGTTGGGCATGTCGATGAAGTGCTCGCGCTGGCGCTGACAAAACCGCTCGAACCGATCGAATGGGTGGAACCGGAGCTTGTTGCGACCGAGTCCAGCCCCTCAACACTCCCCGATGACGGTGTTTCAATCCGCCATTAAGGATAAAAATTCGATAAAAGGCGGAAAAAGGCGGTTTGAAGGCAGAATTCCTTTTGACTCAAGGCGTCTACGGTCCTTACATGTGCGCCGACACATTGTCGTCACCTCTCACTTCACCGCCTTTGGGGGAATAGGAATGAACAAGCAGGAACTTATCGGATCAGTTGCAGACGCTTCGGGTCTGTCTCGCGCAGACGCAGGCAAAGCCGTGGAAGCCGTTTTCGACAGTGTCACCAAGGCACTCAAGAAAGGCGACGAAGTTCGCCTCGTCGGCTTCGGTACATTCAGCACGACGAAACGCAAAGCTTCGACGGGTCGCAATCCGCGCACCGGCGAAACGATGCAGATCAAGGCAAGCACCCAGCCAAAGTTCAAGGCTGGCAAAGGCCTCAAGGATGCCGTCAACTAAGGCTTACGGGCTTTAATTGATGATAAAGAGGGCGCTGCTGCAAGGTGGCGCCCTTTTTCTTTGTCATGGGCCGGACGCGGCAGGCGGTGGCGACAGGACTGGACAGGCGCGCAACCGCGCTCTATCTCCCCGCCCATCCCTTGACGTTCAGGTCACGACAGGGCGCGTAGCTCAGCGGTAGAGCACTGCCTTCACACGGCAGGGGTCACAGGTTCAAACCCTGTCGCGCCCACCATGTTTGGGGGGGGAGGGTGCCTATTTCCGCTTCAGCTTGGCTGCAGTTCATTGATCGAACTGTGAATACGAGGGAAAATATGGTGTGTGAGGCGGTATAATGGATTCTTCGTGCGGTACATGATCGCCTTTTTCAGCTGTTAACGTCCGCCAATATTCTTTGAAGAATTGATCGCATTTCATGTCTGCAAGCTCAATCCGACTATCATGGATCATGAGCTTGTGATCGAACGCTCTAGCAAGTTCATTTTTAATGATGGCTTTGTCGCTCTCAGATATCTTGTAGGCAGTGGCCACAATTTCAGTGTGATCTTGCATTGCCTGCGCCAAAAGCTCGATATTCTGTCGGTGAAAGGCGAAACCTAAAAACACGACGCGGTCAGCATTGGCTATTGTATCCTTCATAGCCGCTAGCTCAGATTTTTCTTCAACACGTTCAGTAAAAGTACGGATTTGCTGAGCTACGTCGGCGAGCTGTCGTGGCGAGCTTTGACCAAATGCCACACTGGGTGCGTTTCCTTTTTGCCAAGGCAGCCGCCCAGCAACGCCATATGGTCGGTGGATGGTCAGATCTTGCATTATCTCCCTAATGACGTCTGGCTTCGTGCCATAGTAGGATGAGA